>NZ_JBQFOV010000002.1:0-417921 GCF_056533885.1 Ruegeria sp. F12 | reverse complement strand
CGAAGGCGGCCGCACCGTCGGCGCCGGCGTTGTGTCGAAAATCACTGAGTAATCGGTGAAGGTGCTGAGATTATTCGTCGAATAATCTCGGGCCTAAACGTTGAACTAAAGAAGGCCGTTCCACAGGGGGCGGCCTTTTTCGTTGTGCTTGTGGCAAAGCGATGTTTCTTTAGCTCGACTGCTTCGCCGACTGTGTTAGGCGCGCCAACGGAGAATTCACCTATGGATGACATCGAAATTCGATTGGCTCGGCGTCTGAAACGTCGGGGCTATCAAGTATCGGTCAATAGAGAGAGCGGGGACTATATCGCAAGCCTGGGCTTTGAGGCCGCCACTATTTTCGATGTTGGCGTCGCGTCGGGCACCTCTCATCTGTATGAGGCCTTTCCAAAGGCGAAATTTGTTCTGGTCGAGCCGATCGCGGACTATGAAATTAAGCTGCGCAAGAATTGGGGCGACAAAATTGATTTCGACTTCCATGCCTGTGGCGTTGGCGCGGAAAACGGGCAGACGACCCTTCATATACCGACAGTTGCTGGCCGAGTGTTGGGAACGCGCGCCACGATGATGGCCTTTGACGAAGCCGCCAGTACGCATACGTCGGGCATAGAGGAAAGACAGGTGCCCGTCCGCACTTTGGATGAGATTGCGCGTTCTTACGATGGGCCTTTTGGCCTGAAGATCGATACTGAAGGGTTCGAGATTGAGGTGATCAGGGGCGCAAGCGAAATGCTGCAAAACTGCGCCTTTGTTCTGGCCGAGGTCTCGGTTCGGCGGCGATACCAGGGTGGTTATAGGTTCAGTGACTTCGTGGCGGTGATGGCCGAGAAGGGCTTCGAACTGCACGATTTCATTCGACCTCCATCACCAGAAGCCACGGATTGCGACGCGATCTTCGCGCCCTATGATAGCGCCAAATTTGACTATCGGGACGCAAAACTGTCCCGAATGACAAGCAAAGCCAAATAGCGCAGGGATGCTCCTGAGCCCTGCGCCACAAACCACCTTTAATGGGGCTGCGTTTAGATCACGTCCGCCAGAACCAGTCGGATGATGTCTTCGCGTTTCAAGCTGCGTGCGCGCAGGTCCTGATCGCTCATGACCCAATAGGCCCGGATGCGCCGCACCGAAGAACGGGCCTTGGACAGCTTGACCAGTGCCGTGCGCAGTCTATGCGGCAAGCGCCCGGTCATGCCAACGGGGTTAAAGCTGTACGGGCGGGGTGAGGAGGGTTTGGACATGGAAACACGCCATAGGTTTGAATTCTGACAGTCCGAAACCTAATCGCAGCTTATGCGGTTAGGTAGCTGAAATCAGACATAGCCGCAGTGCAGCAGGTGCATGGCCCGCAGGCGTTAAAGTGCTGATTCTGCGGCGGCACGCACGTTACGGATGTTCTGGCCATATACCTCGGGGGCCGAGACTGATCCGCCTTTGAACACAGCCGACCCTGCGACCAGAACGTCGGCACCAGCCGCCGCGACCAGTGGGGCGGTGTTTGGATCGACGCCGCCGTCGATCTCAATATGAATGGGGCGGTCGCCGATCATCTGGCGCAGACGGCGGACCTTGTCGGTCATGTCGATGAATTTCTGCCCGCCAAAACCGGGGTTCACGGTCATCACACAAACCAGATCAGTCAGGTCCAACAGGTGTTCGACCGCCTCGGCCGGGGTGCCAGGGTTCAGGGCAACACCAGCCTTCATGCCAGCAGCGCGGATCGCTTGCAGGGTTCGGTGAGTGTGCGGCCCTGCCTCAATGTGCGCGGTCAGGATGTCGGCACCGGCATCGGAATAGGCCTGAATGTAGGGATCGACCGGAGTGATCATCAGATGGACATCCATAACTGTTTTCACATGCGGTCGGAACGCTTTGACCGCCGGAGGGCCGAAGGTCAGGTTAGGTACGAAATGACCGTCCATCACATCCACGTGGACCCAATCGGCGCCCTGGGCTTCGATGGCCTGAATCTCGGCGCCGAAATTGGCGAAATCGGCGGACAGAATCGACGGTGCGATCTTGATGGTGCGGTCAAAGCTCATGGCGGCCTCATGTCATCAGTAGAGTCGTCGTCGCATATACCGCCGACGTCCTACAAAGGGTAGCCCCCGCGCATTTTGCGCCGTTACAAAAATTTCACTGCCCTGACACATATTCGTTGAGCAGGATCTGTAGCTGACCGCCAACATGTATTGGGGGTGGCACGTGCTGCGTATCGAAAAACTGACCAAGCGCTTTGGCGACAATATCGCCGTGGACCGGGCCACGCTGGACGTGGACAAACCTTGCATGATCGGGATCATCGGTCGTTCCGGTGCAGGGAAATCGACCTTGCTGCGGATGTTCAACCGCCTGACGGACGCCAGCGAAGGCGAGATCACTTTCCAAGGACGTGATGTCACCAAGCTGAAGGGCCGCGACAAGCGTGCCTGGCAGGCCGATTGCGCGATGATCTTCCAACAGTTCAATCTGGTGCCGCGCATGGATGTGGTGTCGAACGTGCTGCATGGTACGCTGAACCGCCATTCGACATTGGCGACCATGTTTAACCTATTTCCGATGGAGGAAATTCACCGCGCCATCGATATTCTTGACCGTCTGGGCATTGCAGAGCACGCACCCAAACGGGCCGAGGCGCTGTCAGGTGGGCAGCAACAGCGGGTCGCCATTGCGCGCGCGCTGATGCAGGATCCAAGCATAATTCTGGCGGACGAACCCATTGCCTCGCTGGACCCGATGAATGCGCAGGTCGTCATGCAGGCACTGCGCCGCATCCATGAAGAAGACGGCCGCACAGTAATCGCCAACCTACACACGCTGGATACGGCTCGTCGCTATTGCGACCGCGTTGTCGGTATGCGTGACGGTCGCATCGTGTTCGACGGCCTGCCTGAGCAACTGACAACCGGCGTCGCCCGCGAGATCTATGGCGCTGATGCCAGCTTCTCGGAAGAGGCGACATCGACCGAGATTGAGACGCTGGATGCGACTCAGAAGGCCCTGATGGAAGCAGAAGCAACCATCTAAGCCAACTACCCCTTTCATCGACCGGCCGATGAAAGGCCGGCATATCAAACCGGAGAGAAACAGATGAAAAAACTGATGGCAGCCCTAGCGGCCACAACTGCAATGGCCGCGCCGGCCCTGGCCGCGGATATCAACGAATTCCGCATCGGCATTCTGGGCGGTGAAAACGCTCAGGACCGTCTGAACAACAACGAATGCCTGCGCGAATACACCGAGGAAACACTGGGTGTTGAAACCAAACTGTTTGCACCAGCTGACTATGACGGCGTGATCCAGGGCCTACTGGGCGGCACCATCGACATGGCGTGGCTGGGTGCTTCGGGTTATGCGAAAACCTACTTGTCTGATCCCGAAGCGGTCGAGCCGGTTCTGGTCAAGGTCAACACCGATGGCGGTTATGGCTATTTCTCGATCGGTTTTGCGCGCAAAGACAGCGGCATCACCTCGCTGGAGGACATGAAGGGCAAGACCTTTGGTTTTGGCGATCCGAACTCGACCTCGGGCTACCTGATCCCGTCGATCGAAATCCCAGCGGCAACGGGTTCCACCATGGAATCGGGCGACTATTTCGGTGAGGTGAAATTCACCGGTGGCCACGAGCAGACCATCGTTGCCGTGAACAACGGTGACGTCGATGGTGGCGTAACTTGGGCTGACGGCCTGGGCGATTGGGAAGATGGGTATCAGTCGGGCGCGCTGCGTCGCGCTGTTGATGCCGGTCTGGTCGACATGAACGACATGGTCCAGATTTGGAAATCCAAGCCGATCCCCGAAGGTCCGGTTGTTCTGCGCACCGCGCTGCCTGCAGATGTAAAAGAGAAAATGACCGCTCTGATGGCTGGTCTGGCTGAGAAAGACCGTGAGTGCTTCTACGGCGTTGCCGCCGGTGAAGCCCGCGCGTTCGAGCCGATCACGCATGACGCGTATGAGATCATCATCGAAGCGCGCAAGCTGAAGTCCAACTAAGCCTGCACACCCCAAAGACCGGGGTCCGGTGTTCCAAGCCGGGCCCCGTTTTCCACTCAGGAGCATTCCATGACAGACCTGACCGCAGGGTCCCCGACCGTCGACCAGATCCGGGCCGACTATACCGAGATGACACGACGCAAGCGGGTCTATGGTGGTATTCTTCTGATTGTTTTCGTGGCTTTGATGGTTGCCGGGTTTCGTACGGCGGATGACCGCAATGCCGGTAGTTTCGCGGATGGTTGGCACCGTATCTTTGACTACCCGGCAGAGGTGCTGTCCGAAGCCTGGGAAAAGATCGACGCGTTGCCCGCCAATCTGGTCAAGTTCTTCCCTGCGCTGATTGAAACGATCAACATCGCCGCCGCATCTACGCTGATCGGCACCATTGCGGGTACGTTCCTTGCGCTGATGTCCACACGTGGAATGGCGCTTTGGCCCGCGCTGATCCCCCTGTTTAGGCGTATCGCCGATATCTGTCGCGCTATCCCTGAAATCGTGATCGCTCTGGTCCTGATCTTTATTCTGGGTGGCGGCCCGGTTCCGGCGATGATCGCCATTGCAATCCATACGGCTGGCGCACTGGGCAAGTTGTTTTCTGAGGTGAATGAGAACGCCTCATTGAAACCGGTCGAGGGTTTGGCTTCGGTCGGCGCGAACTGGTCGCAGCGCATGTACCTGGGCGTGATCCCTCAGGTTGGGCCGAACTATGTCAGCTACGCGCTGCTGCGGTTCGAGATCAACATTCGCGCCTCGGCCATTCTGGGTTTCGTCGGTGCAGGTGGTCTTGGCTATGAGCTGCGTAACTCGATGTCCTGGGGGCAGGGCAAGTACGATCAGGCCGCCGCGATTTTCTTGCTGTTGTTCGTCACCATCGTTGTGGTCGACCAAATCTCGGGCCATCTGCGTGATCGCCTAACCCACGGATCCGAGAAAGGAGCGCGGGCATGAGCACCTTCGCCACTGACCTCACCCTTGATGAGCTGAAGGCCGAGGCTGATCGTCTATTCAGCCGAAAGCGCCTGATCAATTTTGGATTGCCTGCGTTGGTGCTGGTCTATCTGACCTATGTGTTTTTCGCTTTCGACGTGCCCGGATTGGCCGGACGCGCCAACTGGGAAAACGGCAAGACGCTGGTGGCTGACAGCTACAGTTACAAAACCCACATCGAGCGTGACAATCGCACAGGTGAAGTCTCGGCTGCAATCGAAGGTGAGCGCAAGGGTGCATATCCCGAAGGCCAAGCGCCGGATTGGGTCGCTCTGGGCGAGACCACGGTGATTGATCTGGAAGACGGCCATATCGTGCGGTTCGGCCCCGAGACGGTGGAATATGACATCCCCGGTTATGGCACGGTGCGTGCTACGCCGACCCGTTCGGCGGGTGTTCAGGCCGAGCTGCCCGCAGGCGACGTGCCCGACTGGATCAATGTCTCAAAGAACCGGATGGCGATCACCACGGATGCCGGCCGCCTGACCGTGACGCGCAACCGGTCCGAAGTGTTCCGCTATTTCAACGGGTGGGAGCTGTTCTTCTTCACCCTCGATAGCCCCTACTATGGCAAGTCGTTCCCGCAACTCATTGGGCTGGCCGCAAATGGTGAGGCGGGCGCGATCCTGAATGATTTCTGGACCAACAAGATGTGGCGCCATCAGGACGTGGCCTGGGCCATTTTCGAGACGATCCTGATGGCCTTCCTCGGAACCTTGGGGGCAAGCATTGTGGCCCTGCCGCTGGCTTTTCTTGCGACCCGCAATTTCAACCCGCTGCGTTCGGTTCGGTTTCTCACGCGCCGGGTGTTTGATTTTGTGCGCGGTGTGGACGCTCTGATCTGGACCGTCGTTCTGGCGCGGGCATTCGGACCCGGTCCGCTGACGGGTGCGCTGGCCATTCTGGTGACAGACACGGGGACGTTCGGCAAGATTTTTTCGGAAGCGCTGGAGAATGTGGATCAAAAACAGATCGAAGGCGTCCAATCGACCGGAGCCAATGCGCCGCAACGTTATCGGTTCGGGGTGATCCCGCAGGTGACGCCGGTGCTGCTCAGCCAGTTGCTCTATTTCCTCGAATCCAACACGCGCAGCGCCACTGTGATTGGTGCGATTACGGGCGGTGGGATCGGCTTGTTGCTGACGCAGGCCATCATCACCCAGAAAGACTGGGAAGAGGTTGCCTACTACATCGTTCTGATCATCCTGATGGTGATGCTGATGGATTGGTTCTCGGGCTGGTTGCGCCGCCGATTGATCCAGGGCGAAACGAAGCCGCAACGGAAAAAGGCAAAGATCGCTTTATCCGCGAGCTAAGGAAATCACATGGCACGACTGAGTTCCGATCAACCGTTTATCCACCCAGATTGTGCGATCACCAACAGCACATTCGGCGCGTATGTCGAAATTGGTGCCGGGACGCGATTGGCCAATGTGGAGCTTGGGGACTATTCATATTGTGACAGGACCTGTGATATCGCGAACGCACAGATCGGCAAGTTTGCCAACATCGCCAGTTTTACCCGAGTCGGTGCAACGGATCACCCGATGGAGAAAGCCTCGTTGCATCACTTCCTGTATCGTTCGGCGGATTATTGGGATGACGTAGAAGATGATGCAGCTTGGTTCGAACATCGCGCCAGTCGGATGACCGTGATTGGTCATGACACATGGGTCGGCCATGCTGCGATCATCAAACCCGAAGTCACAATTGGTCACGGTGCGATTGTGGCCTCAGGCGCGGTCGTGACCAAGGATGTCACACCATACACCATTGTAGGTGGTGTGACGGCTGCTCCGATCCGGCCGAGATACCCCGCTGGCGTCGCGGAACGAATGCTGGCCTTGGCCTGGTGGGATTGGGACAATGCGCGCCTGCGGGCTGCGCTTCCGGATTTCCGGTCGCTGCAGGCGGAAGCGTTCCTCGAGAAATACGAGTAGCCGCAACATGTGTGGGCGTGGTCCTCCCGCGCCCGCGCACGCATCGGCTACGCCGATACCCGCTGGCGGCCTTGGGCCCGGCGCCGCGCTTTGCGCGGCGCTATGCCCAACGGGATGAGACCTCCGGCAGGAGGTTGAAGACGGGCGGGAGCATTTTGGGCTCAATCATCCCCAAGTGTCAGAGTAACGCGCTCACCGGCAAATGTGGTGCGGCCATATTCGATGGGTGTGCCATCGGGCGCTATGTTGATACCGATCGAATGCAGGACAGGGGCACCCTCGGGCAAGCGCAGGTGCAAAGCCTGGGTTGCGCTCGCGGCGCGTGCGGTCAGGCGGGTGGAGTGGCGGGTGTAGTCGTCGATCCCACAGCGTTGCAATGCTTTGGTCACGGATTGTGTCTCGGACAAGGCGGTCAGAATATTGGGCAGGCGCTTGGCCGGAAAGACGCTTTGAAACAGAGCGATCGGCTGACCATCCGCTAAAGACAAGCCGTCATAGACGTGCACCGGATCGCCGGGGGTCAGACTCAGGGCCTCGGCCTCGGCCGCATCGGACGTTCGCGTTGTCAGGCTCAGGATTTTCTTGCCCGGAATTTTTCCGCTGGCCGATATGCTTTGGTGGTACCTGACGCGTTTTCCGATCGGATAGTCGGTGGGTCGCGCTGCCACAAAGACACCTGCTCCGCGCCGGGGGTGAACTAGCCCTTGCTCGGTCAGGTCTGCCAGAGCGCGTCGCACCGTATGGCGGTTCACACCATGCTTGGCGGCCAGTTGCGCCTCGGTCGGAAGTCGGTCGCCGGTGTCATAGCGGCCTTCGGCAATATCTGAGATCAGTGCCAACGCGATGCTTTTCCAGATGGGTGTTTTACTCATGTCATCAAATCTTCATGCACCGGTGGATTGCGGAAGGTACCGTTGAGGTGTAATATTTGTCTAGTTGTATAGTATAAATAGACAACCCATCCAAGAGGGTCCGATGACGGAATTGTCAGAAATCAACACCGAAGCGCGTCGGGCGTGGATGGGTCTTCTGGCCCGCGCGCCCGAAGACGCATTAATGGCCCTTTGGCAGAAATATGCCGCGCCTCCGCGCTTTGAATGGCTGCGACGCCCTGAAATCGGCGGCGTTATGGTGCAGGGTCGTGCAGGGGCAACGGGCGCCCCATTCAACCTTGGGGAAATGACCGTCACCCGGTGTTCGGTGGTGTTGGAGGATGGCACGGTCGGGCACGGCTATGTCCAGGGCCGGTCGAAGCCAAAATCTGAGGCTGCCGCGCTGATTGACGCGTTGATGCAAACTGCTGCGGCGGATGAAGTCCGTGCCCAAGTGATCGCCCCTTTGTCAGAACGTGTGCAGGCAGACAACACCCGGCGCGCGGCCAAAGCTGCTGCCACCAAAGTTGAGTTCTTCACACTGGTTCGGGGAGAGGATTGATGACCGCACAAGCTCAGTTTTCGGGTGGGTTCGAGAATGCTCCGGTTCAGTCGTCTCACGCCTTTCGCGCCGCGATGACCGTTATGGCGCGGCCCGGTGAGATCAGAACGCTGGCCGGGGCACAGCCACCTGCGCCGCTGTCGGTTGCGGCGGGCACGTTGCTGCTGACATTGTGCGACCCCGACACCAAGGTTTGTCTGGCCGGAGAGTTAGACACGGATGCCGTGCGGCAATGGCTGACATTCCACACCGGCGCACCCTTTACGGATGCAGCGCAGGCCGACTTCGTGGTCGGTACGTGGCAAGCGCTGTTGCCGATCGGGCAGTACCGCATCGGGACGGCAGAATATCCTGACCGCTCGGCCACCCTGATCGTGGAGTGTGATGGTCTGAGTGCGCAGGGGGCCCAGTTGTCGGGGCCGGGCATCCGGGACACGGCCCGACTGTCGCTGCCTGATATTCCGGCGCTGCAAGCCAATGCGGCGCTTTATCCGCTGGGCTGCGATTTCTTCTTCACATCTGGTGCAACCGTGGCGGCCTTGCCGCGCAGTACCCAGATCAGCGCGGAGGTGTAACCGATGTATGTCGCTGTCAAAGGGGGTGAGAAGGCGATTGAAAACGCCCATGCCTGGCTGGCCGAAGAGCGCCGAGGCGCGCCGGATGTGGCCGAGCTGAGCATCGCCCAAATCCGCGAACAGCTAAGCCTTGCGGTGAACCGGGTGATGGCCGAAGGGTCGCTGTATGACCCTGATCTTGCTGCACTGGCGATTAAACAGGCGCGCGGAGATCTGATCGAGGCGATTTTCCTGATCCGAGCCTACCGCACGACGCTGCCGCGCTTTGGGTACACCAACCCGGTTGCGACAGGCGATATGGCCTGCGACCGGCGCATTTCGGCCACGTTCAAGGATGCGCCCGGCGGGCAGGTGCTGGGGCCGACCTTCGACTACACCCATCGTTTGCTGGATTTCAAACTGGCCGCAGAAGGCGGCGACCCGATTGCGCCCGAAGCCGCGCCGCGCACCGAGCCAACGCCACATATCACCGAATTCCTCAAGGGTGAGGACATCATTCAGGATGAGCTCACAAGCGACGAAACACCGGGCGACCTGACACGTGAACCGATGGAGTTCCCCTCGACCCGTCCCCTGCGTCTGCAATCCCTGACCCGCGGGGATGAAGGGTTCGTGTTGGGTATGGCGTATTCCACGCAACGCGGATACGCCCGCAACCATGCGTTCGTGGGCGAACTGCGAATTGGCAGCGTCGCGGTTGAGATGGATATTCCGGAACTGGGCTTTGCCATCGAAATCGGTGAAGTCGAGTTGACCGAATGCGAGACGGTCAACCAGTTCAAGGGCTCAAAAACCGAACCACCTCAGTTCACCCGCGGTTATGGTTTGGTCTTTGGTCAATCCGAGCGTAAATCCATTGCCATGGCTCTGGTCGACCGCGCCTTGCGGTGGGAGGAGTTGGGCGAAGACAATCTGGGCGCGCCCGCGCAGGATGAGGAATTTGTCCTAAGCCATGCCGACAACATTCAGGCCACCGGTTTCTTGGAACATATCAAGCTACCGCATTACGTGGATTTCCAGTCCGAACTGGAATTGGTCCGAAAACTGCGCCGCGAGGCTGAGGAACGGATCACGCCCAAGGAGGCTGCGGAATGAAGGTCGTTGTATTCGATATCGGCGGCGTATTGGTTGATTGGCACCCCCATCTTGCCTGGGTTGACGATCTGGGGTCCGAGGACGCCGCCCATGCCTTTATCGAACGCACCGGGTTCAAAGCCAAAAACGCACGGGGAGACAATGGCGAGCGGTTCGCCGATATGGCCAAAGAGTTGGCGGACCCGGAGGATCAGAACCTGTTCGCCTCCTACGTGGAGCGATATACACTCACTGTTCAGAACGCGGTTAACGGCACTTGGGATATCCTCGATCGCCTCAAGGCGAATGGAACCCCCGTCCACGCTATTACCAATTGGTCGGCCGAAACCTGGCCAGAGGGTCTGAAAGTGCATCCCCGGTTGGGTGAGGTGTTCGGCACGTTGGTGGTGTCGGGTCAGGAAGGCGTCATGAAGCCTGATCCGCGTATTTTTAGACTTCTGTGCGAACGGGCCGCTGTTCAGACCCAAGACTGCGTGTTCATCGACGATGGTTTGCACAATGTCGAAGGCGCGCGTGCTGTGGGAATGGACGCTATTCATTTTGTCGGCGCCGAAGCACTGGAAACTGAATTGTCCGAGAGGGGAATACTATGAGTGAGTACAATTTCGCCTATCTCGACGAGCAAACCAAGCGGATGATCCGGCGGGCGATCCTCAAAGGACTGGCGATACCTGGATATCAGGTGCCCTTTGCCAGCCGCGAGATGCCGATGCCTTATGGCTGGGGCACCGGCGGGGTGCAGGTCTCGGCCGCGACGCTGACGCCGGATGATACGTTCAAGGTGATTGATCAGGGCGCGGATGACACGACTAACGCGGTCTCGATCCGTAAGTTCTTTGAGAACACCGCCGGGGTCGCGACCACCGAAGAAACCGAAAAGGCCACTGTCATCCAGACCCGCCACCGGATCCCCGAGGCCAAGCTGACCGAGGATCAGATACTGGTCTATCAGGTGCCGATCCCCGAGCCTCTGCGCTTTCTGGAACCGCGTGAGACGGAAACGCGCAAGATGCACGCGCTTGAAGAATACGGGCTGATGCATGTGAAACTGTATGAAGATATTAGTCAGCACGGGGCAATTTCGACTTCATACGCCTATCCGGTAAAAGTGTCCGGGCGCTATGTGATGGATCCGTCTCCTATCCCTAAATTCGATAACCCCAAGCTGGAAATGGACGCGATCCAGCTGTTCGGCGCGGGGCGCGAGCAGCGCATCTATGCGGTGCCGCCGCACACCAAGGTCGTCAGCCTCGACTTCGAGGACCATCCGTTCGAGGCGACCAAGGCAGACCATCCCTGCGACCTGTGCGGGGCCGAAGACAGCTATCTGGACGAGGTGATCACGGATGACGCGGGCAACCGGATGTTTGTCTGTTCCGACACCGACTACTGCCGCTCGCGCCGCGCGGCGGGGCATGAGGGGCGTTTGGCCAAGGAGGATGCAGCATGATGCGCGAACACGTTCTGGGAATTGATCATCTGGGCCTGACCGTTTCGGATCTCGAAGCGACCAAGGCGTTTTTTGTCGAGGCGCTGGGCTGGGATGTGGTTGGTGGACGGCCCGAGTACCCCTCGGCCTTTATCAGCAACGGTTCGGCGGTTCTGACCCTTTGGCAGCAAAAGGGCGACGATCAGCGCGGCTTTGACCGCCACGCCAATGTAGGGCTGCACCATGTGGCGTTCAAAATCCCATCGCGCGAGTCTTTGGATGTGGTGTTTGCCGCTGTGAAAGACTGGCCGGGTATTCAGGTGGAGTTTGCCCCCGAACCTTCGGGTGCTGGGCCAAAAATCCATTTCATGATCCGAGAGCCCGGAGGCAACCGGATCGAATTTGCCTATGATCCGAGGTAACCCCATGACCCCGCTGTTAAGCGTTCAGAACATCCGTAAAACCTATGGCACCCGGATCGGCTGTACCGACGTCAGCTTTGATCTCTATCCCGGCGAGGTTATGGGGATCGTCGGTGAAAGCGGCTCGGGCAAGTCGACGTTGCTGAATTGTCTGGCCGGTCATCTGGAACCGGACGGGGGGCGGGTTGTTTTCGATACACGAACCGACGGGCCGGTGGATACGGTGACCATGTCCGAACCCGAACGTCGGATGCTTGGGCGCACCGACTGGGCCTTTGTCCACCAGCACGCGCGCGACGGGCTGCGCATGTCGGTCAGCGCGGGCGGCAATATTGGCGAGCGTCTGATGGCCGTCGGTGACCGTCACTATGGCGACATCCGCGACAAGGCCATCGACTGGCTGGGCCGGGTCGAGATCGAAGCGAACCGAGTTGATGACCGTCCCACCGCCTTTTCCGGTGGGATGCAGCAGCGGTTGCAGATCGCGCGCAATCTGGTGACGGGGCCTCGGCTGGTGTTCATGGATGAACCGACGGGCGGGCTGGATGTTTCGGTTCAGGCGCGTCTGCTGGACTTGCTGCGCGGGTTGGTGCGCGAGATGGGGCTGAGCGCCATCATCGTCACGCATGATCTGGCCGTGGTGCGCCTGTTGGCGGACCGGCTGATGGTGATGAAAGACGGTCATGTGGTCGAATCCGGCCTGACCGATCAGGTGCTGGACGATCCGCAACATGCGTACACGCAGTTGCTGGTCTCAAGCGTGTTGCAGGTGTGAGAGATGATTGAACTGAACAACGTCAGCAAAAGCTTTACCCTGCACAATCAGGGCAGCGCGGTGATCCCTGTGATGGAGGGCGCGACACTCAGCGTGGCAGCCGGGGAATGCGTGGCTTTGACCGGAGCGTCCGGGGCGGGCAAATCCACCCTGATGCGGGTGATCTACGGCAACTATCTGGCCGCCTCGGGGCAAGTCATGGTGGGCGGTGTGGATGTGGCTCAGGCCGAACCACGCGAAATTCTGGCCCTGCGGCGAGAGACGCTGGGCTATGTCAGCCAGTTCCTGCGGGTGGTGCCGCGCGTGCCGACGCTTGAGGTGGTGGCCGAGCCTCTGCTGGCCGTCGGATGCGACCGTCAGGCGGCGCTCGACAAGGCGGCAGGGCTACTGGCCCGGCTGAACATTCCTGAGCGCCTCTGGACGCTCAGCCCCACGACCTTTTCGGGCGGTGAGCAGCAGCGCGTGAACATCGCGCGGGGCTTTGCGCACGACTATCCGGCGATGCTGCTGGATGAGCCCACCGCCTCGCTGGACTTGCAGAACCGTGAAACCGTGCTGAGCCTGATCGAAGAAGCGAAGGCGCGCGGTGCGGCGATCATCGGCATTTTCCACGATGTCGGCGCGCGTGAACGGGTGTGCGACCGTGAGATCAACGTCTCGGATTTCACACCAGGGCTGGCGGCATGACCCTTGCGCCGGTCATCGCGGTTGTCGGACCCTCGGGCGTTGGCAAGGACAGCGTGATCGAGGCGCTGGAGGCGCGCTCCGCACGTATTCACCGGATGCGCCGGGTGATCACCCGCCCCGAGGGCAAAGAGGGTGAGGATTTCGACCGGGTCTCCGAAGGTACATTTCGGCAGATGGTGGATGAGGATGCCTTTGCCCTGCACTGGCCGGCCCATGGGTTGCTGTATGGGGTGCCCCAAAGCATCCAGCAGCTGCGGGGGCAGGCGGATGCAGTTTTGGTGAACCTGTCCCGATCCGTGCTTTTGCGCGCGCAAGAGGTGTTTGGTGATCTGGTCGTGATCTCGCTGACTGCCGACCCGCGGGTGCTGGCGCAGCGCCTGTCGGCGCGTGGGCGCGAAAGTGCGACGGATCAGGCTCGTCGACTTGAACGCGCGCAGATCACGCTGCCCGATGGATTGCGCCGGGTGGTGCAGATCGACAATTCCGGCCCACTGGACCAGACAGTTAACGCCATCATCACCCAGCTTCAGCTGGAAAGGGCATAGCGATGGATCAGGTGAAACCGCCCGTCCTCGGCCTCGCCCATCAGCGCCAGATCGGTGATGTGGAACGGCGTGGGCAGCAGGGGCGCAAGCCGCGTGTCCAGCGCATCCTGAACGGTGGCCAGCGTCGGTTTGTCCAACTTGCCGCTGAGGGTGATGTGAAAGCGGAACGAGTCCATCACGTAAGGGTATCCCCATTGCACCAGATTGCCCTCATGCGCTGGCGACAGCCCGGTGCCACGACGACGCTGCAATTCGGCCTCGGATGCGGGCTCGCGGAAGCTGTCCAGATCACGCACGCAGGCGGCGGCCAGCGCGTTCAGCGCGGCCCCGTCACCTTTGGGGCGCAGGGCCAGGAACCGGCCCAGTCGTGCGATCTCAAGCCCCTCCAACGTGACCGGAGCCTGCGCAGCAGCCATCTGCGCGCAAGCCTCGCGCAGCGCTTGAACGGATTGCCCGTCGCGCAGCCGGAACGGCGGCTTCATCGTCGCGTGCAGCCCGTATTTGCGCGGCACCTGCGTGACGGCAGCCACGTCAACATCTGGGATATCGGGGTGCGCGACCGTCGCGCCGGTCTCAACGTCCCAGCCCAGCCAACTTGTGCCAAACCGGGTCCACTCGGCCCCCTCGGGTGGCGCAAAATAGATCGCGTATCGCGTGAATGTCACATTGGCCTCCTATCCGTGGCCTACCCAATAGCTCAGACCGTGTGAAGTTCAGATGACAGAAGAAATGATCCTTGCCAATGCCACGCTGGTTCTGCCCGATGAGACGGTCACAGGCAGCATCTGCGTCACCGGTGAAACCATCGCCGAGATCGCCACGGGCAGAACCGTGCCGCCCGGCGCAGTGGATTGCGGCGGCGACTATGTCTGCCCCGGTCTGGTCGAACTGCACACGGACAATCTGGAACGCCACATCCAGCCGCGCCCCAAAGTCGACTGGCCCCATGCGGCGGCGATTTTGGCGCACGATGCGGAACTGGCCAGCACCGGGATCACCACTGTGTTCGACGCCATGCGCATCGGTTCGATCCCATCGGGCAACCGCTACAAGAAATACGCCCGCGAGCTGTCGCGCGAACTGTGGGATCTGCGCGAACAGGATGCGCTGAAGATCAGCCATTTTCTACACCTGCGGGCCGAGGTCTGCTCGGAAACCCTCGTGGCCGAGCTGGACGAGTTCGGCCCCGAGGATCGTGTCGGTTTGGTGTCGCTGATGGATCACACGCCCGGCCAAAGGCAGTTCCGCGATATGACCCAGCTTGAGGCCTACATGAAGGGCAAGCATGGCATGAACGATGATGACTTCCTGCAGCACGTGGCACAACTGAAGGCGTTGCGCGATCGGTTTGGCGATCAGCACGAGGTCGAGACGGTCAAGGCCGCCAAACGGTTCGGGGCGATGCTGGCCAGCCACGATGACACGACGCAGGATCAGGTGGCCGTTTCGGCGGGGCATGGCATCACGCTGGCTGAATTCCCCACCACGGTCGAGGCCGCCCGGGCCTGCCACGATCACGGAATCAAGGTTATGATGGGGGCGCCTAATGTGATCCGGGGTGGGTCTCATTCCGGCAATGTTGCGGCGCAGGAACTGGCTGATCTGGGCCATCTGGATATTTTGTCGTCAGACTATGTGCCCGCTGCGCTGCTGCTGTCGGCAACCCGCCTGGGCGATATGTGGGGCAATATGGCGCGTGGTCTGCGCACTGTGACGCAAACACCTGCACAAGCTGTGGGTCTACAGGATCGCGGTGAGCTGCGTGAAGGTGCCCGCGCCGATGTCATTCGCTTCCGTCTGCGCGAGGGTGCTCCTGCGTTGAACGGCGTTTGGTCGCGCGGACGGCGTGTGGCCTGATTGGGTGCGTCAGATCAGTCTGATCAGGCGCGATAGAACAGGTAGCGGTCTGGCGCGATGGTTTCAGGCCCGGTGATTTGGTCAAAACCTACCAGTGGTTGCCCTGAGATCAGCAGCCCTCCGGGCAACATGACCTGCGCGATCAAGGGGCTGAGGCGGGCGGCTTCGGCCACGTCATCGGCCTTGATGCCGCGCCCGAAATCATAGTGTGCCATGGCGATCTTCGGCCCGCCTTGGGCCAGTTTTTCCAGCATGGGTTCAGCTTCGCCTTGCAGGAAATCCTCGGCAGGGGGGGTGCTGGAGGGGTGGCATTGCAGCACCCGGTCCATCACCCAGATGCGCCGGTCGGGTAGGATTTCGCGCAGGTGGTCATAGGTCCGGCCATTACCAAGACCCATGTCCAGAACGTCTCCGGGGTGGTCCGCTATCTGCGCGACCGCCCAGTTCAGCCCGTCGCGCTGGGCAGTCAGGCGGCGCAGCATGGAATCCAATCGGCTCATTGAGGTCTCCGTAAGGTCTCGGGGGCAGTCCAGAGGGTCGTGGGCCCATCCAGAAGCCGCCGCAAGAAGTCATGGGTGAAGGTCCAGATGTCGTCATCATGAACCAGATGATGGGTCAGGTAGCCGAAGGGTTCGGCGTTGTCCGCGCGTCCCAAACGCCTGTCGCGAAGCAGATCGACGGTCTGGACGACAAGCTGATCCGGCGCGATCAGCCCGCGCGTGCCGCGCCAGTCAATCGGGTCTAGATGGGTGTTCACCTGATCCAGCCCCGATGCGGTTTGCGCGATTTTGCGCGGTGTCGCGGTCGAAAGTGTTGTGAAACCCAGCGTGGGCAAGTTCTGCACTACTTCGGGCGCGATACGGTTCCACGGGGGCACGAATAGCGGCCGTAGCCGGTGCCCAAACAGGGTGGTCAACCTATCCAGCCCGGCTTTGGCGTCTTTCATGATCTCGGGCAAGGGTCGGTGCAGCCGGAATTCGGCTTTCTTTTCGGCCGCCGGAGCATGGTTCTGATGCGCCCAGCCGTGGACGACTGGGACCAGCGCTGAATGTGCCTGTACATAGTCGGCCAAAGCGTGATCGGCATTCCGTGGGATCACGGCGAGATGAACAGGCAGCCCAAGCGCGTCGGACAGCTGAGTCAGACGCTCCAATTGCGCGGTTGTGGTGATCGCATCGTCATCCCGCCACCAAAGCGGCAGTGACAATCCCTCTTGCCGCCACAGTGCCAGTTCTGCTTCCAGAGAGTGCCAATCGACCTTCATCCCCGACGCTCCAGCAGAGCCTTGGCGATCTCGACAGATTTGGCCGCGCCGTCAAATCCGTGGTCGGGAACGGGCCGCGCGGGTGCGTTCAGAACGCGGTCTACAGCCTGTGCAAGGGATGCACCGCTCAGATCGTGGCTGGCAACCAATGCGACCCCCGGCTGATCCGATAGGCTTTGGGCGCGCAGGGTCTGTTCGACCTCATTGCCGTCATCGAACGGGACAAAGACCGCAGGTGTCGCGGCCTGAAGAATATCAAGTGCTGTATTGTAGCCGCACATGCTAATCGAGGCTGCGGCGTGGCGCAGCATCTGGCGAAAATCGGGTCGCACGGGTTCCACGGTGACATTGGCGATGCCCACCAAATCCGACAGTTGAGCAATGCGCACCTGAGCGTCCTGCCCCCCAACCAGCAGGCGCCAGCGCCTGTTGGTCATCTTTTGGGCGGCCTCGATGGCCGCGCGAAAGATCGGCTGCCCGACCGAGCCTCCGCCCGCGCTGACCAGAACCTCACCTTGCCCCAACGCGTCGGGGTGTGGAGGGGCCGCCTCCGGGGCGACAAACCCGGTGTAGTACAGCCTTGGGCGCAACCGCTCTGACACTGGCCAGCTTACGTCCAGCGAAACCATCTGCGGGTCAGAATGCACCAGAACCCCATCGTATGTGGTCAGCACGATCTCTTCTGCGCGCGTGGCTTTGCTTGGTTTTGAGGGCGGCGCAAGGATGTCCCGGATCGAGCCCAAAATCACCGGTCGTTTGGGCAGTGCAAAGGCGGCCTTGAGCAAGGCGATGAACTCAGCGCTCAGGGACCGTCGGCCAAACGGAAATAGTTCGGTTATCAGCACATCAGGGGCAAAACTGCGCACCGCCTCAACCAGAGCTGCCTGCCGCCCGGCCAGATATGCTACATCGGCAACTTCGTCGGTCTGGGTCAGCAGCCGGGTGAAATCTGTTCCGTCCGAGCGCAGCGGCGGCAGACCCAGCAAGGTCATGCCCGTCACATTCAGCTGCGGCGCAGGCATTCCGCCCGTTACCACCAGAACCTGATGGCCGTCTTGCACAAACGCGCGCCCCAATGTCAGTGCGCGGCTCAGGTGCCCCGTGCCCAACAGATGAGTGACGACGATCATCACCTTCATGCCGCGCCATCCCTTTTGATCAGGCGGAGAGGTTCGGTCTGGGCGCGCATGGTCTTCATGTCAATGATATAAAGCCGGTTCCGTTTGATTTTGAAAGGGGCGGGTCCATCAAATTCCCAAGACCAAGCTTGCGCCAGAATGACCCGCATGATGCCGATATGGCAGACAGCAACCGTGTCGCCCGTCAGGCAACCTAACCACGGGCGTAGACGGTCGCGAACTTCGGCCGGACTTTCGCCGTTTGGGGGGCGGAAGTCCCACCCCCAATCTTCGATATGTCGATAGCCACTGTCGGGCTCAGCCAGTAAATCAACGCCGCGCAACCCTTCCCAATCGCCCCAATTCATCTCGGTCAGCGCCTCTGCGGTCAGAGGGTCGCGCCCGGCCACCAGACGCGCTGTTTCCTGCGCGCGTTTCAGGGGGCTGGACCAAAGCGCCGCCTGATCCCAAGGCGCGGGCAATGCGTAAGTCGCAAGCTCGGACCGGGCCGCGTCATCCAATGGAATATCGCTGCGCCCTTGGATACGCCCGGCGCGGTTCCATGCCGTATGACCATGGCGGAGCAAGGCAAGCCGGGTCATTTCTGCCCCCCGATCAGGGGTCGCACCGCTTGCCAGAAGCGTTTGGTGGCGGCGGGTTGAAGATGGCGCGCGGCAACATGCGCTTGGGCCGCAGCGCCAATGTCTCGGCGCAGTGAGGGATTGGCCAACAGGGTTTGCAACCGGTGCCCCAACCCGGCCGGGCCGTCCTCGACCGTTGGGTAGTCCGACGGGGCCAGAACGTCGCGCACGCCCGGACGGTCTTGCGCAACGACCGGCAGGCCGCAGGATTGCGCCTCAAGATAGACCATGCCGTAGGCTTCGTTTACGCCGGGCCAGACGAGCAGCGACACCTTTTGATAGTGCGCCTGCATATCGGCGCGGTCCAACTGGCCCAAAAAACGAACCTTCGCCCCAAAAGGTGCCATCAGAGCCTCAACCTCGGCCCGCGCCGGGCCATCGCCCGCGATATCCAGAGACCACGCGCCGTCCAGCAACGCCAGAGCCTGTGCCAGAATCTGGTACGAGGCCAGCTTGTCCCCGTGCCGCATCATCCCGACGACCAGCATAGGGCCTTCACAAACCGCCGCACCCGGAAGGTCCGCGCGAGGCAGGAAGGGCGGCAATTCGATCAGCTGCTGTGACCTGTGTCTTTCACGTGCCAGTGTGATCAGATCGTTGGCCGTGTGGTAGAAGATCACCTGCGCCGCATCGCAGGCCTCATGGGCGGCTTGGGCGAACCCTGCCCAGGGGCCGGTTAGACGGCTGGTCGCGCGCGTGCTTTCCAGTTGCACATAGGGGATTTTCCGCGCCCGGCTGACCCGCGGGCCCAGCAAGTCAGGTGCCTTGTAATAGTTGTGATACGTCACCCAAAGGGCGGTATCTGGGGCGAGCGTATGGACCAGGCGTTGGACCTCGGCGTCAGCCTCGGTGCGCAGCTTATCCTGGACCTGAGCGTCGCCGGTTTTGTCGAAAACGCGCAGATGCGAGACCAGATCGACCGCGTCCCCCTGCGCACCAATCGCTGCCAAAAGGTTACGCGCCATTTCCCGGTCGCCGGACGGCACCGGGCTGTCAGGGGATTTCATCGGCGTGTAGAACGCAACGCGTGCCATCAGCCCCGGTCCGCCCCCAATGCGCTTAGTCGTTTTGACAGCAAAGCAATGCCGGGATCCATGCGGAATTCGGCGATCAGGCGGTCATAGGCGTTACCGGCCATCTGCATCGCCTTAGCAGGGTCTTGCGCCATCCTGGTGATCGCTGCGGCCAGTGCGGCGGGCGCATCTTCGGATAACAGGCCATGGATTCCGGTGTCGATAAATTCTGGTATGGCCGAAACCGGTGTGGATAGGATTGGCAGCTTTTGCGAGGCGGCCTCCATTAGTACATTGGGCAGGCCGTCCCGGTCGCCGTCGGCGGCGATGCGGCTGGGCAGGACGAAGAGATCGGCCTTGCGCATGGCTTCGATAACTTCGGGCTGGTCGCAGGCCCCTTTCCAGGTGATCCGCGCTGCAAGCCCGGCATCTTCGGCACGCCCGGCCAGCGTTTCGGCCAGCGTGCCGCCGCCGATATGCGTCCAGTGCCAGTCAAGAGCCTCGGACAACAGCGCGAAGGCGTCGATCAGGCGGTCAAAGCCCTTTTTCTCGACCAGCCGCCCGACCGAGATCATGTGAAACGGCGCGTCAGGCGCGCGCTGCGTGCGCTCGGGCGGGTCCGGAAAACGACTCAGGTCCAGCCCGTGATAGATCAGATCGACACGCTTGGGATCGTCGGCCAGGTTGCGCAGGTGCGTGGCGCCGATGGCGGTGCAGGTTGCACCAAAGGCAGCACCATGGGTGCTGGCCTGAAGCTTTTCAGCTTTTTCCCAGTCGGGCGAGGTCCAGATATCCTTGGCGTGGGCGGAAAAGCTCCACGGCAGGTCGCGCATAATGGCGGCATAGCGCGCGACCGAGGACGGCGTGTGCATGAAATGCGCATACATGACCCGCGTGTCCTGCGGCAATTCAGCGGCAAGCACGCAAGCCTGACCAAAGCGGCGAATGCGGTTGTGAGTCGGGTCGCGGCGCAGATCTGCACGCCAGATCCGGTAGGCCTCGGCATAACCGGGCAGGGCCTGCGCGGCACGGCGCGCGGCCCAGACGCGTTGGGGTTCCTGATACAGATACTCGGGCAGGTAATGCACCTGACCCTTAAACCGGTCATGCAGCGGATGGCGTTTGACGTCGGTGGGATGGCGTAGTGACCAGATGTCGAACCGATGGCCCGCATCCTGCAATGCAACCAGTTCCTGAGCGATGAACGTTTCCGACAGGCGCGGCCACCCTTTGACCAGCACCGCCAGATTAGGAGGCGCAGATGTCATCCGATAGCCCGTTCCTGTTCTCCGTTCAGCAGGGCGTCAACGCGGTCCGTGACATAGTCCAGCCCGTCCAACAGCCCGTCGCCAATGGCTTGGGACGGCAGGGGCTGATCGGGCAGGGCGCGAATGGCTGCAATCATTGCCTCGGGAGTCAGGCCATCGCGGCTTTCGTCCAGCATCCGCACCAGCCCCAGCTCTTCTGCGCGCGAGGCGCGAATCCACTGTTCCAGACGCGGGGTCGTGCGAGGAACAATGACGGCGCGTTTGTCAAAGGACAGCACTTCGCAGAACGTGTTGTAGCCGCCCATGCAGACGACACCGGCGGCCCCGGCAAACAGGGTTTCAATCTGGGATTCAAAACCGACAGCAGTCACGCGACCGTTCAACGCCGCAACGCGCGTTTCGAAATCGTCCCGCAACTCGCCCGACAGGAACGGACCATAGACCAGCACGGCGCGGGGCGACAGGGTGGGGTCTTTTTCGTAAGCCGACAGAACAAGGTTCACCATCGCCTTGCCGTCGCCGCCCCCTCCGGGGGTGATCAGGATATATGGCTGCTCGGGCGGTTCGCCCACGGGGCCAAGATCACGGCGCAGATAGCCGGTCCAATGGATGCGCGATTGTACCTCGGGGCTCAGCGGTAGGCCACGTGTCGGGTCGTAGATCGAGCGTAGCCCATAGACCCAGATCTCGTCATAATAGGCCTCGGTTGCAGCGACCGCCTCTTTACGATCCCATTCAGCGGCCAGAACCTCGGGCTCATCCAGAACGTCGCGCAATCCAAGGACCATTTTGGTTCTTCTGCTTTGCATCAGACAGTCAAGGGTCGGCAGCAGCTCGCCCCGGAAGCCGGTAGGTTCCTTGTCGACGATAAGCACATCCGGATCGAATTGCTGCACTGACGTTCGGATTAAACCCGAGCGTAGTTCGGTCACTTCTTCGATACCCATGCCCATGGTCTGTGAGGCATAGGACCCGTCAGCGCGTTTTGTAACACCGGGTAGACGAACGTGATCCACCCGACGCGGAAAGGTAAACCGCCCGGCAACGGGCGAGCCGGTCAGGATCAGTGCCGAGGCCGAAGGGTCCGCCTGTGTCATTGCAGCGGCCAGAGCACGCGAGCGGCGCAGATGACCCAAACCAAAGGTGTCGTGGCTGTAGAACAGAATACGGGGCGCACGTCCGGCTATTTTCTGTTTTCTTTTAAGGCTCATACTTTTGCCTGTGTCCGTGTCTTGGTGCATGTCCGCGCGGGTGCACTTCTATCGTATTTGTTTTCGGTCGGCTTGCAAAAAACGCGGTTCCGGCGGGTCAAAACCGACAAACATTGCGATTTGGCTACATGTTGCAATGAAATGGCCCAACGTCGCTTTGCTTTACATCAGGTTCCGGGTCGAAAACCTCAATTGTTGTCCGGCCCGGTCTTATTCACTTTCCATCGCGATGGAAATACTTCGGTCACCGCTATTGCGGTGGGAACACGTGGAAAGACGAACTGGGGTCGACATCTGTTGAGCATTTGAACACGGGATTGTGCTTCTATAGGCTGCGGGGCAAATGCGGACGTGGATGAAAGACCCGATGACAACAAGATTATTTGCCGTTTTTGCGCTGTTGACCTGGGCAATCGCGTTGACTTTTGCAGGCGGAGCTGAAGCGCAAACTTCTCTCATTCCCGGCTACACAACGGGTGCGGACAGCACCGACGAGGCCTCGGAAGATGGGGATCTGGCTGCTGCGATCCGCTCAGCAACCGAGGCTGGTGCCAGCGTTATCGTCATCGACAGTGCGGGGAAAATCGTATCGTCGGGTGCACCGGCACAGGCCAATCAGGACGCCGCAGGCGACCCGATGGCCGATGGGTCGCAATTGATGAAGGCGCAGGAGCGGTTTTCGAAATTCCGCGAGTCGATGCAGTCGCGGCTTGAGGCGCTGCCTTATTCGATTTTCGAGGTGAAATACGTCCTGCGCCAAACCAGCCCCGATGGCCGAATACAGACCTATGTCGAGGTGTTGTTCTGGAACATCCTGTTCCTGTTGCTGGGACGGTGGCTGTCAACTGAGATTTACGGCAAGCGCATCGCCAAGGGAATCGTGGTCGCGCGATCCAAGGAAAACCCGCAGGGCTACCGCGAAAAAATGCCGTTTTTGGTGTTCCGTTTCCTTATGGGGATCGGGGGTACGATCTTTGCCATGCTGATGGCCCTGATCGTCGGGTTCCTGTTTTTCGGCGAGGCCGAAGATATCTCGATCCAGTTCACGGTCACGGCGATATTCGCGGCCTTCTTCCTGTCGCGCACGGTGTCCGATCTGTGGCGTATGGTGCTGTCGCCCTATCTTAGCCAGTACCGCCTGCCGCCGTTTTCGGACCGGGACGCCAAACGGCTTTATATCTGGGCTTCGGCGATTGCGACCTATGACATCTCGGTCGTGATGTTTTCGACCTGGGTCGCGGATTTCGGGCTGAACTATAACGTTTATGCCATGGTCTATGGCGGCCTGACCATGTTTGGTGCGTTGGGCAATTTGCTGATGATCGCGTTCAATGGGCGTGCCATTTCCCATGCCATCCGGGGCGGACGTACCAAGGAACAAGTGTCGTGGATCCTGCGTTTCATCTCGCTGGCTTGGGCACCTGTGCTGATCGTCTATATCGTGTTCAGCTGGTTCAAACTGGCTGTCGATCTGGTGCTTGAAAACCAGAACTCGATCCCGATCGTGGCCAGTAGCTATGCCATCTTTATGTCGGTGGTGATCGCTTACGGTGCGATGAACTATCTGCTTGAGCGGTATTTCGACCGCAACCGTCAGATGGAGGAGATGAACGCCGAAGACGCCGATGCGCCCGAGGAGGAGTTAATCGAGACCCCTCTGGCCGAAAAACGCGCGCATTCCATCGTGACGTACGAGGATCTGGCGCGCCGTGTGGCTGGTATTCTGGCCTTTGTGGTTGGGCTTTATGCGCTGGTCGTCATCTGGAACCCGGATGCCAGCTGGAGCGAGGAACTGCCTATCGAGCGTTTCCTGGACGTGATGGTGATCATCTTCATTGGCTATGTCCTGTTCCATTTCTTCCGCATCTGGATTGACAGCAAGATTGCTGAAGAGATTGACGATGGCGGGGCCGAGGCCGAGCTGGGCGATGAAGGTGGCGAAGGCGGGCAAAGCCGTCTAGCCACTCTGCTGCCTCTGTTCCGGGGGGCGATCTTGGCGGTGGTTGTCGTAACCATCGCGCTGATCGCGCTGATGGAAATGGGCATCAATGTCAGCCCCCTGTTTGCGGGCGCGGGTGTTGTGGGTCTGGCCGTTGGGTTTGGATCGCAGACGCTGGTGCGGGATATTTTCTCGGGGGCGTTTTTCCTGATGGATGATGCGTTCCGCAAAGGGGAATATATCGACATTGGTGATGTGAAAGGCACTGTCGAGAAAATATCGGTCCGGTCGTTCCAGCTGCGCCACCACTTGGGTGCGCTGAACACCATTCCCTTCGGTGAGATCAAAGTGCTGACCAACTATTCCCGCGACTGGGTGATCATGAAGCTGCCTTTGCGTGTGACTTATGACACCGATGTCGAGAAGGTGCGCAAGCTGATCAAGAAGTTGGGACAGCAATTGCTGAGCGATCCGGTCATCGGCGACAATTTTATCCAGCCGCTCAAGTCGCAGGGTGTGATCGAGATGCAGGATTCAGCGATGATCATCCGCGTCAAGTTCATGACCAAGCCGGGTGATCAGTGGTTGGTGCGCAAAAAGGTCTATCAGGAAATCCGCGAATTGTTCGCCCGCGAAGGTATCCGGTTTGCGCACCGCGAGGTAACGGTGCGTCTGGCCGATGAGAAAGCGCCCGAAGACCTGACGCCGAAACAGCGCGAGGCGGTGACAGGTGCGGTGCAGGCCGCGATTGACGAAGATTATCTGGACGATATCGGCCCCGGCGGAGGGGATGACAGATAGGACGTGCTCCCGCCCCTTTGGGCCGCGTTTCTGACGAAACGCCACCCAAAGCGTTGGGCCGGGCCGCGCGTACCGCGCGGCGGATGCGCTAGGGCTTCAGCGTTGGCCAGACGGGTTGGGACGTGCCCAGTTTCGATGCAGGCAGAGGCCAGTGCATGTCCGTTGTGCTCAACCTCAGGGCCGGTTTTAGACGATGACCGACACCCCAGCCGGATTCCTCGGGTGTGCGGGCATAGTCGGTCGGGTTGGCATTTTCGATATCCTCAGACGTTTCGGACTTGCTGAGAATGGCCAGCAATTCAGCAGTTCGGGCAAGGGACAAGCGGGCCTGCATGATTGAGTTACCTTGGGCGGCCTCGGCCAGAGCAGAAAGCACGGCGGCGGCCATCAGATAGCCGGTTGCGTGGTCCAGCGCCTGCACCGGCAGGGGCGTCGGCTTGTCTGCCTTGGCCCAGATGCGGCCAGTATCGGCGATGCCTGCGCTCATCTGCACAAGGCTGTCAAATCCGCGCCGGTTCGCCCATGGCCCCTGCCAGCCATAGGCGTTCAATGTAACTTCGACCCGGTTGGGCGCAATCGCGTCCCGTTTCGCTTGCGTCAACCCCAGCGCATCCAGCGCGCCTGGGCGATAGCCATGCACGAACACATCCGCCTGAGACAGCAATTCCTGTAATGTCTCCATTCCGTCGGGCGACTTTAAATCCAGATAGGCACAGTGTTTGCCCAGCGAGACATCCGGGATCACGCCGGGTTCGTCCCAGCCGGGCGGATCAATACGCAAAACCTCGGCCCCGACCCCGGCTAGAGTGCGGGTGGCAATGGGGCCTGCCAGAACGCGGGTCAGGTCCAGAACGCGCAGGCCCTGAAGCGGCCGTTTGGCCGTGGCCTTTGGACGGTCGCGCAGCATGATCTGGCGGGGGTTGTGCCAGCCGATCAACGGATCACGCGACACCGCCCGGCCTTGGGGATGCTCCAGCCATTCGGCCCTGCTGCGCATCGCGGCGGTGGCGCCGCCCTCGGCTACGATGGCGGTTTCCAGATCGGCGATAGCCCATGTTTTGAGGGCCTGAGCGACAGCATCGCGGTCTGCATCGACCTTGAGCACGTTCAATGCGGCCTGCCGGTGGCGGGCCAGGTTGGTATGCAGCCTGATCCACCCGTCAGAAGCTTGATAATCCCCGGCGATGGCGTCCCAGAGGCTCGGCATCTCCCACCCTTCGGGCTTGAAGGAAAATCCATACCACAGTGAAGCCAGCCGGTGATCAACCGTGACGTCGGGCGCGCTGGACGTCAGGTTCAGGGACACCATCAATCGCGCCAGCTCTTGCCCCACCGCCGCAAAGCTGGCGGTTGCCAGTTCAGATACCGCAAAGGCGCTGGGCCGCGCTCCGCTTCCGATTACCCGATAGCTTTCCGGGTCAGGAAGCGCCGAAACCAGTGTCATTGCTGATAGGGGTCGAGACTGTCGCGCAGCCCGTCGCCAAGGAAGTTGAAGGCCAGCACCACCACGATGATCGGCAGCATCGGGATTGCCGTCCACGGGTAGATCTCGATCGAGGCGAGGTTCTGTGCATCGTTCAGCATCACGCCCCAACTAACCGCTGGAGCCCGCAGGCCGAGGCCCAGGAAAGACAGCGCCGTTTCCCCCAAGATCATCGCCGGGATCGACAGAGTGGCCGAGGCAATAAGGTGGGACATGAAGTTCGGCAGCAGGTGCTTGCGGATCACACGGCCCGAGCTTGCACCCATCATTTCGGCTGCGCGCACATATTCTTCCTCGCGCAACGACAGGAACTTGGCGCGCACAGATCGGGCAAGGCCGGGCCAGTCGAGTATCCCGAGGATGATCGAGATTATGAAGAACACTGCCACTGGGCTCCAGTTCGAGGGTACCGCTGCAGACAAGGCCAGCCACAATGGCAGTTCGGGCAGTGAGCGTAGAATCTCGATGACGCGGTTGATGACCCAGTCGATCTTGCCGCCGAAATAGCCCGCCATCGACCCGAACAGGATGCCCAGGAAGAACGACACCGAGATGCCGATCAGGCCCACGGTCAGTGACAGTTGCGCGCCATAGAGAATGCGGCTGAAGACATCCCGGCCCAGACGGTCGGACCCCCACAGGAACAGCGTTGCCCCTTCGGGCGCACAGAACAAATGCGTGTCCGACTTGATCAGCCCCGCCAGCCTGTACTCGGCCCCTTCACAAAAGAACTGGAGCGGGCGCGGATCGCTGGTGTCAGTCACGGCTTTCCACTGGAAGGTCTCAAGGTCGGCCTCGATCACCGTCGGGTAGACAAACGGACCGACGAATTCGCCTTCGTGGAACCAGTTGACGCTTTGGGGCGGGGCATAAAGATGCTCGTCATTGCGTTCATTCGCACCATAGGGGGCAATGAACCCGGCAAAGGGCAGCATCAGGTAGCACAGCAGCAAGAAGATACCCGAGATCAAGCCCAGTTTGTGGGTGCGGAATTTGCGCCAGACCAGCAGCCAGTTGGGGGCGTCCAGATCAGCTCGCTCGAGCTGTTGCAGGGCGGCGTCTGGATCGAAGGGGGCATCGTCGACATAGCGACCGTCAGAGCGTTTGGTCATGCTTCACGCCCCTCATACCGAATTCGCGGGTCCAACATGACCAGCAAGATGTCCGAAATCATTGTCCCGATCAGCGTCAGCAGTGCGACGAACATCAGGATGAAGGCAGACAGGAACTGATCCTGCGTCTTCAGCGCGGTCAGCAAGGTCGGGCCGATGGTTTGCAGCCCTAGCACCACCGAGACCAGAACCGACCCCGACACCATTGAGGGCAGCAGGTTGCCGATATCGGCGACAAAGGGGTTGAAGGCCACGCGCAGCGGATATTTGGTCAGCATCCGCGACGGAGCCATGCCTTTTGCGATGGCGGTTTCCACATAGGGTTTACCCAGCTCGTCCAACATATTCGCGCGCAGCCGTTGCATCATCGCCGAGGCGCCCGAGGTACCGATTACAAAGGTTGGCACAATCAGGTGGAGAAGTATGGATTTCATCTTGTCCCAGCTCATCGGCTCACCCTCGTAAATCGGGTCCATGAGCCCGCCGATGGGCAGGTTGAAATATTGGTGGCCGTAGTAGAACAGGATCAGGGCCAGCAGGAAGTTCGGCGTGGCCAGACCCAGATAGCCCACAAAGGCCGAGGTATAGTCGATCCACGTCCGCGACCGCGCCGCCGCAAGGACACCAAGCGGCAAAGCGACCGCGTAGACAAACAGGATTGCGGCAAGGTTCACCACAACGGTCAGCCACAGTGTGTCGCCCACAATCTCGGCCACCGGGCGGTCAAATTCAAAGGACCAGCCGTAATTGCCTTGAATCAGCCCCTCAAACCCATGGGGGCCGGGCCAGAAGCCCATCCAGATCAGGTATTGCTCCCACATCGGACGGTCCAGCGCGTATTCGGTCCGCAGGAATTCGGCCTTGGCCACACCGGCGGATTGCCCTGAGGCCTGAAGCTCGGCGATTTGGTTGCTGAGGTAATCGCCAGGCGGCAGGTTGATGATCACGAAGATTAGAACCGACACCACAAGCAGTGTCAGCAGCATCGTGAAAAAGCGATACACCGCGTAGCGCAGCATTACCATTTAGCTGCTCCTGTCAGTCGGCGAAGTAGAACTCGTCAGGGCGATGGATGCCGAAATGCGCGCCGGGTTCCCATGCCCACATGGCCTGTTCGGGCACGTTGCGCAGGCGGTTGGACACAACGATGGGCTGCGGGGCGCCATTCAGAATGCCGATGGCATAAAGCTGATCGGCGTGGATCTTCAGCATCTCGGACCAGACGGCCTTGCGTTCGTCATCTGATGTGGCGATTTCCCAGTCATGGGCAAGTTCCATCAGGCGCTCGGCCTCGGGCATATCGGGCGCTTCGCCGACATCGCCGCCGGTCTGGTAATACTGCCCCCATTTCGGCCAGGCCAGAAACACCTGATCGGTGGGCGCCAGATAGGCGGGTGAGGTGTGGGCCTGCGGGATACCGTCATCCCAGCCAAACCAGACCGAGGCCATGGTGTTACCCGCAAACACCCGGTTCCGCAGGATGTCCCGGTCCAGCGGGCGCATCACCAGATCGACGCCTATCTCGCGCCATGTGTCGGTAACGATCTGCAAGGCGTTCTCGACCTCTTGCCGCTCACCGGCGGTTTCAATGATCAGCTCCATCGGGCGGCCATCGGGTAGCAAACGAATACCATCCTTGTCGCGCTGATTCAGGCCAGCTTCGTCCAGCAAAGCGTTTGCGGTTTCGATGTCATATTGCGCCCAGGCCTTGGCGTTTTCCTCGTCATAGAAGGGTGAGGCAGGCAGAACCGACATCGCGCCCGGTTGCGCCAGTTTGAAGTACAGCGCCTGATTGATCGTCTTGCGGTCAATGGCCAGCGACAGCGCGCGACGCACGCGCACGTCGCGCAGAACTTCTCGCCATCCGTCATCGGCAAAGTTCAGGTTGGGATAGATCGCAATCTGCGAGGCAACACCGGTTTTCCACAGCAGGGTTTTGTAATTCCCCCCGGCTTCACCCTTTTTCAGGATCGAGGCGTCCCGGAACGCCAGCCCACGCCCTTGCAAATCGGTCTCGCCCGCATTGGTCTTGGCGGCGACCAGACCGGGTGCCACGATCTCCATCTCGACCACGTCGATATAGGGTAGTTGCACACCTTTGCTGTCGATGCGGTGGTAATAGGGGTTGCGGACAAAGTTGTGCCGGATCTTTTTGCCCGAGCTGGCATTCAGCCAAGGTTGCAGCGTCGGCAACTCGTGATTGTCGAACTTATAGAGGTTATCCAGCTTGTTATGTAGCGCCGCCCAGCTTTTGACGCGGGCGTCTTCGACCTGAAAGGCCAGCTCATCGGCGTCAGCGAAGCTCTCGTGATATTGTTTCAGAAACGCGGATGGGCGGTAGATGAACGGCGGGCGTGCCTGTGCCAGTGATTGCAGGAAATCAGGGTTCGGGTCGGCCCATTCGAACACGATGGTCGTTTCATCAGGGAAAGTGACGGTCGGGCTCTTGCCTTCGACAATCAGGAAATCCGGCGGCCCCGACGGGCTGAGCAATTCGTTATTGGCTACGTCCTCCCACCAGTATCGAAAATCTTCGGACGTAAAGGGCGACCCATCGGACCATTTGTGGCCTTCGCGCAGGTTCAGGGTGAATTTGCGGTTGTCTTCATTGGTGAAGGATTCCAGCAGATCAGGGACAATTTCGTAATCTTCGTCAAAACCGACCAGGCGGGCATAGCCATAGACCACCATCTGCCGAATGTCCTTGGATCGCGTCACCATGGTGCGCAACGTGCCGCCCGGCGTTCCGAACTCACGCCCCTTGGCGGCCAGATCGACCACCAGCGGCTCAGCCGGTAGGCGTTCTGCGACGGGAGGCATGTTTCCGGCGGCCACTTCGTCTTCCCAGAACGCGCTTTCCTGAGGGGTGGGGGTCTCTGCCGTGGCGGGCAGAAACCACAGCGCCGACATTGCGGCTGCCAGGATCAGGGGGCGAGTGGTCTTAAACATGGCATCGTACCTTATGGCCGGGCTCCATTTCCACCAATGATGGTATCACGGAGTCGGTAAATCGGAAGGCGTCATCCCAACTGTCGGGCGAACCGGCGCCCAAAGCAACCAAATTCAGGTCGATGGGCCGGTTGATGTCGGGTTCCGGTTGTGCGGCGATCAGCGCCTTTGTGTAGGGGTGGTGCGGGTTGTAGAACAGTGTCTCGGGCGGGGCTTGTTCCACCACAAGGCCCCGGCGCATCACTGCAACTTCGTCTGCGATGCGCGCCACGACGGCAAGGTCGTGCGAGATAAAGAAATAGGACAGTTTCAAGCTGTCTTGCAGGTTTTCCAGCAGCGTCAGGATCTGTTCCTGCACCGAGACATCCAAAGCCGAGGTCGGCTCGTCACAGACAATCAGCTGTGGGTCCAACATCATCGCCCGTGCGATGGAAAGGCGCTGTCGCTGACCGCCTGAAAACGCATGAGGATAGCGTTTCAGCATGTCGGCGTTCAGCCCGACCCGTTGCAGCATCTCGGCCGCTTTGTCCCGTTGTTCAGCGGGCGAGCCGATCTTGTGGATCTCCAACGGCTCGGTCATCGCGTCCTGAATGCGCATCCGCGGGCTGAGCGAGCTGTAGGGGTCCTGAAACACCATCTGCGCCTTGCGCTGAAACGCAGTGCGCTGGGCGCGGGTCATGTGGTGAACCGTGATCGGGTCGGCGTCTGGCGCGGTGCGAAACAGAACCTCTCCGCCCGGATCGGGGGGCTCGGCCCCGAGCGCAATGCGGGCGGCCGTGGTTTTGCCTGATCCGCTTTCGCCGACAATGGCCAGTGTCTTGCCACGTGCTAGATTCAGATCGACACCGCGACAGGCATGGATCAGCCGGTCACCTTGCCACCCTTTGCTGGAGCGCATGGTATAGGTTTTGGAGACACTGTTCATTTGCAGGATTAGGTCCTCGCCGGGCATCGGAATGCCAACAGCTTCCTTGTCGGGAATCTGGGGCGCGGCGTTGAACAATTGCTGGGTGTAGGGATGCGCAGGGGTGGTCAAAATAGGCGCGGCCGCCCCGGATTCCATCACCCTACCCTTGTGCATAACGACCACTTGTTCGGCCATATTGGCAACGACGCCCAGGTCATGGGTCACAAGGATCAGCGCCATGCCCGTCTCGCGCTGCAACTCTTTGATCAACCCCAAAACCTGCGCCTGCGTGGTGACATCCAGCGCGGTGGTTGGCTCATCCGCGATCAGCAGTTCCGGCTTGGCAACCATTGCCATGGCAATCATCGCACGTTGGCGCATGCCGCCGGACAGCTCGAACGGGTAAGAATCATAGGCGCGCTGGGGGTCAGGAAAGCCCACGCGCTCGAACTGGGTCAGAACCTCTTTGCGGGCCTGCGCCTCGGACGCGCCGCGATGCAGCCACAGAACCTCGCTGACCTGATTGCCGATCTTGTGCAAGGGCGACAGCGACCGCATCGGTTCCTGAAAAATCATCGAGACCCGATTGCCGCGAATGTCACGCATCTGGCGCTCACTGATTGCCGTCAGGTCTTCCAATCCTTTGGAATCATTCAGAGTAATGGTGCCGCTGCGTATCTGGGCCGTGCGCGGCAGGATGCGAAGCGCCGCGCGGCACGAGATGGTTTTTCCAGACCCGGACTCGCCCACCAACGCCAAAGTCTGCCCGGCCTCGACGTCGAAACTGACGCCCTGAACCACGGCCTCACCCGCACCGAAGCCGATGCTGAGGTCCCTGACAGACAACAACGCAGTCATGCGGGTTTCCCACCCGTTCGGCCGTCACTCGGCATAGGCTTGATCAACTCCCCGTGTTTTTTGTCGCAGTTTCGCGCGGTTGGGCCTGATTAGTCAAACCCGTTCTTGGGCTGAAATGTCGCGGGAATATGAAACTGAGGCGAAATTGCCTACACAAACCCTTGAGGATTTGTCATCACAGGCGGCGTCGATGCCTGATTAAGCTTCGGCAACTATCAAGGAGAGATTTTCCCGTGCCCGATCCCCAAAGCCGCCTCGATCTGTTCATTGACCGCATGGTCTCGCAACGGGCCTGTCTGGACTATGCCATCGCTCAAACGCAGGGGATGGACGGGCCGGTTTTCGAGCTGGGCTTGGGTAATGGCCGTACTTATCACCACATGGTGCAGTATGTGCGGAACCGCCCGGTCTATGTGTTCGAACGCGCCGTGGCCTCGCACCCGGATTCGACCCCGCCGGAAGATCTGGTGATTTTGGGCGATGTGCGCGAGACGTTGCCCGCATCGCTGGATCGATTCGGCGCTACGGCCAGTTTGATCCATGCCGATCTGGGCGGGCATAACCGCGAAAAGAACGACGCTTTTGCCCGGTTCGTGTCCCCGTTGATCGAGCCGCTTCTGGCCGAGGGCGGATTGATGGTCTCCAGCGATCGGATGTATTTCGATGGGTTGACTGAACTGCCCCTGCCAGACGGAGCAGTTGAAGGGCGTTGTTTCATTTATCGCCGCTGAAGGGGGCTCTAATGCTATTCTACGATTGCTCGACTGCCCCGAACCCACGCCGCGCGCGGATGTTCATTGCTGAAAAAGGGCTGGAGATTGAGACCCGCGATATCTCGATCGCAAAGGGGGAACAGCTGGCTGAGGACTTCCGTGCGATCAACCCCAATGCCACGCTGCCCGTGCTGGTGACAGATGAAGGGACGGTATTGACCGAAAACCTCGGAATCGCGGCCTATCTTGAGGCGCAGTTCCCAGAACCGCCGCTGATGGGGCGTACCCCGGATGAAAAAGGGTTGGTTTTGATGTGGAACAGCATCGTCGAACAGCAAGGCGGTGCCCCTGTGGCCGAGGCGCTGCGCAACGCGCATCCAGCTTTCGAAGGACGAGCGATTCCCGGTCCTGCAAACTATGCCCAAATTCCCGAGCTGGCGCAGCGCGGGGTCGAGCGGGTGGAACGGTTCTTTGCGATGCTTGAAAATCGGCTGAAAGACAGTGCCAATGTGGCTGGGCCAGAGTTTACGCTGGCCGATATCTCGACCTTTGTGTTTGTGGATTTCGCTCGGGTGATCAAGATGCGGATCCCGCAGGAAAATTCGGCGACGCTTGCGTGGTTCGATAAGGTCGCCGGCCGTCACAGCGCCCAGCTTTAAGGCCCATTGAACCCCGAGAGGCGTTCTAAAGTTCAGAACTGTACAGAAATGTCTAGACAGATATGAACAGTGCGTCTAGCGTTCCCCGCGAGCCATGCAGGGGAGGGCAAGATGAAATCTCAGTATCGCGTAGTGGTCATTGGGGGCGGCGTCGTGGGGGCGTCTGTATTGTATCATCTGGCCAAGTTTGGCTGGTCGGATGTGGTTATGCTGGAGCGGCGGCGGTTGGCCTCGGGGTCGTCTTGGCATGCGGCGGGCGGTATCCATGCGTTGAACGCCGATCCCAACATGGCGGCGTTGCAAGCCTATACAATCGACCTGCTGAGCGAGATCGAGAAAGAATCCGGCCAGAATATCGGCCTGCACATGACTGGTGGTCTGACTTTGGCTGGTACACCCGAGCGTTGGGAGTGGTTGCAGGCCAATTACCGCATCTTCCAGTCCATCGGTATTGATGATTGCGAGTTGCTGACCCCGGAAGAGGCGCAGAGGCGTTGTCCGATCATGTCGACCGAGGGCGTGTTGGGCGCAATGTGGGCTGATCGCGAGGGATATATCGACACAACCGGCACGGTGCAGGCCTATGCGACAGCAGCCAAAAAGCGCGGTGCGGAATATTACGAGGAAACCAAGGTCGAAAGCCTGACGCAGACGGCCGATGGTTGGTTAGTTGTCACCGACAAAGGCACCATCACCTGCGAGCATGTGGTCAACGCAGCGGGTCTGTGGGCCAAACAGGTGGGGCGCATGGCCGGAGTCGAATTGCCGGTCTCGCCGCTGAAACACCACTACCTGATCACCGACACGGTACCCGAGGTCGCGCAAGCGGATTTCGAGATGCCGATGACCGTGGACCTAGAAGGGTTCACCTATATGCGGCAGGACCAGAAAGGCGTTCTGGTCGGTATTTATGAAGTTGAGCATGAACACTGGGCGATGGATGGCGCGCCGTGGAACTATGGCGAGGAACTGTTTCAGGAACAGCTGGATCGGATCGAGAATGAGCTGACGCTGGGCTTTGAGCGGTATCCGTCGATCCAGAATGTGGGCATCAAGACCTGGGTGAACGGCGCGTTTACCTTTGCGCCGGATGGCAACCCTCTGGTCGGGCCGGTGCCCGGCAAGCGCGGCTATTGGTCGGCCTGTGCGGTGATGGCCGGGTTCTTGCAGGGCGGCGGCGTTGGCAAAACACTGGCCGAGTGGATGATCCATGGCGAGCCCGAGGCGGATGCGTGGCCGATGGATGTGGCGCGTTTCGGGGATTTTGCGCAGAACAAGCGGTATATCCGCGAAACCACGGGGCAGTTCTATTCGCGCCGCTTCGTGATGACCTATCCGAACGAGCAACTGCCCGCAGGCCGCCCGCTGAAAATGGCCCCCGCGCACGACGCGATGACCGAGGCCGGGTGCAAGTGGGGCGTCAGTTGGGATCTTGAGGTGCCGCTCTATTTCGCGCCGAAAGGGTTCGAGGAAACGCCGACGCTCAAACGGTCAAACGCGCATGACATTGTGGCCGAGGAATGCAAGGTGATCCGCGAAGGTGCGGGTCTTTTGGATATTTCCGGCTTTTCGCGTTTCGAGGTCAGCGGCCCCAATGCGCAGCTTTGGCTGGACAAGGTCATGGCTTCGAAACTGCCTGCGCCGGGGCGTGCCAAGCTTGCCCCGATGCTGGGCGAGAACGGGCGGCTCAAAGGTGATCTGACTGTCCTTAACTGGGGCGACGGAACGTGGTGGATCATGGGTAGCTACTACCTGCGGGCCTGGCACATGCGCTGGTTCGATGACCACATGATTGACGGTGTCTCGGTCCGCGATCTTGGTGAGGAATATTGCGGATTCGCCGTGGTTGGACCGAAGTCGCAGGCGGTGGTCGAGAAACTGGCCGAGCAGGATATCGCAAGCCTTCCTTTCATGGGCTGTGGGGATTTCGACATCGGTCTGGTCCGCGCGCGCGTGGCCCGCATGTCGGTGACGGGCGAGAAAGGCTATGAGATCAATTGCCGCTATGGTGATCACATCAAACTGCGCCGAATTTTGCTTGAGGCCGGGGCTGACGAAGGCATCCGCGAATGCGGTTTTAACGCGATGCTGTCTACGCGACTTGAGAAAAGCTTTGGGATCTGGTCGGCTGAATTTACTCAGGCGTACACGCCGGGCATGACCGGGATGGATCGTTGGATCGACTGGGACAAATCCTTTGTGGGCAAAGAGGCCGCCATGGCCGAACGCGACGGCAACGGACCAGCGCAGGTTCAGGTCACGCTAGAGGTCGATGCGCTGGATGCGGATGCCAGCGGGTATGAACCGATCTGGTCGAGTGATGAGCGGGTGGGTTTTGTGACCTCGGGCGGCTACGGGCACTACACCGGCAAATCTCTGGCGATGGCCCTGGTTAACCGCGACAAGGCCGAGCCGGGGACCGAGTTGTCCGTGCATGTGGTTGGCGTCGAGCGTCCCGCGCGGGTCATTTCTGCTTCGCCCTACGATCCGCAGGGCAAAGCGATGCGGGGTTGAACATGAACGCGCAAACGTCTGAACGGGGCCGAAGACGGCGTGGGCGCGGTGGGGACACCGCGCCACCGCCCAGTCGCGACGTCAACTACCGCCAGCTCAGAAATCCCTTTCCGCAGATGGAAGTGTTCCCTGCAGATCAGATCGCGGACATTCACAACACTGCGCTGCGCATCCTGCAAGAACTTGGGGTCAAGGTCCTGCTGCCGGAGGCACGTCGTATCTATGCCGCTGCTGGAGCGCGCGTGGATGAAGGCAGTGAAATGGTTTTTATCGGTCGCGACATGGTTGAGGCCGCCGTCGCCTCGGCCCCCAAGTCGATTGCCTGCCGTGCCGGGTCACGTGGTCGCGATTTCACGCTGGAGCTGGGCTCATTGGTGTTTCAGCCAGGGGCGGGGGCGCCAAACGCCACCGATCTGGAAAGGGGTCGCCGCCCTGCGACGGGGCAGGATTATCTGGATTTCCTGAAGCTGACGCATCATTTCGATGTGTTCCAGATGATCTCACCCCAGGTAGAGCCGCAGGATGTGCCGACCAATTTGCGGCACTATTTCACCACGCAGGCGCAAATGGAACTGACAGACAAGTTCCCCTTCTTCTTCTCGCGCGGAACGCCGCAGGTGATGGATTGTTTCGAAATGCTCTCGACCGCGCGGGGGCTAAGCGATGACGAATTCCGTACAAACCCGCATTGTTACACGATCATCAATACCAACAGCCCGCGCACGCTGGATATCCCCATGGCACAGGGGCTGATCGATTTTGCGCTGCATGGGCAGATGTCGATTATCACGCCGTTTACCCTGATGGGAGCAATGGCCCCGATCACCGTGGCGGGCGCGATTACACTGTCCCATGCCGAGGCTCTGGCGGCATTGACCCTGACCCAACTGACCAAACCCGGCGCGCCAGTTTGCTATGGCACGTTCACCAGCAACGTGGACATGAAATCGGGCGCCCCTGCTTTCGGGACGCCCTCGCATTTTCAAGCGTCACTGGCTGCAGGGCAACTCGCGCGGCATTTGGGCTTGCCATGGCGATCCGCTGCGGGATCGGCTTCAAACATTAACGATGTGCAGGCGGCGAATGAGAACCAGTTTGGCCTGTGGGGCTGTCTAATGGCCGGGGCCACCGTGATCATACACGCGGCAGGATGGTTGGAGGGCGGGCTGTCCGTTTCATTCGAAAAGCTTGTCTGTGACGCCGAGGTGCTGAACATGGTGGCCGAGCTTTGCGCAGGCGCTCAGGCCGGCGCTGCCGAGATCGGTTTTGACACCGCGCTGAGCGAGGTCGACCCTAGCGGGCATTTCTTTGCCTCAACCCAGACTATGGAACGGTACAACACCGAATTCTATCAGCCCCATGTCCATGACTACGCCAATTTCGGGACGTGGACCGAGCGTGGCTCGGTCGATGCCAATCACCGCGCCACCGAAGTTTGGAAGGGTATCCTTAATGATTTCAAGCCCCCCAGCAGCAACAGCGACCAGCTGGGTGCCTTGCAGGATTTCATCGCGCGCAGGACCGCCGAGGGCGGCGCGCCGCCGGAGAGTTGAATGAACACCAAACCCATTCTTCACCGTGATGATCCGGATGCCGAACCTTTGGTCGGCAATATCAAGGTCACGCGGGACGACTGGCTGAATGTCGCGATGGACGTGCTGATCTCGGACGGGGTCGAGCAGGTCAAGGTGATGAACCTGGCCGAGCGTATGGCCGTGTCGCGGTCGTCTTTCTATTGGTATTTCAAGTCCCGGCAGGAGCTTTTGGATGCGTTGCTCGCCAAATGGCAGGCGACCAATACGGCGGCCCTGATCGCCCAATCCGAACTCCCTGCCGCAACGATCACCGCCGCTGTTTGCAATGTGCAGCGTTGTGTCGTGAACTCTGAGCTCTTCGATACCGCGCTGGATTTTGCCGTGCGCGACTGGGCGCGGCGGTCGGGCAAGGTACGGCGAATGCTGGATCAGTCGGATGCACGGCGGCTGGCGGCGCTGCGGGCAATGTTCATCCGCTATGACTATGATGAGACCGAGGCCGAGACGCGGGCGCGCGTGCTCTACTACATGCAGATCGGGTACGATTTGGCGCAGCTAAATGAGCCGATGTCGCTGCGGCTGTCGCTGGTCTCTCACTACCTGTTTGTTTTCACTGGTGTTGAACCGCTCGACGAAGAGATCGACGAGTTCAGCGCCTATTCGCGGTTTTACTGGGAGAAGAACACGTCATGAGCCAACCTGACGCAATCATCATCGGCACCGGAGTGATCGGGGCTGCCGTCGCATTCGAGATGGCCAAGGCAGGATGGAAAACCCTGTCACTGGACCGCAACGCTCAGGTCGGGCATGGGTCCACGGCCGGGTCCTGCGCCATCATTCGAATGCACTATTCGACCTTCGACGGCACTGCGTTCGCGTGGGAGGGGTATCACTATTGGCGCGACTGGGCTGCCTATCTGGGCCTGCCCGCTGATGCCAATCTGGCGCAGTTCCGCGAGACGGGGTGTCTGGTGATGAAGACCGATGCCAACGGGATGCTGGTCAAGCATATGAAAAACAGTGCTGATCTGGATTGCCCTTTTGAGGAATGGTCGCCTGAGAAGATCACCGAGCGCTTGCCTGTCTATTCGCTGGACAGTTTCACGCCGCCCAAACGCATGGATGACCCGGAATTTGGCCAGCCCAACGGGGGCAAGATGCAAGGCGGGGTGTTCTGGCCGCAAGCGGGCTACGTTACCGACCCGGCACTGTCGGCGCAGAACCTAATGGACGCGGCCAAATTGAACGGGGCCGAAGTACGCACCGGGGCCGAAGTGGTCAAGATTCTGACCGAGGACGGGCGCGTGGCCGGGGTCAAGCTGGCCTCGGGCGAGGAAATCCGTGCCAAGGTGGTGGTGAATGTGGCCGGACCGGGCTCGGCGATCATCAACGGTATGGCAGGTGTGCTGGATGATATGACCATCGAAACCCGCCCCCTGCGGCAAGAGGTGGTGCACGTCCCCGCGCCCGAAGGGTTTGATTTCGAAAATGACGGCACCATCGTGTCGGACAGCGATATCGCGCTTTACTGCCGTCCGGAACATGGCAACCACATCCTTGTCGGCTCGGAAGATCCGGAATGCGATCCACATCAGTGGTGCGAAGATGACGTGCACTACAACCGCGACTTCACCGATCAGTGGACCACGCAGGCGATGCGCTATGCACAACGGGTGCCCAGCCTCGGCATTCCCTCGAAAACGCGCGGCGTGGTGGACTTGTATGATGCGTCGACCGACTGGATTCCGATCTACGACAAATCCAGCCTGCCGGGGTTCTACATGGCCTGCGGGACCAGCGGGAACCAGTACAAGAACGCGCCAATTGCCGGCAAGATGATGGCCGCGCTGATCAACTATTGCGAGGGCGGTGCAGATCACGACGCGCAACCGCTGCGATTCGAACTGCCCTATATCAAGCGAATGATCGACGTGGGGTTCTATTCTCGTAAGCGCCCCATTAACGAAGAAAGCAGTTTTTCGGTTCTGGGCTAGCCGTCAGGCTGAATCGCTCTAGAATTCCGGGAGCAGAATGGGACGGAGCCCAGAATGACCGAACCGAGGAACCGAGTTCTGATACTGGGCAGCGCCCCAAGCGCAGTGGCCGCCCGACAGTGGCCCCGCGCGCCCTTTACCCATATAGTCGCCATCAATAATGCCTGGCGTGTCCGACCGGATTGGGATGTGTTGATTCACCCCGAGGATTTTCCGGTCGATAACAGACCTGCCGCGTCAGATCCGGGTCAGCGCATTGTCGAGGCCTCGGAGTATGTTCCGCTGCAAAATGCTTATGGCGGTTTCGTCTATGCGGGCGGGACGATGGCCTTGACGGCTGGGTATTGGGCTTTGGCATCGCTGCGCCCGGCGGTTCTAGCCTACTTTGGCTGCGACATGATTTACCCGAAAGTAGGCAAGACGCATTTCTACGGTCGCGGGGCCGCCGATCCCTTGCGTGATGATGTCACGCTTAGATCGCTCGAGGCCAAGTCCGCGCGTCTGGGCTTGTTCGGGGCTGCGCAGGGCTGCCGGGTCGTGCGGCTGTCGCAAGGGTGCAGCAGGTTGGTCTACCCCTCAGTTTCCACGACCTCTTTGATGTCACCTCAGTTGCCATCGACGGATGGGATGGACAACGTTTTGCGGTGCGAACGGGATCTGGGATATTATGTTCCGAGTGGTCGGTATTGGGAACATGCAGACAATTTTGACGTTGAGAAGCTGGATGTGCTGGATGACATGTGGTTGTCGATCTACAGTCGAACCGGCCTTGTTAACGTGGCCTAACCCGCAAATTTTACCCAAGCCCAGACCATAGCGACATACGTCAGATTGTGCAGGCATTGGTCTAGACCGGCAGCACGCCAGAAGGCCGATTGCGTCGGTACCAATTGCTTTTTGTCGGAATAACTGGCCTTGGCGAAATCAATGTTGAAATGAACGATCCATTCCAGCGCGGCGATGATCAGAATAAAGGCCCAGGGCGCGCCGAACAGCAAAAACACAAGGACAGAGCCCACTACATGCACCGCTGCATGTTGTGCCCGTCCCATGTGAAAATATTCTCCGCGTCCCGCCAGCATTTTTGGCGTTTGGAGGTAGTAGTCCGCAAACATATGTTTGATCTGCAATAAGCAGAGCATCAAAAACACTGCGCCTAAACTGGCATGCAAATGAATCCTCCCGACATCGTCCTGATGCAAAGTCTAGGCGCTAACTTGTGGTTGCGCAAATGAACTTGTTCACATTCGGCAAAAATCTGATCAAATTGGAAACTGTTTGCGTCGCTGGTCTCGATTGCGGTAAATTCAAAGCAACGGTTGTGCGGCGATGCTGTTCAGGCCGGGTCCATGAACCGTAGCAGGGGCAGGTTCCATAGAACGCACGATCTTCCGCTTTATTTGGAAATATTCGAAGCGCGACCAGTTAATCCTGCTGGCTGTGACTTCGACGCTGTTTCCCTTGCTGTATCTCACGCTGGAGTTGCCTAAGCGGATCATCAATGACGCCATCGGGGCCGGAAGCTCGGTGGTGAATGTGCTTGGCTACCAACTGCCGCAAACCACATTTCTGATCATCCTGTGTTTTGCTTTCCTTGCCGCAGTTTTGGCTCATGGCCTGATGAAAATGCGGATCAACACGATGAAAGGTGTGCTGAGCGAGCGGATGCTGCGCCGCTTTCGTTATCAGTTAATCAGCCGTGCCCTTCGGTTCCCTCAACCCTATTTTGAACGGGTCAGTCAGGGTGAGATGGTGTCGATGATCACCGCCGAAAGCGAGCCGATGGGCGGGCTGATGGGCGATGCGATCAGTCAGCCGGTGTTGCAGGCAGGACAGATGATTACCATCCTGTCCTTCCTGTTTTTGCAAAGCGTCTGGTTCGGCCTGGCCGCTGTTGCGTTGATCCCGGTGCAGGCGTGGCTGATCCCCAAGCTTCAACGCCAGATCAACCTGCTGAACAAGAAGCGTATTCAGGAAGTCCGCGTTCTGGCCGCCCAGATCGGTGAAAACGCGGCTGGTGCCTCGACCCTGCGCACCAATGGCGGATGGCGGTATCGGCGGGCGATGGTCTCGGATCAGTTGGGGCGCCTGTTCGGTATCCGGTTCGAGATCTACCAGAAAAAGTTCTTTATGAAGTTCATCAACAACTTCATCTCGCAACTGACCCCGTTCATGTTCTATCTGGTCGGTGGTTTGCTGGTACTTCAGGGTTCGGTCTCGCTGGGGGCGCTGGTGGCGGCGCTGGCGGCGTATAAGGACCTCAGCTCGCCCTGGAAGGAATTGCTGACCTACTACAACCAGACTCAGGACATGTCATTGAGATGGGAGGTGGTCGTCGAGCGATTTGCCCCACCGGGCATGCTGGACGAAAAGCTGTTCGAGGGTGAGCCCGAAAAACAACCGCGTCTGCGGGGCGATATCGTGCTGGATCATGTCTCGGTCCGGGATATGGACGGCAATCAGGTGCTGGATGATCTGAACCTCAGCTTTCCGGCGGGTAAGACTATCGGGATCGCGGCACCCAGCGAGGAAGATCGCCGCGCCATTGCCGAGCTGCTAACGCGCGAGATGCTGCCCAGTGCCGGGCGAGTATCGATAGGGACGCAGGATATTGCGAGCCTGCATCAGGGAGTCGTCGCGGCGCGTATCGGCTATGCTTCGTCTCGCCCGGTGATGTTTCAGGGCACGCTGGGCGACAACGTAATGATGCCGATCCGGTTCAAACCGCTAAGCGCGTCCACAGACGATCCCGGATTTGCCGAAACTCGACGGGCGGGCAACAGCGATGACCCGTTGCAGGCCCAATGGCTGGACCCGTCGCGTGCGGATCTGGACAGCCCCGAGGCGCTACGCGACTGGTGGTTGCACCTGATTGACGGGATGGGCTCGGGTGGGGCGTTGTTCCAGCGCGGGGCGGAACAGGCGTTTGATCCGGACACGCACCAAAATCTGGCGGGAAAACTGATTGAGCTGCGCCCGGTGGTGCAGCAGGCCGTGCGTGATGCCGGGCTGGAGCAACAGGCGCTGGTCTTTGATCGCTGCTGCTACAACGCGGCCCTGCCGGTGGCCGAGAACCTGCTGTTTGCCACCCCGCGCGTTCCGGTGACGCAGGCCCTGTTGGCACAGCAGACCGTTTTCCTTGGCCAGCTTCGGGAATTGGGGCTGGATGAAACGCTGGTGCACCTGACCCGCGACGTAATCGAAATGCTGCGCCAGATTTTCGGTCTGGACGGAACCGATCACCCTTTGTTCCGAAAGCTTGGGCTTGAGGCGCAAACCTATGAAAAGGCCATCGAACTTTTGGAACGCACGCGGGACGAAGGCGTGTCAGGTCTGGATGATGAACAGCTTGCCACGCTTCTGGCCGTGCCTGTTGTGATCTCGGCCGAGCAGATCGGGCCTGCGTTCACCGATGAGCTGAAGGATCGGATTCTGGAACTGCGCCACAGTCACTCGCAAAAGCTGCTGGAAACGCTGCACGATGTGTTTGTGCCACTGAACGCAGATGCTTTTGCACCGGGTTTGACGGTGATGGAGAATGCGCTGTTCGGAAAAGTCAGCCAGATCGGTGGCGCGCGCTCGGACGAGGTGCGCAAGCTGATCGTGGATGTGCTGGATCAGAACGGCGCACGGCCTTTAGTGGTCGAGTTGATATATGACGTGCCGGTGGCGTTGGGCGGGCAGAACCTGCCTGCGGTTTTTGCCGAACCGCTTTCCTTTACCCGTGCGACGATCAAGAAACCCGATATCCTGATCCTCGATAGTGCGCTCGCCAGCTATGACATGTCCACGCAGGTTGCGGTCTATAAGAACCTGCGATCGCTGCTACCCGAGACGACTGTCATCTATCTGAACGACCAGTTCGACAACCCCGGCGTATTCGACATGTTTGTCGAAATACGGCAAGGTCGTGTGGTTTCAGACGAAGGACCTACGGACGTGGAAGAAGACAGTGCTGCATCGGCCGACCTCGCGCGCAAACTGCGCGCGTTGGAGCAGACGCCGCTGTTTTCTGGCCTCGACCGTCGCCAACTTCGCCTGCTGGCATTTGGTGCCCGCTGGTTCGACGCCAAACCGGGCGAGATTGTTTTCCTCAAAGATGACCAGCCTACCGACGGGGCCTATGTAGTTCTGGAAGGGGAGGCTGGGCTGTACTTGCCGCAGCCCGACGGACCGGATCAGTTGATCACCACTGTAGGCGCAGGGGCGTTGGTGGGCGAACTGGGACTGATCCGCAAAGAACCGCGCGCGCTGAGCATGATCGCCGAGACAGAGCTGTCCTGTCTGCGCGTGGGCGAAGAGGAATTCCTGGCCGTTGTGGAAAATGACGCCGCGACGGCGTTTAAGCTGATGCAGGTGATTGCGGGCTACGTGTCGAACTAATCCTGCGGCTTGCAGAACAGATCGTAAAGCAGGCCGATCACCTGCTCGGTATTGCCGTCTTTCAACGAGTAATAGATCGTCTTGCCATCGCGACGGGTTGAAACCAGCCCCTCGGCCCGCAAACGCGCCAGCATCTGGCTGACGGCGGCCTGACGGATTTCCAGCAGCCTTTCCAACTCACCCACCGATTTTTCGCCCGTTCCCAAATGGCATAGGATCATCAGTCGGCCTTCATGGGCCAGAGCTTTGAGAAAAGCCGCCGCCTGCGCGGCGCTTTCCTTCATATCTGTTACGGCACCATCTGCCGTTTGCGTGTCGTTTTCCATGAGTGTCATGGGTGGCCTGTCTGAAACTAGGGGGTTCATGCAATATGCCGCAAAACCCTGCGGTTTGTCACCCCTCGGTTGCAGGCGCGCCGCCCTGAAACGCATTTCCGTTGACATAGTCGCAAGGTTCTTCCTGCATCTGTAAATGCAGACCCGTTCCGTCAAAGGGATGCGCGCGGGCCAATTCCTCGTCTACTTCAATTCCCAACCCCGGCGCGGTGGGCGCGGTGACAAACCCGTCCTCAACCCGAAGGCTGCCCTTGATCAGCGCGTCATGGAACGGGGTTTCGATCGTCTCAAGCAGAAGTAGGTTCGGGATTGAGGACGCCAGATGGATATTCGCGGCCCACTCGATCGGCCCGGCATAAAGATGCGGTGCCATCTGGGCGTTGAAAACCTCGGCCATGGCGGCGACCTTTTTCATCTCCCATATCCCGCCAGCACGTCCCAATGCGGGCTGCAGGATCTCAGCCGCACCCGCGCGCAGGACCGCGCCGAATTCGGCCTTGGTCGTCATTCGTTCACCGGTTGCCACCGGGATGCGGACATTTCGGGCGACGCGGGCCATGTCCTCGACCATGTCGGGCGGCGTCGGTTCTTCGAACCATAGCGGAGAATATGGTTCCAGCGCTTGTCCCAGACGGATCGCGCCTGCGGTGTTGAACTGGCCGTGGGTTCCGAACAACAGGTCGGCTTTGTCGCCAACCGCCTCGCGGATCGCTTTGCAGAAGGCCACGGACATTGAGATATCGGACATCGCGGGCATGTGCCCGCCCCGGATCGTGTAAGGCCCGGCGGGGTCGAATTTGACGGCTGTAAAGCCGCGCCGCACCATCTCGGCCGCGCATTCCCCGGCCTGTTCGGGCGAAGTCCAGAAGTCGGTCAGGTTATGCTGGGGTAGGGGATAGAGGTACGTATAGGCGCGAATGCGGTTATTCATCAGCCCACCCAACAAGGCATAGACCGGGCGGTCGCGGTCTTTGCCCAGAATGTCCCAGCAAGCGATCTCGAGCCCCGAAAACGCGCCCATCACCGTCAGGTCGGGGCGCTGCGTGAAGCCGCTGGAATAGGCGCGGCGGAACATGAGTTCGATGTTCTCGGGGTTCTCGCCCAGCATATGCCGCTCGAACACGTCGCGGATGACGTGGCGCATCGCCTCGGGTCCGACGGAGGATGCATAGCATTCCCCCCAGCCGGTAATCCCGGTATCGGTCGTGAGCTTCACCAGTATCCAATAACGCCCGCCCCAGCCCGGCGCAGGCGGGGCGGTGACGATGATGTCGAGATCTTGCAGTTTCATGCGCGGCTAGCCTCGGTCAAACAGGATCACGTTGCGTTTGGCCGATCCGGTCTTGGTGTCGGCAATGGCCTCGTTGATTTGATCCAGTGACCAGCGGCCCGAGATCAGCTCATCCAGTTTCAGCCGCCCTTGTTCATAGAGGTCGATCATCCATGGGATATCCCGCTGAATGACCACATCGCCCATTTTCGACCCGATCACGCCTTGGCCCAAAGCGGCCAGCATAACCGGTTCATAGGTCGACATATCCCCGGAATGCGGCATCCCGATCATGATCGCCTTGCCGCCGCGTCCCAGATAGCGCGGGGCTTGATCATAGGCCGGGATGGCGCCGACGGTAATCAGTACCGCATCCGCGCCGCGCCCGCCCAAAGCCTTGTAGGATTCCTTCCAAGGGGCTTTGGCCGTTGCCAGAACGCCATGGGTCGCACCGAATTCTTTCGCGATCTCAAGCTTCTCTTCGGTCATGTCGACAGCCACGATACGGCGGGCCCCGGCTATACGAGCGCCTTGAATTGCGTTCAGGCCCACCCCACCCGCGCCGATCACGACGACGTCCTGACCGGCCCGCAAACCAGCGGCGTTGACGGCAGCACCTACACCGGTGATCACACCGCAGGACAGCAGGCTGGCAACGTCCTTGGGCATGGTTTCGGGGATTTTCACGATCTGCCTATGGCTGACGACGACCTTTTCGGCAAAGGCACCACAGGCCATGGCCTGATCCAGCGGTTCATCGTCCGAGGTCCGCAAGGGCCCCTTCACTGTGTTATGGGGCGTTTCGCAAATGGTCGGTTGCCCACCCGCGCAGGACGGACAGGACCCGCATGCGCGGATCAGAGTGACCACGACCGGATCCCCGACCTGAAACCCGTCGGTTGCAGCGCCCACGGCGGAGATCACGCCCGCGGCCTCGTGCCCATAGACCGCAGGCAGGAACCCGCCCCATGCGCCGCTGGCGTAAGAGATGTCCGAGTGACAGATCGCCACCGCATCCAGGGTCACTTCGACCTCGCCCGTTCCCGGTGGTGCCAGTTGCACGTCCTCGATGACCAGAGGTTCGTTAAACGCCCGGCATACGGCGGCTTTGATGGTTTGCATGGTTTGCCCTCGTCCTTTTCCGGTCACGGTGACGCGGACGGGCGCGCGACGCAAGGCGGAAACCGTCACAAAAGTGTCGTTGTCAGGTCATGACCTTAGGTGACCGGAAGAAAAGGACAAAGCCCACAACCATCAACAGCATGGCCAGAAAAAACGGTGCCCCCGGCAGATAGAGCACGGCATCCGGGCGCGCAAACTGCGCAAAGACGCTGGTCATCACCAAAGGCGATATTACCATCGACAAGGCATGCAGTGAGGTGAGGACGCCCTGCAACTCTCCTTGCTGGGAATCCGGCGTGGCGCGGGATGTCATCGCTTGCAACGCCGGGGTGACGATTGCACCAATGGCGGTGATCGGGATCAGCATCAGGGCGATGAAGCCGTTGGTCAGAAATCCCAGTATGATAAAGCTGACGATCTCGAAGCCCATGCCGTAGATGATGGTCTTGCGCTCACCAAAATACCGCATGGCCGGTCGGATCAACCCGCCCTGAACCGCGGCCATTCCGATGCCGTAGACGCCCAGCGACAGGCCGATCATCTGCGGCGACCAGCCAAAGCGCTCTGTGGTGAAATAGGCCCAGATTGCCGGATAGACGTAGATCGACACGGAATAGAGGAAATAAACCCACAACAACGGGCGAATTCCGGGCAGGCTGGCTATGGCGCGCAAAGAGTTGACCGGATTGGCGCGGCGCAGGCTGAACGCGCGGCGGGTTTTGTCGGTAACGGTCTCGGGCATGACAAAGACACCGATGGCGAATGCGAGGGTTGAAAGCCCAGCGGCAGCCCAGAAGGGCGCGCGGGTTCCGTATTCGCTGAGCAATCCACCGATTACGGGGCCAAGGACAAAGCCGATGCCAAAAGCCGCGCCCAGCAGGCCGAAATTGGCTGCCTTGTCTTTCGGTTTCGAGACATCGGCCATGAAGGCGGCAGCGGTGGCATGGGTGGCTGCTGTGATACCTCCGACAAGGCGCCCAATCAGCAAGAGCCAAATGCTGCCTGCCAGTGCCATCACGACATAGTCCAGCGCCATCACGAACAGCGAGACCAGCAAAACGACCCGCCGTCCATACGCGTCCGAGAGGTTGCCCAGGATCGGGCCGAATACAAATTGCATGGCCGCGAATGTTGTGCTGAGCACGCCGCCCCAGATAGCGGCGCTTGCGAGGGTGCCGCCCTGAACCTCGACAATGAGCTCTGGCATGATTGGCAGAACAAGGCCGATGCCCATCGCGTCGATCATCACGGTCAGCAGGACAAAGAGGAAGGGCAGGCGCATCGTCAGCAATCACCCAAGTGGTCCGGCGGGCGCTGGTCCCTCGGTGATTGGACGAAAAGCGTCAACACGGACGACCGGATGGAAAGGTTTGTTCGGCGATGGCGTTCAGAATTCCGGCCAATGTGTCAGGCTGCGAGAAGAACGGAGAGTGCGAACTGTCGATGTCAAAGCGCATATCTGGCGGCACCGACAGGCTCATTTGTGCCTGATATTCTGGCGGAATGGTGCGGTCGTCGGTCGCGCGGATATAAGCCCTTGGAACTTGATCCCACCTGTCGGTGAGGGGCAGGGGCGTGTCCTGCGGCGCGATGGGTTGCGGGCACAAGCGAGCCAACGCGCAGCGCACAGATTGTGACGGGCAGTCGTGATAGAATAGGTCCTGCACGCAATCCGGCTTGACGATGTAGGACAAACCATCGGTTGATTTCTCGACCGCGTCTGCGATGGTCTGGCGCGGCGATTTACGGCGCATCTCGACCATCGACATACCATCCTTGGGCACATAAGCGCACAGATAGACTAGCGCCTTCATGGCCGAAGGATTGGCCTCAGCCGCGGCGCTGATCGGGTAGCCGCCCCAGGAATGTCCGACGATGATCGTTTCAGGGGTCGAAGCGGCCAACACCGCATCCCGGCACCCGGTCAGCGTGACTTGCGCAATGGGCGTCGGATCCGAGCCATGGCTGGGCATGTCAATCGCGCGGGCCGTGTGGCCCAAAGCCTGAAGCGCCGGGATCAGGTCGCGCCAGCACCACGCGCCGTGGCAGGAGCCGTGTACCAACAGAAAATCCGCCATATCAGCCCTCCTTCAGATATGACCGATATCGGTCAGGAAACGGTGCAGCAGGTTTGCATATTCTTCGGGCTGCTCGACGCAGGGCAGATGCCCGGCCCTGCGGATCAACTCGAACTTTGATCCCGGGATCAGTTCGATGGTCTCACGCACCAGATCGGGCGGGGTCGAGCCATCCTCGCTGCCCGCAATGCCCAGCGTGGGCAGGCGCAAGCCGCTTGTGGGGGTGTAAAAATCCGTGCCCGAAATGGCCGCACAACACCCAATATACCCTTCGGCAGGCTGGCGTTCCATCATGTTCCGCCACAGCAGCATATCGGGCGTGGCGCGAAACACGCGCGAGAACCAGCGCTCCATCGTGGCGTCGGCCAGCGCCTCGATCCCATCCTTGCGGATGGCGTCGATCCGGTCCTGCCACATGGTGGGCGTGCCGATCTTGGCCGCCGTGTTCGACAGCACCAGTGCGCGCACCTGATCCATGCGTTTAACGGCCAAGCCTTGCGCAATCAGCCCGCCGATAGACAGGCCCACAAACACGCAGTCGCGCACATTCAGAAGATCTAGCAACGCTTCGGCATCCCGCACCAGCGCCCCCATCGAATAGGGACCCGTTGGGCACGACGACAGGCCGTGCCCGCGTTTGTCATATCGAATGATCCGAAGACCAGCGGGCAGATGGGGCAGCACGGCGTCCCACAGGCGCAGATCAGTGCCAAGCGAGTTCGCAAACACCACGGGCGGCCCGTCGGGGTCGCCGTCAATCCGGTAGTGAAGCTGGACATCCCCAAGATCAGCGATCTGCATGACTGTTTCCCCGTTCATCCCATTTGGAACCGACTAATACCCAAATCGCGTAGGGTTTGTCAGGTCAGGAACTCCAGCGCCTTGGCAAAGACATCCGGGTCCGTGTTTCCGCCCGAGGCGACGACGATCACCGCATCACCCTCGATCTCGTCGCGCCGAAACAGGGCCGAGGCCAGCGATACCGCTCCGCCCGGTTCCAGAACAATCTTGAGGCGCAAGAAGGCCAGCGCCATGGCGTGCATGGCTTCATCTTCGGACACAGCCAGGCCGGGGCCGCACAGGCGGTTGAGGATCGGGAAGGTGATATCCCCCGGTTGCGGGGTCAGGATAGCGTCGCAGATATTGCCGCTGGTTGCCGCGTTGCTTTGGATTTGCCCCGTCGCTAAAGAGCGTTTCACGTCGTCAAACCCCTCGGGTTCGCAGGGGCGGGGACGCAGGCCGGGAGCGTGTTCTTCAAGCGCCAGCGCAATGCCCGAGGTCAGCCCGCCGCCACCGCAGCACACCAGCACATCTGCGTGTTTCACGCCCAAATCCGCAACTTGCCGGGCGATCTCTAGACCAGTGGTGCCTTGCCCGGCAATCACTTGCGGTTCGTCATAGGGGCGGATCAGGGTCAGGCCACGCTCGGCGGCCAAAGCTTCGCCAATTTCTTCGCGGCTTTCCGTGGCGCGGTCGTACAGAACCACCTCGCCCCCCAGAGCGCGGGTGTTGTTGATTTTCAACTGGGGCGCGTCCGAGGGCATGATGATCACCGACGCGATACCGTGACGGGTTGCGGCGTGGGCCACGCCCTGCGCGTGATTGCCCGAGGAAAAAGCGATCACCCCGCGGCTGCGCTCGGCTTCGCTGAGCGCTGAAATCGCCGACCAAGCTCCGCGAAACTTGAAGCTGCCGGTATGTTGCAGGCATTCGGGTTTGACCAGCACCCGGCGGCCCGCAATCTCGTCCAGAAACGGGGAGGTCAGGATCGGTGTTTCCCGCACGTTGCCCCGCAACCGTTCTGCGGCCGCTTCAATCATTTGCAATGTGCTCATACGGCGTCCAATACGTTGCGGATCAGCTCCAGGGATTGCGGTTCGTCCAGAAAGGGCGCGTGGCCCCGGTCAGGGACTTCGACTGAGACGAGCCCGGGATGACGTCTATGCATCTCGGCCAGAGTGTCCTTGCCAAGCACATCGGAATTTGCACCCCGAATGACGCCGGTTGGAATATCGCGCAAAGCCTCAAAAAACAGCCACATATCCGGGATCGCCCCGGCGGCGGCCTGTTCCAGCAGAGCAGTACGCAACCCCAGATCATAGCGCAAAGCTAGGCCCTGTTCAGTTTCCTGATTCTGGAATTCAGCCATTTGCCGCCATCGCTCCAGCGGAACTCCGGGGAAATGCTCGGCCATCATATGCTGCAGGGCAAGAGCTGCTTCATCATAGGTTTTGGAAACCGGCTTTTTGCCGACATAGCCCATGATTTTGGCAATCCCTGACGTGTCGATAACCGGCCCGATATCGTTCAGCACGACCGAGGCCAAACGCTCGGGGTGACTGGCGGCGAGCGCCATGGCTATCAACCCGCCGCGCGAAGTGCCGATCACCGAAACCCGCTCAAGCCCAAGATGGTCCAGCAATTCGATCGCGTCATGGGCTTCGCGCAGAACGTTATAGTTGCCGTGGTCGGTGTCATACTCCGACTGGCCGCGCCCTCGGTAGTCCATCGCAATCATCCGATGATCTGCCATATGCGGTGTCAGAAACGAGAAGTCCTGGGTATTACGTGTCAGCCCTGCAAGGCAAAGGACGGGCGAACCTGATCCGTTTTCTTCGAAATACAGGTTCTTTCCATCAGTTGTTGTAAAAAATGTCATTCCAGCCCAGCAAGTTGAGGGATCGTCGTCAGGTCGGACAATACATGCGCGGGTCTCCAGGGCAAGCGGTCCATTGGTTCCTTTGCGCGGTTGACCCATGCGGTGGTAAAACCATAGCCACTGGCACCTGCGGCGTCCCAGCCGTTTGAACTCACGAACAAAATCTCGTTCCGTTCGCCGCCGAACCGTTCCTGCACCAGATCGTAGACGCGTACATGGGGTTTGAAGACCCCGACGCTTTCGACCGACAGGACATCGTCCAGCACATCGCCAATCCCCGCAGATTGCACCGCACCGTCCAACATCGGCGGCGAGCCGTTCGACAGAATCGCGGTCTGCAATCCTCCGGCCTTGAGCGCTTGCAGCATCTGGGGCACTTCGGGGTAGGCCTGCAATTCCCAATAGAGGTCGAGCAGACGTTGCCGTAGTTTTGAATCGCCATCCAGACCGGTGGCCTCCAAAGCCCAATCCAACCCGTCCTGAGTGACATCCCAGAAATCCGCATGTGCGTCCGAGACCGCGCGCAGCCAAGTATATTGCAACTGCTTCAGGCGCCAGTAATTGGCCAGTTCGGGCCATTTCTGCCCCAGTGCTTCAAACCCCGGCTCGGCTGCGGCCTGTCGTGCGGCGGCGGCTACGTCAAACAGCGTCCCGTAAGCGTCGAAGATACATGTTTTGATCGGCATCTGATCCCTCCATCCCTGGGGCGCAGGTTGGCAAAAGAGGAACGGGTTTACAATGGCGTGTCACACTCTAGGGTTGGCCGTTCAACTCTTTAACGGCCGGAGGCCAGAATGACCGCTATCAAACAGGGCGACACGGTTCGCATTCACTATACGGGGACGTTACTGGACGGGAATGTCTTTGACAGCTCGGACGGGCGCGATCCGCTGGAATTCGTGGTGGGATCGGGGCAGATCATTCCGGGGCTCGACAGTGCTATGCCCGGCCTGACGGTGGGTGAGAAGAAGAAGGTCGAAATTGCCTGCGTCGATGCGTACGGGCCGATCAACCCGGCGATGCGGCAAAGCATCCCGCGCGAAGGCATCCCCGATGATATCCCGCTGGAGCCCGGTTCGCGGCTGCAAATGCAGGCACCCGACGGGCAGGTCATGCCGGTGACGGTGGTTGAAGCGGATGAGGCAACGGTGACACTGGACGCCAACCATCCCTTGGCCGGTCAGGACCTCGTGTTTGATATCGAGGTCGTGTCGATCAACTGACCCTGCGCCGATGCGGATCAGCCTGCCAGCAGGCTGGTCCAGGATGCGACTGCGCTTCTGACCTGCGGCTGGGTGAAATACACAAACAGCATCAGCATTGTGGTCAGGCCCAGCAGGGCTATGCGCCCTCGCGCACCCAGAAATCCAGACTTGCGACGGGATCGGGACGTGCGCGCGGTGCTTGCCGCGATATGTTCAGCTTTGCTCATACCCGTATCCCTGCCGGTGAAAGATGGTCAAATCTGGGCACCGGCGGGGAAAATTGGGGTCACATAAAGTCAGGCTGCGGCATGCCCAGAACGTGGAAGCCACCATCTACCTTGATGATCTCGCCCGAGGTGCATGCCCCGGCCTCGGATGCCAAATAAACAGCGGTGCCGCCTACGGCCTCAAGCGTAGCGTTCGAACGCATGGGCGCGTTCTGGTCGCAGAACTTGTAGGTCTTGCGTGCGCCACCGATGGCCGCACCGGCCAGCGTTTTCATCGGACCGGGCGAGATGGCGTTGACGCGAATGCCTTCGGGGCCAAGATCATTGGCCAGATAGCGCGTCGCCGATTCCAGCGCCGCCTTGGCCACACCCATCACGTTGTAGTTCGGAACCACGCGGTTCGAACCCTGATATGTCAGCGTCAGCAGCGTGCCACCATTGTCTTTCATCATCGGATAGGCGCGGCGCGCGACCTCGATGAAGGAATAGGCCGACACGTCCATCGAGTGTTTGAAATTCGCCCGCGTGGTGTTCAGGAAGCGGCCGGTCAGTTCCGACTTGTCCGAATAGGCAATCGCATGAACCACGAAATCAATGGTGGGCCAGCGTTCGCCCAGCTCGCCGAACGCTCGGTCCAGCGAGTCGTCATCGGTGACATCGGCGTCGACCATGAAGTCGCTGCCGAGGCTCTGGGCCAGCGGCTCCAGCCGTTTACCAAAAGCCTCGCCCTGATAGGTGAATGCCAGTTCGGCACCGGCCTCGTGCATGGCTTTGGCGATACCCCACGCGATCGAGCGGTCGTTCGCCACGCCCATGATCAGGCCGCGTTTGCCTTTAAGAAGATCCGACATCACATTCACCCGTTATACTTTGAAAGAACCATGGATCCGTTGGTGCCGCCAAAGCCAAAGCTGTTGGTCATCACCGAGTCGAGTCCCGCATTTTCAACAACTTGCGTTGCAATTTCACCGGGCTGGATGCCTTCGGCGAGCGTTTCGACATTGATCGACGGTGTAATGAAATCATTGTCCAGCATCAGCAAGCAGAAGATCGCCTCTAACGCGCCTGCGGCACCTTGCGCGTGGCCGGTCATCGACTTGGTCGAGGAAATCGGCGGCACGTTGCGTTCACCAAAGATGCGGCGTACGGCTTCAACCTCGCCCACATCGCCGACCGGGGTCGAGGTGCCGTGGGCGTTGATGTATCCAACCTTTCGGCCTTCGGGCAGGGTGGACAGGGCCAGACGCATCGCGCGTTCGCCGCCTTCACCCGAAGGGGCCACCATGTCATGCCCGTCCGAGGTTGCGGCATAACCGGTCACTTCGGCATAGATCTTGGCACCGCGTGCCAACGCGTGATCCAGATCCTCCAGCACGACAATGCCGCCGCCGCCGGAAATCACGAAACCGTCGCGATTCTGGTCAAAGGCGCGCGAGGCTTTGTCCGGCGTGTCATTGTATTTCGAAGACATCGCGCCCATCGCGTCAAACAGGCAGGACAGCGTCCAGTCCAGCTCTTCGCCGCCGCCTGCAAACATCACGTCCTGCTTGCCCAGCATGATCTGTTCCGCCGCGTTGCCGATGCAATGCAGTGAGGTCGAGCAAGCCGAGGTGATCGAGTAGTTAATGCCCTTGATCTTGAACGCGGTCGCAAGGTTGGCCGAAATCGTTGAGCACATGCATTTCGGCACCGCAAACGGCCCGATCCGCTTGGTCGCGCCATTCTTCAGTACGGTTTGGTGCGCAGTCAGCATCGCACTGGTCGAGGGGCCACCCGAGCCGGCCACCAGACCTGTGCGCGGGTTCACCACCTGATCTTCGGTCAGACCGGAATCTGCGATCGCCTGGCTCATCGCGATATGGGCATAAGCCGCGCCGGGACCCATGAAACGCAAGGTGCGCTTGTCCACATACTCGGTCACGTCGATCTTCAGCGACCCTGCAATCTGGCTGCGGAAACCGTGTTCGACCATCTGGTCGTTGGCCTCAATGCCGGATTTGCCAGCTTTAAGTGAGGCCAGAACCTCTTGGGCATTGTTCCCGATGGAGGAGACAATCCCCAAACCGGTGACAACTACTCGACGCATATGCGTGCTCCTTATTTCGGGCCGATCAGGCTCAGGCTTCGGACAGGACGACTTTCATGTCCTTGACGTCGTAAATCATTTCACCGTCCGCTTCGACGATACCATCCGCCACACCCATGGTCAGGCGGCGCGTCTGGATCGCTTTTTTGAAATCAATTTTGTAAGTCAGCATCTTGCGGTCGGGGCGGACCATGCCGGTCAGCTTGACCTCGCCCACGCCAACAGCCATGCCACGCCCCTGCCAGCCGCGCCAGCCCAGGTTAAAGCCGGTCAGCTGCCACAGGCCATCCAGCCCCAGACAACCGGGCATAATCGGGTTGCCGGGGAAGTGGCAGTCAAAGAACCACAGGTCCGGAGTAATGTCGAATTCCGCCAAAACATGACCTTTGCCATGGGCTCCACCATCGGCTGAGATATCGGTAATCCGGTCCATCATCAGCATCGGCGGGGCGGGCAACTGCGCGTTACCGGGGCCGAATAATTCGCCACGGGCGCATTTCAGCAGATCATCCTTGTCAAAGCTGCTCGGGAATTGGGCCATTCTTGCCGCCTCTCCTGCCAGGGGTCCGTTTATCTAATCTGGCCTCGTCTAGCACCCGTATGCAAGGTCCTGCAAGAGCGGTGACATACATCATGACCAGTTCCGTCTGTTCTTGCGAATGAATTTCATTTGAAATTCCTAGGCCTCAGCACTTATATATACACAAGCAACAAATCGGTATCGGATTCATGACACCAGAAAGCCAGAGCATAGCCACTAATTGGTTGGTTCACGCCGGATTGCGCCCGACACGTCAGCGCGTGGCCCTGGCGGAGCTTTTGGTGGGTGACGGAAATCATCGTCATGTCACCGCGGAAAGCCTGTTTGAATCGGCCAAAAAGAACGGCGATGCTGTGTCTTTGGCGACGGTCTACAACACGCTGCGCGCGTTCTGCGAGGCCGGGGTGTTGCAGGAAATCACCGTGGACGGTTCGAAAAGCTATTTCGACACCAACACCCATGACCATCCGCATTTCTTCTGGGAAGACGAAGGCCGCCTGAGCGATGCGCCGTCGGACCAGTTGGTGATTCAGCGCCTGCCTGACGCGCCTGAGGGGGTCGAAATCGCGTCGGTCGATGTGGTGATCCGTCTGCGGAAGAAATAACCTTACGTCGATAATTCAGCCAGGACCTGTTGCGCCCGTTCGGTAAGCGCATCCAGCGGTCCCGTACCGTGCCGCGCCAGCACAACCGGCTCGCGCGCGATCTGGTCAGTGACGGGCAGGCTGACCAGCGGCGTTCCGTCGTAGCTGAGCGGGGCTGGGATGTTGGCATAAGTCATCGCAACCCCTTCTTCATGCGCCGCAAAGCTGCGTTGAATTTCCAGCGATGCTGCCCGGTGGGCAACCTTTGGGGTCTTTCCGGCTGAGCGGAAGAGATTGAGAAAATGTTGTGCCGAAAGCCCTTCATCCGACAGGATCAAGGGATAGGCGGCCACGTCACTTAACGAGACGTGTTCCCGCCCCGCAAGCGGGTGATCCGGAGCCATCACTGCGTTCGGGGAATTTGCAAACAACTGCGTCGTCGAGAAGCCAGCATCCAAAGTCAGGCCGTAGGTGAATGCCAAGTCGATTTCCCCCTGAACCAGGCCCGAAACTAGGCCCTGAAAATCCGCCACGCGGTAGGTCACAGCGACATCTGGGAGTTCCCTGCGCAACAGGCGCAAAGCGCGCGCCAGCAAGAACGGCGCAAGATCTTCGAAACATCCCAAGCGCAGGCGCGCCGCCGCAGGTCCCCCGGCAGATGAATTTTCCAGTTGCGCTGCGCGGGCCAGCAGGGCCTCAGCCTGTTCGATGAACCTGCGCCCTTGTGGGGTCAGGCTCATGGCTGCGCCGCGTTTGCGGGTGAATAGTGGGTGGCCCACTTGTTCTTCGACCCGTGTCAGGGCGTTGGACAGGGCGGGTTGCGACACATTCAGGTACTGCGCTGCCGCCGACAGGCCCCCATGTCGACCGATGGCGCAGACATATTCGTACTGTCGTAGAGAAAGATATAACATGATTTTATATCTACCTTCAAAAGATATGACTTGAACAGAGGGAAATGTCATGCGCAGATCATCGCACAACCGGCTCGGAGACGAACATGACCCACTCCCTTGTGACGCAAGACATGATCGACACTTATCAGCGTGACGGCGTCGTGCTGATCAGGGGGCTGTTTGCCGACTACGTTGATCGCCTGCGCGACGGAGTAGCAGCGAATATGGCGGATCCCGGTCCATATGCCTCGGACAACAAGAAACGGGGCGAAACGGGACTGTTCTTTGACGACTACTGCAACTGGTCGCGAATCGAGCAGTTTCAGGACGTAGTCCACAACTCTCCGGCGGCCGAGGTCGCGGCGGATCTTATGCAATCGCAGACCGTGCAAGTGTTTCACGATCATGTACTGGTGAAAGAGCCGGGGACCTCGATGGCGACGCCCTGGCATCAGGATGGGCCGTATTACTTTGTCGAGGGTCGGCAGACGATCAGCTTTTGGTCCCCGCTGGACTCGGTGACACAGGCAACCTTGCGCTGCGTGGCCGGATCGCATCGGTGGGAGAAAGAGGTATTGCCGACCCGCTGGGTGTCTGAGGAGGGGTTCTTTGCGGATGAGGGCCAGTACATCCCTGTACCTGACCCGGACACCGAAGGGATGAATGTGGTCGAATTCGAAATGCAGCCGGGCGACGCGGTAGCTTTCAACTATCGCACTTTGCACGGCGCACGCGGGAATCACTCAAACAGTCGCCGCCGTGCGTTTTCGTTGCGGTTGGTGGGGGATGATGCGCGCTATGTGGAGCGACCCGGCCGCACCTCACCCCCGTTTCCGGGCCATGACATGGTGCCGGGGCAGCGCCTGCGCGAGGATTGGTTTCCGATGGTGTGGCCGCGATAGGGGGCTCTGCCCCCGGCGCGGCGGGGCCGCACCTCCCCCGGGATATTTTTGGCCAGATGAAGGGCGGATCAGAACCATTGTCCCGGTTCGATCAGGCCCAGGTCCAGCAACTGGTTTGAGGTCCATTCGAACGCGACCGAGTTGCGCCATTGAAAACTAGGGATTTCAAAGGTCGATCCTGCGTTTGATTTCAGAGCCTTTGCCGCACGGAAGGAACAGATCGCAGCCGTCAGGTTATGATGCCAGGGGCAGGAATAGGTGTTGTATTCCTGTGTGTTGAACGTGTGATCTGACCGGAGCGTCAGGCCCTTGCGGGATTTGAACAGACCAATCCGGTCGATGCGGCGGCGTTCATAAGGAATGTGATCTTCAAACCGCCAGCGCAGCCCCCCTGACATGTCCAACTGCCGTTCAACCGGGTGGCCGTCGGGCGTGTGGCGGGTGTGTGCGTAGTACCCGCTTCGGTCCAGCATCGCGCGATCCGGAGCAACCCCGTTGGGGAAAGCCGCCAGATCGTCAGCATAGAGGTCGACCACGTGGGTCAACATTGCATCACGGCGTTCTTCGGTGTGAAAGGCCAGCATCTCGCCGATGGTGCGGGTCTCGCAGAAGGGGAAGAACAGGTATTCGGCGTTGTAGCAATAATACATCCAACGCGTCGGGGCCGATGCGATCATAGTATTGATCGTGTCGAAGACGACTGTGCGCGGGGCGCAGGTCAAAGTGACACGGTGTATGCGCTCGGCCAGATCGTCGGACAAAGTGAATTCGGTGGGCATGAAGGCTACCAGCGCAGCGAAGCCGAGGTTCAGGTGGTGACGGATCGTGCTTTCGACCTCGACCTCATCCTCGGCAAAGATCAGAGCAATTGGGCCTTTTGACAGCGTGGGCATACCAGATCGCAGAAAGGAATTCACCGAGTCGTATTGCATGGCCTGTTCGCGCTCGTCTTGCTGGCGTTTCGGGCCAAAATCGGGTAATCGCGCGGGCATTGCAAGCGGCGTTCGTAAGGTATAGACGACGCCGATCCCGCGAACGCAAAGGCCTTACCCATGTCGGAACCCAAAAAGCTGTACATCAAGACCTATGGTTGCCAGATGAACGTCTATGACAGCGAGCGTATGGCCGAAACGCTGGGCGGTCAGGGATATGTGGAAACCCAAAGCCCCGATGACGCGGATATGATTCTGCTGAATACCTGCCATATCCGCGAAAAGGCGGCTGAGAAGGTCTATTCCGAGTTGGGTCGCTTCAAAGGGCTGAAAGCGGAAAAGCCCGATTTGAAGATCGGTGTGGCCGGTTGTGTTGCACAGGCCGAGGGTGAAGAGATCATGCGTCGTCAGCCTCTGGTCGATCTGGTGGTGGGGCCGCAAAGCTACCACCGTCTGCCCGAGATGGAGGCCAAGACCCGCGAGGGCGCCAAGGCGCTGGACACCGACTTCCCCGAGGAAGACAAGTTCGAAAAGCTCAAGAACCGGCCCAAAGCCAAGCGTGGCCCGACGGCGTTTTTGACCGTTCAGGAAGGCTGCGACAAGTTCTGTGCCTTCTGCGTTGTGCCCTATACCCGCGGGGCCGAGGTTAGCCGCCCGGCGGATCGCATCATCCGTGAGGCGCAGGATCTGGTCGAACGCGGCGTGCGTGAGATCACTTTGCTGGGTCAGAACGTCAACGCCTATCACGGGGCCGGACCCAACGGTGACATGACGCTGGCCGGGCTGATCTGGGAGTTGAACAAGGTTGACGGGCTGGAGCGTATCCGGTTCACCACGTCGCACCCCAACGACATGGCCGATGACCTGATCGAGGCGCACGGAACCTGCGACAAGCTGATGCCCTATTTGCATCTGCCGGTTCAGTCGGGCTCGGATCGAATTCTGAAGCGGATGAACCGCAGCCATACGGCAGACAGCTATTTGCGTCTGATCGAACGTATTCGCGAGGCACGGCCGGATATCATGATGTCAGGCGACTTCATCGTGGGCTTCCCCGAGGAAACCGATGCGGATTTTCAGGCGACATTGGATTTGGTTGAGCAAGTCAGATACGGATACGCGTACTCGTTCAAATATTCGACCCGTCCGGGAACGCCGGCGGCCGAGCGGTCTCAGGTTGATCCTGAGGTGGCGGATGACCGCCTACAGCGCCTGCAGGCCGTGATCACCCGGCATCAACGCGAAATTCAGGATGCGATGGTGGGCCGAAACGTGCGTGTTTTGTTTGAAAAGCCGGGTCGTCTACCGGGGCAGATGGTCGGAAAATCCGAGTATCTTCATTCGGTTCACGTGGCCGACGCGGATTTGGCCATCGGAGAGTTGCGAGACGTACGCATCACCTCGTCGGGCGCGAATTCGCTGGCGGGTGAGCTTGTCTGACACGCGCGCTATCTGTGATGAAAACGCCAAGGGTCAATTTGAACTGAAAATTAACGCTTGATTTATCGCTTCGTTCTATGCTCCGAGAAAAGCCAGATTTTTTAGGGACCTACGACATTTGTAGCCTCTGAATTTTCGGGTTGTGTACTGACGCGGGCAAAGTGTCTGGGCCTTGGAGGGTGCGAGTGGTAGTCGAAAGAAATAAAACAAAGCTTTGTTTGCAGTTTGTTTTGGCGGTGATGGTTTCGCTTTTGGGGCTCTCAGGGGCAGCGATTGCGGGCAATACCGATGCCGCCTTGTCAGACCCTCCGGTATTGGATCCGCAGCGGGTTGATCGCGACGTTAGCGCTTTCTATCTGGGATTGACGGCGGGATACGCAAGTGGCGGAACGGATCAGTTCGGTTTGGCCACACCAGGCGGCACGTTTCCCATTGGCGAATTGGACTTGAACGGGTCATTCGGTGGCGTTCGGGCTGGATGGCGCGGTGTTCTTCCGGCCAAAGGCGGGCGCGACTATGTTTACGGCCTTGAAATCGGGTATGAGTTCGGCTCGATTGACGATGAAACAACCGCGCTGATCAGTGGAACGACAGTCACCGGCGGGTCCGAAGTGTCGGACGTGTTGTCCATCCGATTCCGCAATGGCCTGACAAACAAAAGCGGCTCCATCCTTTATTTTGTGTCCGCTGGTTATGTGCGCGGCGACATCGAAACGACAAACAGCATTACCACCGGCGCAACGACACAGTCATTTCAGGAGAGTGACAGCCGGGATGGATTCTCGCTGAGTATTGGGGCTGAGCACTACCTGAACGACGATTGGTCAATCACCGGCGAATATGAATATGTTCAGTTTCAGGGTGAGGATATCGAATTTGGCAACGGATTCTCGACCCGTTCCACGCCGGAGTATCGCAGTCTTCGGTTTGGTCTGACTTATACGTTCTGATTTGCAGAGGGTGCTCTGTCGAATACCGGGATGATTGGCTGAAATCACAAACAATCGGCGGAATTGTCATCTGATCCGGAAAATTTGAATCTGTGGCTTGCACCTACCGGCAATTGTTGTCACGCTCAGGGTGAAACGCCAAGACAGGAGAACGGATTGGCCATCGGTGCCCTGACCCCACCGCAAGATGAAATGCCCCAGCGTGAGGCGTTTGTTGAATTTCCAGACAACCGGTTGTTGATTGACCTTTGCGGCGAATATGACCGCAATCTGACTAATATTGAAAACAAGCTATCGGTTCAGATCGTGCGCCGTGGCAATCAGCTTGTCGTCATGGGTGACGAGGATGCCCAGAAACAGGCGATTGAGGTGCTCCAGGCGCTTTACACGCGTCTGGAAGGCGGGCGCGAGGTTGAAGCCGCAGATGTGGATCGTGAGTTGCGCATGGGCGGGTCCGAGACCGGAACCGGCAGCCGCGACGGCGATCAGCTTGAGATGTTCAAGGGCGGCACGGTCGAGATCAAGACTCGCAAGAAACTGGTCGAGCCCCGCACGGACGCGCAGAAAGCCTATGTGCAGTCGCTGTTCAACAATGAACTAGCCTTTGGAATCGGGCCGGCAGGCACGGGTAAAACTTATCTTGCCGTTGCTGTTGGTGTGTCGATGTTCATCGGCGGGCATGTGGATCGCATCATCCTCAGCCGTCCGGCGGTCGAGGCGGGCGAGAAGCTGGGATACCTGCCCGGCGATATGAAGGACAAGGTCGATCCCTACATGCAGCCGCTGTATGATGCGCTGAACGACTTTTTGCCCGGCAAGCAATTGGCCAAGCTGATCGAGGAAAAGCGGATCGAAATCGCGCCGCTGGCCTTCATGCGGGGGCGTACCCTTGCGAATGCCTTCGTGGTGCTGGATGAGGCGCAGAACGCCACGACCATGCAGATGAAGATGTTCCTGACCCGTCTGGGTGAAGGTAGCCGGATGGTGATCACCGGTGACCGCTCGCAGGTCGATCTGCCGCGCGGGGTGCAATCGGGGCTGGCAGATGCGGAACGTTTGTTGAAAACGATCCCGAATATCAGCTTCAACTACTTCACTTCCAAAGATGTGGTCCGCCACCCGCTTGTCGCCGCCATTATCGAGGCGTATGAGGCCGACGCGGGGCGTGAAACCGGATAAAGCCCGCGCTGCGGATACCGGGTATTGGGCGAATTGACATGGCTATTGAACTGACGGTCGAAGACCCCCGTTGGAGAGGTCTGGAAGCATTGGTAGACCGTGCCGCTCAGGCGGTGTTCCATCGTTTTGATCTGGATGCAGATCTGTGTGAAGTCAGTGTTCTGGCCTGCGATGATGCCCACATTGCCGCGCTGAACGCCGAGTTTCGGGAAAAACCCAGCCCGACCAACGTGCTGAGTTGGCCCGCCGAGGATCTGTCGCCCGAGGCCGCAGGCGATATCCCTGACCATCCGCAGCCCGATTTTACCGGTGAAATCGCTCTTGGGGATATCGCCATTTCCTTCGATACCTGCACCCGCGAGGCTGCCGAGGCAGGCAAACCCATGGACGATCACGTGACGCATCTGATCATTCACGGATTGTTACATCTGCTGGGCTATGATCACATTCGTGACCCCGACGCCACTTTGATGGAGGGGCTTGAGGTCGAGATACTTGGCAAAATGGGTATTGATAACCCATATATAGTTTAATACGGGCCAGTCAGGCCGATCATTTGGACTAGGATAATGGGCGAAACAGACGGCAGTTCTATGGCGGCGCAAAGCGCGCAACCGCAGAACAGCGGCGAAAACAGCAAAGAGAAGACAGGGTTTTTCTCGCGAATAGTAGATGCGTTCTCAACCCCGACCGAGGGGGAGGCCACTGCGATGAATGGTCATGACACTGAGGCGACACAGCCACGCGGCATGATCAACCTGCGCCGGATGCGGGTTGAAGATGTGGCCATTCCCACGGCAGAAATCGTGTCAGTTCCTTCGACCATCTCCAAAGACGAGCTTGCGCAGGTGTTTCGCGAAAGCGGTCTGTCGCGGATACCTGTTTATGAAGGGACACTGGATACGCCTTTGGGCTTCGTGCACCTTAAGGATTTCGCGCTGACCCATGGGTTCAACGGAACATCATCCGAATTCGATCTGGTCTCGATGTTACGGACTTTGCTGTTTGTTCCGCCCTCGATGCCAATTGGGGTTCTGCTGACCAAGATGCAGACAGAACGTAGGCATATGGCCTTGGTGATCGACGAATATGGTGGTGTTGACGGGTTGCTGACCATCGAAGACCTGATTGAGCAGGTTGTGGGTGAGATTGCAGATGAGCATGACGCTGACGAAAGTCAGCTGTGGGTGCAGGAAAAGCCAGGCTGTTATGTCGTCCAGGCCCGTGTCCCAGTCGAGGAGTTCGAGGCCGAGATTGGAAGGTCTCTGACCAGCCACGAGGATGTGGACGAGGAAGAAATCGACACGTTGGGCGGGTTGGTCTTTATGCTGTCCGGCCGCGTGCCTGCGCGCGGCGAGGTTGTTTTGCATCCCGAAGGCCCTGAGTTTGAGGTGATCGACGCCGACCCGCGTCGTATCAAGCGCCTGCGCGTAATGTTGCCGGATCTTGTTGCATGACCCCTGTGGGGGGCTGGCCATTTTGGCTAATCTTCCTGTCTGCCACAGTGCTTGGTGGCGTGGCCGCCTTTGGCCTTGCTCCGTTCGGGTATTGGTGGGCGACAGTTATCGCGCTGACGCTGCTGGCCCCGGTTTACCTGTCCAGCAAAAGCCGGGGGCAGGCGGCCTGGATCGGTTGGGCCTTCGCGACGGGCTATTTCGCCCATGCCCTAAGCTGGATCGTTGAGCCATTTCTGGTCGACGCGCCGCGCTACGGATGGATGGCGCCTTTTGCGCTGGTATTTATGGCCGGAGGGCTTGCCCTGTTCTGGGCTCTGGCATTTTGGGTGGCACGAAAACCCGGCGCATCGGGGGTGGGGCAAACTGTTTTGCTCGCTCTGATCATCGCGCTGGCAGAAGCGGGGCGTGGCTATGTGCTGACCGGGTTTCCGTGGGCCGGGTTGGCGCAGGTCTGGGTGGACACACCCGTTGCGCAGGTTCTTGCTCTGACCGGGCCCTATGGGTTGGGGGCGTTGACCTTGCTGGCTACTCTGCCGCTGGGCGCGGCGCTGTCGCGGCGCAAGGGGATTTTCCTGCCTTTGTGTCTGTCGGTTGGTTTTGTAGGTCTGGGTTTAGGATACGCCGCGATGCGCCCGGACGTTACCAATACCGAACACATCGTCCGTCTGATCCAGCCGAACGCGCCGCAGCACCAGAAATGGGACCCAGACTATGCTCCGCTTTTCTTTGCCCGCCAGATTGAATTTTCGGCGCAGCAGCCACGCCCGGACCTGATCGTGTGGCCGGAAACCTCGGTTCCCGCTTGGCTGGGTAGCGCGCAGCCTCATCTGGACGCGATTGCCGAAGCCGCGCAGGGAACGCCGGTTTTTCTGGGCATTCAACGGGGGGATGGGCCCCGGATCTACAACTCGATGATCTACCTGAATGAAGATGGGCAGCAGCAGGGCCTGTATGACAAGCACCATCTGGCCCCGTTTGGCGAATACGTTCCGTTTGGGGACGTGATGGCCCGGTTCGGCATTCACGGCATGGCCACGACCACGGGCAACGGCTTCAGCGCCGGTCCGGGCGCTGAGCTGATCGAGGCGGGAAAGCTGGGGCTGGCCCTGCCGTTGATCTGCTATGAGGCGGTGTTCACGCAAGATGTCTTGTCGGCACCGGGGCGCGCGGATTTTCTGATGCAGATCACCAATGATGCTTGGTTTGGCACTCGGTCCGGGCCGTATCAGCACCTCGCCCAAGCCCAAATGCGCGCGGTTGAACAGGGCCTGCCAATGATGCGCGCCGCCAATACTGGTGTCTCGGCGATGATCGACCCTTTGGGGCGGATCACCAAGGCACTGCCACTTGGAGAGGCGGGGTTTATCGACGCGCTTTTGCCTGCCCCGCTGGCTCGGACACTGTATGCGCGGATCGGCGACTATCCGGTCTTTTTTGTGCTATTCGGCCTGACCGCGCTGCTTTGGCGCAACGCCCGGCGGGTAGACGCATAAATACCGATTGACCCCGGCTTTGTGCGGGCGTATCCCCTCGCATGCCCGTCACAACGGCTTCCTGGCGTGATGGGGAAATCTTAATGGAGCACATTCATGTCCCGACAGAACTATACTTTCACTTCGGAATCCGTGTCCGAAGGGCACCCGGATAAGGTCTGCGACCGTATTTCCGATGCTGTACTTGATGCCTTTTTGAACGAAGAACCCGAAGCACGCGTAGCGTGCGAGACGTTTGCCACCACCAACCGGGTTGTCATCGGTGGCGAAGTTGGCCTGTCGGATCAGGACAAGTTGCACGACTACATGGCGCATATCGACGACATCGCGCGCGCCTGTATCAAGGATATCGGCTACGAGCAGGACAAGTTCCACCACGAAACCGTCGAAGTGACGAACCTGCTGCACGAACAATCCGCCCATATCGCGCAGGGTGTCGATGCCGCCGATGACAAGGACGAAGGGGCAGGCGATCAGGGGATCATGTTCGGCTATGCCACGACCGAAACGCCTGCGTTGATGCCGGCTCCGATCCAGTATTCCCACGCGATCCTGCGTCGGCTGGCTGAAGTGCGCAAAAACGGCTCCGAGCCTGCGCTGGGCCCCGATGCCAAGTCGCAGCTTTCGGTTGTCTACCGTGACGGAAAACCTGTCGGTGTCAGCTCGATCGTGCTGTCGACCCAGCATCTGGACGCGGCGCTGAGCTCGGATGACATCCGCGCCATAGTCGAGCCGTATATCCGCGAGACTCTTCCCGAAGGTTGGCTGTCGGCCGAGACCGAATGGCACGTAAACCCGACCGGCAAATTTGTGATCGGCGGCCCCGATGGCGATGCTGGCCTGACTGGTCGCAAGATCATCGTGGACACCTATGGGGGTGCAGCACCTCACGGTGGTGGCGCGTTCTCGGGTAAAGACCCGACCAAAGTGGATCGTTCGGCCGCCTATGCCGCACGCTATCTGGCAAAGAATGTAGTGGCTGCCGGTATGGCTGAGCGTTGCACGATCCAGCTCAGCTATGCGATTGGCGTGTCCAAGCCTCTATCGATCTACGCGGATACGCATGGCACGGGCCAGATCGCAGATGCAGCGATCGAAAAAGCCGTGGGCCAGGTAATGGACCTGACCCCGCGCGGCATCCGCGAGCATCTGCAACTGAACAAGCCGATCTACCAGCGCACTGCAGCCTACGGCCACTTCGGCCGCGAACCCGATGCCGATGGCGGCTTCAGCTGGGAAAGCACTGATCTGGCGGACGCGCTGAAAGCGGCGGTCTGATCTTAGACCAAAGGTGCGCCCATTCGGGCGCGCTCTATTCTGGTGCTTTTTGGGGGCGGCAGGTTTGTTGAGTGGACCGGTCGCCCTCTTGCGTCCGTGGTTTCGGCACAGTATGGGCTCGGCCCATGAGCACCGAGATCCCCCAACGCCCCCGCCGGAACTTTTATGGCCGCTTCAAAGGCAAAACCCTGAAGCAAAGCCAGAAGACCTATCTAAGCGAAGACCTTGATGCGCTGTCCCCGGGTGCGGTCGATTGGGAGAGCAACCCTGAACGCAAGCCGCTGGACTTGCAGGAGCTGTTTGACGGTCGCGACGTCTGGCTTGAGGTCGGCTTTGGTGGTGGTGAGCACCTGGTGCATCAGGCTGCGCGCAATCCTGACATCGGCATCATAGGGGCCGAACCTTACATTAACGGCGTCGCCATGTTGTTGGGTAAAATCCGGCAGGCGGGGGTTGAGAACCTCGCCGTCCATCCCGGCGATGCGCGTGATCTGTTCGATGTGCTGCCCGAGGCCAGCATTTCCCGCGCGTTCCTGCTCTATCCCGATCCGTGGCCCAAGACGCGGCACCATCGCCGCCGCTTTGTGACCCCGGAGCACCTGGAGCCGCTGGCGCGGACGCTGAAACCGGGTTCGATCTTTCGCGTGGCGACGGACATTCCCGACTATGTCCGCCAAACGCTCGAGGAAGCGCCGCGCGCGGGGTTCGAATGGCTGGCGGAGCGCCCCTCTGATTGGCGCGAACCGTGGGACGACTGGATTTCCACCCGCTATGAACAGAAAGCTCTGCGCGAAGGGCGCACGCCGCACTACCTGACCTTCCGCCGCAAGGGCTGATTGCCGCTGGACCATCTGGCCCCAATTCGCTAATCGGCTAAGGCACTGATAGCGAAAACAGGAGCCCCCATGTCCGGACACGGCACGCCCATCCCGATGACCTCGCATCCCTGCGGTCCGCTGACCGGAACGGTAGAGGTGCCCGGCGACAAGTCGATCTCGCACCGGTCGCTGATTTTGGGCGCGATGGCGGTGGGTGAGACGAAGATTTCCGGCCTGCTGGAAGGTGAGGATGTTCTGGATACCGCCAAGGCCATGCGCGCCTTTGGGGCTGAGGTTACGGATCATGGTGGCGGTGAATGGACCGTGCATGGCGTGGGCGTTGGCGGCTTTGCCGAGCCGGATCAGGTGATTGATTGCGGCAATTCGGGCACGGGTGTGCGGCTGATCATGGGCGCGATGGCGACCTGCCCGATCTCAGCCACGTTTACCGGCGATGCCAGCCTGAACAAACGCCCCATGGCGCGGGTGACGGACCCGCTGGCGCTATTTGGGGCGCAGTCGGTTGGCCGCTCGGGCGGGCGTTTGCCGATGACCATTGTAGGTGCCGCCGAACCGGTTCCGGTGCGCTATGAGGTTCCCGTTCCGTCGGCGCAGGTGAAATCCGCCGTGCTGCTGGCCGGTCTGAACGCGCCGGGCAAAACCGTGGTGATCGAGAAAGAAGCCACCCGCGACCATTCCGAACGGATGCTGGCCGGGTTCGGCGCAGAGATCACCGTTGATGATACCGATGAGGGCCGGGTTATCACTCTGACCGGTCGCCCCGAGTTGAAACCGCAGGTTATTGCCGTGCCGCGTGACCCATCCAGCGCGGCCTTTCCGGTTTGCGCGGCGCTGATCACGCCGGGTTCGGATGTGCTGGTGCCGGGGATTGGCCTGAACCCGACCCGCGCGGGGCTGTTTACCACGCTGCGCGAGATGGGTGCGGACCTGACTTATGAGAATGAGCGCGAAGAGGGTGGCGAGCCGGTCGCTGACCTGCGCGCGAAATACTCGCCCAACATGAAGGGCATCAACGTGCCGCCGGAACGCGCGGCCTCGATGATTGACGAATACCCGGTGCTGTCTGTGGTTGCGGCCAATGCCACGGGCACCACGATGATGGGCGGGGTGAAAGAGCTGCGCGTCAAGGAAAGCGACCGGATCGACGCCATGGCCCGCGGGTTGCGTGCCAATGGCGTGACCGTGGATGAGGGCGAGGATTGGTGGTCGATTGACGGTCTGGGCATCGGCAATGTCCCCGGCAGCGGCACCTGCGAGAGCTTTCTGGATCACCGCATCGCCATGTCGTTCATGGTGATGGGAATGGGAGCGAAATCGCCGGTCTCGGTTGATGATGGCGGCCCGATTGCGACTTCGTTCCCGATTTTTGAACCGCTGATGGCTGCGCTGGGCGCCAAGGTCGTACGCACATGAGCTTTACGGTCGCCATAGACGGCCCTGCAGCTGCTGGGAAGGGCACGATCTCGAAAGGGGTTGCGGCACATTTCGGCTTTGCGCATCTGGACACCGGGCTTTTGTACCGCGCGGTGGGGCGGCGGACGCTGGAAGGGATGGAGCCCATCGCGGCGGCCGAGGCCCTGACCGCCGAGGAGTTGCAGCAGGGCGATCTGCGCACGGCCGAGATCGCTCAGGCCGCGTCGAAAGTGGCGGTGATCCCCGAGGTTCGCGCGGCTTTGGTCGATTTCCAGCGCGCCTTTGCCCGACGGGATAGCGGCGCAGTGCTGGACGGGCGTGACATCGGAACCGTGATCTGCCCCGAGGCCGAGGCCAAGCTGTTCGTCACCGCCAGCGCCGAGGTGCGTGCTGAACGGCGGTATCTGGAACTGAGCGCCAAGGGCGACGATGTGACCCGTGAACAGGTCCTTGCTGATGTGCACGAGCGCGATGCCCGCGATGCCGAGCGGAGTACCGCCCCGATGAAACCGGCTGAGGATGCCGTTTTGCTGGATACTTCGGACCTCAGCGTCGAAGAGGCCCTGGCACAGGCCATTACGCTGATCGCAGAACGCAAGCCCGCGATGCCGTAGCGCCGCGGGTGATCGCTGCGAGGTGTCGGGATTACAACTCGCCGACTGCGATGCTTTTGATTTTCGACCACTGACCATCGGCTGTTTTTGCCGTGCCGGGGACGTCTTTCAGGAAGGCGGCGCGGGTTTCTGCATTCAGGAACAGGTACAGCTTGCCATCTGCAATAAGGTACTGATCCGGGTCGCCATCAAATTTCTTCCCGACCGACACACCGAACGAGCAGAAACCGCCATGTTGGGGCAGATACGCCGCCGGGTTGGCCTCGAACGCGGCGAGGTTATCCGCCGAGGTGAAATAGTACGATGCGCCATCATAAGTCGCCGAGTGGTTGGCAAAGCCTTCCACCGGATTGCCATTTGTCACCAGCGCCACCAGGTCGACACCATGCGCGGCCAGTGGAGCGCCCGCTGCTGAAATGCCGTTCGAGACGTTGATTTCGTCTGCTGCAAAGGCCGGTGCAGCAACCAAGGGCAGGGCGGCGATCAGGGTGGTCAGGATCAGAGATTTCATTGCGTTTCCTTACGTGCTTTGGGCTCAGAGCGGTCGGGGTATCCGTCGCTGAAACAAATCTAACAACGCTCAACCGAACGAACTATGACAGAAAGGACTTACAGTTTTGCAGATCGTTCAAAATTGCGGCGCTTCTCGGTGATGCCTTCACTAAGCTTTGTTTGGTCACGTGACCTGCTGCCTTTTATGCTGACACTGAAACCAGCGGGAGCCTCGCCATGATCCGACTAGCCTTTTTCATGATATTTCTGGCCACAGGTCTGGCTGCTCAAGAGGCGCAAGAGACCCCGGTACTGGAACCTCCCATGACCTATGAACGGCTGGGTAAAATTCTGTTTGCATTGGATCCCGAGGCACTGCCGCAAGGTCCGGGTTTTCAACTAACATTGGGCGACGTCCCGGTTTTTGTTGTTACTGATATCAACGCCGACCGGATGCGGGCCATGGTGGCGATTGTCAGTGCGGACGATCTGTCGCCAGCGGATCTGCAGCGCGTGATGCAAGCGAATTTCGACAGTACTTTGGATGCACGCTATGCCATAGCCAATGGTACATTGTGGGCGGCCTACATCCATCCGTTGTCGGCGCTTGAGAAGGATCAGCTGATCTCGGGTCTGGCGCAGACAGTGAATATAGCCAAGACATATGGCACGCTCTATTCCGGTGGTGCGGCCGAGTTTGGGGGCGGTGACAGTCAGGGTTTGCAGCGCGCCCTTATCGAAGAGCTTTTGAAGAAGGGCGAGGAAATCTGAACGCCGATGTCGCGGTGCAGACTTCTGCTATCTGGCAACATTTCCAAAGCACCGGTCATAGGCTCTGGCTAGGTTAGGGAAAGCTGTTATAGTCCCCCAAAACAAGGGGGAGCAGAGCCTAATGAGCAAGCGTTTGAGCAAGATTACCATCGTGGGTGGTGGCACAGCGGGGTGGATGACCGCGTTGATCCTCGAGATGGTGTTTTCCCGCACATCCGCCCCCAAGGACCGCCCCCGCATCTGCCTGATCGAAAGCCCAAATATCTCGACCGTGGGTGTGGGCGAAGCAACCGTGCCGCGTATGCCGGTCACACTGCGTCAGGCAGGCATATCCGAGCGCGATTTCTTCCGCGAAACCAACGCGTCGTTCAAATTGGGTGTGAAGTTCTGCAACTGGAACAAGGACGCCAAGGGCAATCGTATCGACTATATGAACCCATTCGCGCATGGCCAGTTGCTGGAAGGGTTGGAGGCCTCGGAATATTTCCTGCGCTTCGGCAACGGGGATCGGGATTTCACTCAATCCATTGCCCCGCATGATGATCTTGCGCGGCTGTGCAAAGGTGCGCGTCCTTTGGGCGCGCCGGAGTTCGAACAACGGTTCGGCTATGCCTACCATCTGGACGCGGTGAAATTCGCCGGTATGCTGACGAAGGTTTGCACCAAACGTGGCGTCGAGCATATTCAGGATGAGGTTCAGGCGGTTGAACTGGACGAACAGGGCAATGTCAGCCACCTGATGCTTGAACGCAAAGGCCGTCATGACATCGAGATGGTCGTGGATTGCACCGGATTCCGGGGGTTGATCATCAATCAGGCTCTGGGTGAGCCGTTCATGGACTATTCGGACTATCTGCCCAATGACCGGGCCATGGCGTTGCAGGTCGAACATCCCAATCCGGAGAAGATCGAAAGCGCCACGCGCTCGACCGCGTTGGGGGCGGGTTGGACGTGGCGAGTGCCATTGTTCAATCGCGTAGGCACGGGCTATGTATATTCTTCGGCGCATCGGACGGATGATCAGGCAGCCGATGAATATCTTGAGTGGCTGGGTGACAGCGGCAAGGGTCTTACGCCACGTGTGATCCCGATGCGGGTTGGGCGAGTGCGCAATGCCTGGGTCAAGAACTGTGTGGCCATCGGCCTATCGGGCGGCTTTATTGAGCCGCTGGAAAGCACCGCGATCCATATGATCGACCACGCCATCCGTTGGTTCGCGGAACATCTGCCGACGCGTGACATCGAGCCGTCGTTGCGCGCGCGCTATAACCGGCAGATGGACAAGCTCTACAATGAGGTGCTGGAATTCATCTGTCTGCATTACCGGTTGGGCAACCGCACGGATGACCAATACTGGATCGACGCGCGGACCGAGATGAAAATCCCCGATCGTCTGGCTGAGAATCTTGAGCTTTGGCAGCACCGCCTGCCGATGGAGCATGATGTGGAGTTCGCCACCCTGTTCGACCATCGCGTTTTCCAGACGGTACTGTTGGGCAAGCAGGTCTACGACACGGGCTATGGTACAGGTATCCGTGACCGTATCCGACCGCTGAAGAAACCGATTTGGTTCCAGTGGTGGAAGGGTGCGAAGGTAGACCTTGCGCAGATACTCAAATCCATGCCGGACCATAAAACGCTGCTGCGCGATATTCGTGGCGAGCTTGAGAAACCGGCCTTCGGCAAGCCAGCCAAACCGACAGTGGCGATGCCTGGCACGAAACCGGCCCCAGTGGCGGTGCAGAATATGCCGAACTTTGCCGAGATTCAAAGTGGTGCAAAGGATCTGCAACTGTTTTGAGAAGTCTGGGCGCTTTGAGGCGCCGCGTCTTTAGCATGGAAAGGGCGGTGAATTGATCCCGCCCTTTTTGCATTTGGAGTGCTTGTCTAACCAGCCTTGGAATGTAATAACATTACAAAAAATTTTGTGACGAGGTTTGCCATGCGACGAAACAAGACCGGGCGAGGCGGTCGTAATCTTTGCACCGGTCTAAAGCGGCGGCGCAGGGTGTCTCCGATGCGAACCTATGATTCCCTGCCGCCTGAATTGCGCTGCTGGTTGGCAGCGGCATGCCTGCCGTGGAGCCCGGCCTCGGCGCTGAAGATCTGGAACCGGTCGGGCGGATCGACGGATATTGCCGGGGCGCTGTCCCGACTGGATGCCATCGAACGGTCGATGTTGCAGAAGGACGCAGGCATCTGGCACATGAAAGATAGCCGAACAGCCGGTAACTAAGGGCTTTGCTCTTGCACATTACCTGAATTCGGCCTATACGCGCGCTGTCTGAACAAGGGCGGTCAACGTCCGGATGACGTATCTGAGCAGGGCCGGGTTACCTCGGCCCTTTGTGTTTGTGTAATCGGATGCGCACCGGGTCACGCCAGAGGACACCATGAAACAAGACCGGCGGAGACAACCGCTCGGCCAGCAAAATCGTACTGTAAAGGAAAACAACGCCACATGGCTAACGCATCCATGGAGGAATTCGAAGCCCTCCTGAACGAAAGCTTCGAAATGGACACGCCCGAAGAGGGTTCTGTTGTCAAAGGCAAGGTTCTGGCGATCGAAGCCGGCCAAGCCATCATCGACGTCGGCTACAAAATGGAAGGCCGCGTTGATCTGAAAGAATTCGCAAATCCCGGCGAAGCCCCTGAAATCGCTGTAGGCGACGAGGTAGAAGTTTACCTGCGTGCCGCAGAAAACGCCCGTGGCGAAGCCGTCATCTCGCGCGAGATGGCCCGCCGTGAAGAGGCATGGGACCGTCTGGAAAAAGCATATGCCGACGACCAGCGCGTCGAAGGTGCAATCTTTGGTCGCGTCAAAGGTGGCTTCACCGTCGATCTGGGCGGCGCAGTTGCGTTCCTGCCCGGCTCGCAGGTTGATGTTCGCCCCGTGCGCGACGCTGGCCCGCTGATGGGTCTGAAGCAGCCGTTCCAGATTCTGAAAATGGACCGTCGCCGTGGCAACATCGTTGTGTCGCGTCGCGCAATCCTGGAAGAATCGCGTGCCGAACAGCGTGCCGAAGTTATCGGCAACCTGTCCGAAGGTCAGACCGTCGAGGGTGTTGTCAAGAACATCACCGAATACGGTGCATTCGTTGACCTGGGCGGTGTTGACGGCCTGCTGCACGTCACCGACATGGCATGGCGCCGTGTGAACCACCCGTCCGAGATCCTGACGATCGGCGAAACCATCAAGGTTCAGGTCATCAAGATCAACAAAGAGACCCACCGCATCAGCCTGGGCATGAAGCAGTTGCAGGAAGATCCGTGGGATCTGGTTGCTGCGAAATACCCGCTGGGCTCGGTCCATCAGGGTCGCGTCACCAACATCACCGACTACGGCGCGTTCGTCGAGCTGGAAGCCGGTGTCGAAGGTCTGGTGCACGTGTCCGAGATGTCCTGGACCAAGAAAAACGTCCACCCCGGCAAGATCGTTTCGACCAGCCAGGAAGTCGACGTCATGGTTCTGGAAATCGACGGCGCCAAGCGTCGCGTGTCTCTGGGCCTGAAGCAGACTCAGCGCAACCCATGGGAAGTGTTTGCAGAAACGCACCCCGAGGGCACCGAGGTCGAAGGCGAAGTCAAGAACATCACCGAATTCGGTCTGTTCATTGGCCTCGAAGGCGACATCGACGGCATGGTTCACCTGTCGGACCTGTCCTGGGACGAGCGCGGCGAGGATGCGATCCAGAACTACCGCAAAGGCGACATGGTTTCGGCCGTCGTTTCGGAAGTTGACGTCGAAAAAGAGCGTATCTCGCTGTCGATCAAAGCCCTGGGCGGTGACAAGTTCGCCGAAGCCGTGGGTGGCGTGAAGCGTGGCTCGGTCATCACTGTCGAAGTCACTGCGATCGAAGATGGTGGTATCGAGGTGGAATACGAAGGCATGAAATCCTTCATCCGCCGTTCGGACCTGTCGCGTGACCGCGCCGAGCAGCGCCCCGAGCGTTTCTCGACCGGTGACAAGGTCGACGTCCGCGTCACCAACGTTGACAGCAAAACCCGCCGTCTGGGTCTGTCGATCAAGGCGCGCGAAATCGCCGAAGAGAAAGAGGCCGTAGAACAGTACGGTTCGTCGGACTCGGGCGCGTCGCTGGGCGACATCCTGGGTGCAGCGCTGAAGTCGGGCGACTAAGCCCGGACTTCAGTCCAAGCAGAATTTGCGGCCCCGCATGAGAGTGCGGGGCCGTTTTTGTTGCGAATCAACACGTTCCGATTTGCAGGCTTTATTCATCTGTGGTTCACGATTTGCCGGCCAATTCCCCGACAAGTGCAAAAATTCGCGTGAGTTTGACGTAGAATCAAGGTCGCACACACAGAGTCAACGTTCCCCCGAACCAAGTTTTTTTCTATAGTGATCAGAATAATAGACATGGTAATCCGGTCGCCTGGGAGGGTAACGCACATGATCCGTTCAGAACTGATTCAGAAAATCGCCGACGAGAACCCGCATCTCTACCAACGCGACGTCGAGCGGATCGTGAATACTGTGTTCGAAGAAGTGACGGATGCCATGGCCCGCGGGGACCGGGTGGAACTGCGCGGATTTGGCGCGTTTTCCGTCAAAAAGCGCGACGCGCGGGTTGGCCGTAACCCTCGGACAGGTGAGACTGTTCAGGTGGAAGAAAAATGTGTTCCATTTTTCAAGACAGGCAAGTTGCTAAGGGACCGTTTGAACGGTAAAGCCTAAGGCATGATGCGCTACATTCGATATGCTTTTCTGGCGACCCTCGGGATCGTCCTGATTTCGGTTTCGCTGGCCAACCGCGAAGCCGTTGAACTGACCTTGATGCCGCAGGCGATTGCCGATCTGGTTGGGGTTAATTTCAGCATCGCTCTGCCCTTGTTCATTGTGGTTCTGGGTAGCATCGTGGCCGGTCTGGTCATCGGTTTCCTGTGGGAATGGCTGCGCGAGCACAAGCACCGCGCGGATGCGTCGGCCAAGACCGGCGAAGTCCGCAAGCTTGAGCGTGAGGTCAAGAAGCTCAAGAAGAAACAGAACGAAGGCAAGGACGAGGTCCTCGCCATTCTGGATGAGGCCAGCTAAGGCACCATGTCCGGTATTTCGGTCAAAATATGCGGCCTGACCGCCCCTGAGCACGTGCGCGCAGCAGCTGAGGCCGGCGCGCGGTATGTGGGCTTTGTCTTTTTTCCAAAATCGCCCCGGCACCTAGAAATTGAGGCCGCGGCCGCTATGGCCCATCTGGTGCCTGTCGGCGTGGCCAAAGTTGCGCTGACTGTCAATGCCTCGGACGCGGAACTGGACAAGCTTGTCGCGGATGTACCGCTGGACATGTTGCAACTGCATGGCAAGGAAAGCCCCGACCGCGTGGCTGATATCCGGCAGCGTTACGGCCTGCCTGTGATGAAGGCCATAGGTGTGGCCGAGCCCGAAGATCTAATGGCGATTGATCTGTATTCTGAGGTGGCCGACCAATTGCTTATCGACGCTAAGCCGCCTCGCAACGCCGAATTGCCCGGCGGGAACGGTCTGGCCTTTGACTGGCGCCTGCTGGCTGGGCGCAAATACTGGCGGCGTCCGTGGATGTTGGCGGGTGGCCTGACCCCTGAAAACGTGGCCGAGGCTGTCCGCATGACCGGGGCACAACAGGTCGATGTATCCTCGGGTGTCGAAAGCACGCCGGGGGTCAAGGATGCCGGTCTGATCCGCGCATTTGTTGACGCAGCAGGCTGATACGTTTTGCCATGGCAAATCCCGCCGCTACCTCCTATGAACAACGGGAATGACGAGGGAGACACCCATGGCCAACGATCTTTTCAATTCCTTCATGTCCGGCCCGGATGAACAGGGACGTTTCGGCATCTTCGGAGGTCGGTTTGTTAGCGAGACGCTGATGCCGCTGATCCTGTCGCTGGAAGAGGAATATGAGAAGGCCAAAGACGATCCGACCTTCTGGGCCGAGATGGATGATCTGTGGGCGAACTATGTGGGCCGCCCCTCGCCGCTGTATTACGCGGAACGCCTGACCGAACACTTGGGCGGCGCGAAGATCTACCTCAAGCGCGACGAGCTGAACCACACCGGCGCGCACAAGATCAACAACGTGCTGGGGCAGATCATTCTGGCGCGCCGTATGGGCAAGACCCGGATCATCGCCGAAACCGGCGCAGGGCAGCACGGCGTGGCCACCGCCACGGTCTGCGCCAAGTTCGGCTTGAAGTGCATCGTCTATATGGGTGCCCATGACGTGCAGCGTCAGGCCCCCAACGTGTTCCGTATGCGCCTGCTGGGGGCCGAGGTGATTCCGGTCACGTCCGGTCGTGGCACGCTGAAAGACGCGATGAATGACGCGCTGCGCGATTGGGTGACGAATGTGCGCGACACGTTCTACTGTATTGGCACCGTAGCCGGTCCACACCCGTACCCTGCAATGGTCCGCGATTTCCAGTCGATTATCGGCAAGGAAGCCAAGGAACAGATGTTGAAGGCCGAAGGCCGTCTGCCCGACACGATCATTGCCGCCATCGGTGGCGGATCGAACGCGATGGGCCTGTTTTACCCGTTCCTTGACGACAAATCGGTCAATATCATCGGGGTCGAGGCCGGCGGCAAAGGTGTAAACGAGAAGATGGAGCATTGCGCCTCGCTGACCGGCGGTCGTCCTGGCGTGCTGCATGGCAACCGCACCTATCTGCTGCAGGATGATGACGGTCAGATTCTGGAAGGCTATTCGATTTCGGCCGGTCTGGACTATCCCGGTATCGGGCCGGAACATTCGTGGCTGAACGATATTGGCCGCGCGAACTATGTCTCGATCACCGACAAAGAAGCACTCGAGGCGTTCCAGCTCTGCTGCGCTACCGAAGGGATTATCCCGGCGCTGGAACCCAGCCACGCGCTGGCCCACGTGATGAAAATTGCGCCCGACCTGCCCAAGGATCACCTGATCTGCATGAACATGTGCGGGCGGGGCGATAAGGATGTGCAGACCGTGGCCAAGTATCTGAACTTCGATATGTCAGATACCGAAGGGCGTACGGCGGGCTAAGCGCCATAGCGTTAAACGTTTGGAGCCGGCCCCAAAACAGGGCCGGTTTTTTCGACCGCGCCCACAAGAGGGCCCGCGCGGCGGTCTATTGATGTCGCAAACCAGAGGTTCAGCCAGGTCTCAATCACCTGCAGCCGCGTGGTCGCGTAGTATATCCAGCGGCACCACTTCTAAGGCGCGTTGGTGTGTGGCCTCAAGGTGTACCATGGGCGCGCAGCCTTCGTCATGCGCTTGCAGGAACCGCCCGGCGCACAGGCACCAACGATCCCCGGGTTTGAGGCCGGGAAAGTCGAACTCTGGTCGAGGGGTGCTCAGGTCGTTGCCGACATATTTGGAAAAAGCCAGAAACTCGGCCGTCATCACAGCGCAGACGGTGTGGCTGCCCTGATCCTCGGGGCAGGTGTTGCAAGCGCCGTCGCGAAAGAACCCGGTCAGCGGATCGCGGGAACAGGGCGCAAGCACGCCGCCCAGTACATTTATGCTGTCCTGTTTCTGCATAATCCGACTTTACAGGCTTTGCGCGATGCTGCGGAACATTTCTACATTGGCCTCATTCACCCCGTCATCGCGGAATTTACGGTCCGCGCCGGTTGTTACGATCAGAACGCCCCGAGGTTGATCGAAATAGATATATTGGCCATAGACGCCGCGGGCCAGAAACTCACCCTCATGCGCGCCGATGGGAATCCACCACTGATAGCCATACCCGATCTTGCCCGCCTGTGTTGGGGCGCTGGGCAGAACGGATTCGGCGATCCAGTCGGCAGGGACCAGTTGCTGCCCCCCATAGGTGCCATTTTGTAGGATCATTTGCCCAAAGCGGGCGAAATCACGGGTGGTAAAGTTCAGCCCACCCAACACAAAGGCCACTCCGGCACCGTCTGCCACATAGTAACCATCCTGTTCCAGACCTAGCGGCTGAACGATCTTTTCGGTCAACAGATCCGAGACGCTGCGCCCGGTCGCCCCTCGGATCACCATGCCAATGACATGTGTGTCGATGGACACGTATTGCCATTGCTCGCCGGGTTCTACGAAAGTGTCCTGCAACGAGGCCGCGAAATCGTCCAACTCACCACCCAAGGCCACCACGCGACCCATCCGATTGATATCGGAGTTCGGGTCGAAATAGTCTTCGTTAAAGGTGACGCCGCTTGCCATGTTCAGCACGTTGCGGACCGTTGCGCCATCATAGGCCGTTCCCGCCAGCTTGGGCGCATATTGCACCACCGGATCGTCCAGCGACCCGATCGCGCCTTCGGCCAGCAGGATGCCGAACAGGGCCGATAGATAGCTTTTCGCAACCGACCACGAAATCCGGTGATCGTCGGGACCGGTGCCCAGGTAATATTCCTCAAACCGGATTTCGCCATCCTGCATCACCAGCAGGGACGTCACCGCCCGGTCCTCGATCCATTGATCGGTGCCCTCGGGCAGGTCGAATCCAGCGCCATAGGGCAATTCGCTGGTTGGGCCGTTACCACGGGGCAGGGCGACCGTTAGAAACGCCTCATCCATATGAGAGAAATTGTGGACGATCTTTTCTTCTGCAAACAAAGAGTTCACGGCCATGAGCCGCTGAATTTCTTCGCGCTTCCAGACCCCGACAACGATTGCGGCTAGCGCCAGCATCAAGGCGACGCGCAACATCCACTTCAGCAGTGATCTCATATGTCTCCTCCCATAGACGTGCCGCATTGGACCGCGTGCGGCAGCCATCTGCAATCAGGACGTTACGGCAAGAGCTAAGGGGCTATTTGAACTTATCCAGCAGTTTCTGCATCGCCGAGCGGTCATCAACCTGTGGTTCCGGGCTTGGTTGGGGCGCAGGTTTTTGCGCTTTGTCTGCAGTTTTCGACGATCGCGGCGGCGCGGTGCGCATGGCAACCGCGTTCATGAACTTGCCACCGTCACCATCGGCCAGATGCCCTGCACCATCCGAGACACCGCGTAGCACATCATCCAACCAGTCGGTATCAGCCTTGGCGAAGTCGCCCAGAACATAGGGCGAGACCATCTCTTTCCGCCCCGGATGCCCGATCCCAAGGCGCACACGGTCATAGGCCGGGCTGATATGTTCGTGGATTGACCGCAGTCCATTGTGCCCCGCGTGCCCGCCGCCTGCCTTGACGCGCACTTTGCCAGGGGCAAGGTCCAACTCGTCATGGAAAACAGTCACGTCGGTTGAGTCCAGCTTGTAGAACCGCATCGCCTCGCCCACGGACTGGCCCGAGCGGTTCATGAATGTTTGCGGCTTGATCAGCAAAACCTTTTCTCGGCCAAGACGACCTTCGGCAATCTCGGCCTGAAACTTGGATTTCCAGGGACCGAAATTGTGATCTTCGGCAATCCGGTCCACGGCCATAAAGCCGATATTGTGCCGGTTGCGAGCATATTTCGATCCGGGGTTCCCCAATCCGACAAACAGTTTCATAAGCGCGCCCTTGTCTGATGCTACAAGTTGATGCCACGGTTTGCCCCCTGCTTTCCAGCCCACAGGGCAAAAGAAAACGGGGCCTGGATCAGGCCCCGCTTCAAACTCCAAACACCGGGTCTGGGTTTATTCTTCGGTTGCGTCCTGGCCGACGACTTCAACCTCATCCGCGGCCACTTCTTCGCCTTCCTCATCATCGCTGGACGACAGGCCGGTCGGGGCCGAGATGTTGGCGATCACGAAGTCACGGTCAATGGTCGGCTTGGTGCCTGCGGGCAGGTCAACTGACGAGATGGTGACAACGTCGTTGATGTTCAGACCGGTCAGATCAATGGTGATCTTCTCAGGAATGTCACCAGCGGTGCAGACCAGCTCAACCTCGGGACGGACAACCGTCAGAACGCCGCCCTTCTTGATGCCGGGCGCTTCGTCTTCGTTGACGAATTCAACGGGGATGAACAGCGCGATCTTGGTGGTCCGACGCAGACGCATCAGGTCCAGGTGGGTCGGCAGGTCTTTGACAACGTCACGCTGAACGTCGCGGCAGATGACGCGAACGTCTTCGTGGCCTTCAACCTTCAGGTTCCATAGGGTCGACTTGAAGCGGCCTGCTTTCAGGCGCTTGAACAGAACGTTAAACGGGATGTTGATGGGCAGCGGCTCTTTGTCGCCACCAAAAACAATGCCCGGAACCATGCCGTCGCGGCGTGCTTGACGAGCGGCGCCCTTGCCTGTCCCCGTCCGTTCCAGAGCTACGAGATCAGGAATCTCACCAGCCATGATATATCTCCAAATGTTAGGGCGGGCATCCTCCAAGGCTGTATGCCCGCGTGAAGCCGCGTCCTTAGCTTGATTCATTGGATTTGGAAAGGGCTTTTTCGAGCCATCGTTTTTTTTGCGAGGCTCTGCCTCGCGCTCCGGGATATTTGGGGCCAGATGAAGAGCGGATCCAGACTTCATCTGGCTGAAAATATCCCGGGGGAGGCGCCCGGAACGGGCGGGGGGGGCGGAGCCCCCTGACCCAGTGATCACTTTTGCCAACGGCCCCCGAAACCTTCGGGCACCAACAGGTTGTGCGGCCCGACGCCCCTGAGATTGCGTTCACCGCACAGCGCCATTGTTGTGTCGAGTTCCTTGTGGATCACCTCCAGCGCGGTGGTGACACCTTTTTGTCCCATCGCTCCCAGACCATAGACAAAGGCGCGGCCAATATAGGTGCCTTGCGCACCCAGGGCGACGGCTTTCAAGACGTCCTGGCCCGAGCGTATGCCGCTGTCCAGATGGACTTCAACATCATTGCCTACGGCGTCCATGATTTGGGGCAGTACCCGGATTGAACTGAGCGCGCCGTCCAGTTGGCGACCGCCGTGGTTTGAGACAACAATCGCATCCGCGCCCAGTTTGGCGGCTATCTTTGCGTCTTCGGCGTCCAAAATGCCCTTGAGGATCACCTTGCCGCCCCATTGCTCCATCAGCTTTTCGACCTTGTTCCAGTCGAGGCTGGGGTCGAACTGCTCGGCCGTCCACGCGCCAAGGGACGAAGCATCCGATATCCCTTCGACATGGCCGACGATGTTGCCGAATTCGCGGCGCTTGGCGCCCAGCATCTCAATCCCCCAGGACCATTTGGTCATGAGGTTTGCGATGGTTTTGGGCGTCAGCTTTGGTGGTGCAGACAGGCCGTTCTTGAGGTCTTTGTGCCGTTGGCCCAGGATTTGTAGATCCAGTGTAATGACCAACGCGGAACACTTGGCGTCCTTGGCTCGTTGAATGAGGCGGCTGACATAGTCCTGATCTTTCATCGTATAGAGCTGAAACCAGAACGGTTTGGTCGTGTGCTCTGCCACGTCTTCGATCGAGTTGATCGACATGGTGGACAGGGTGAAGGGCACGCCGAACTCCTCGGCGGCTTTGGCGGCCTTGATCTCTCCGTCCGCGTGTTGCATGCCTGTTAGACCGACCGGGGCCAAGGCGACCGGCATTGACACGTCCTGACCAATCATCTGCGATACGGTTGAACGCCCTGACATATCGACGGCAACCCTTTGCCGTAGGCGGATGTCATCGAAATCCGAGCTGTTGTCGCGGAAGGTCTGCTCGGTCCAGCTGCCGCTTTCAGCATAGTCATAGAACATACGCGGGACACGCCGCTCATAGATGCGTTTGAGGTCTTCTATGTTGGTGATGACGGGCATGAAGCAGGCTTTCGTAGGATTGGTTCACTTTGTTTACCAATCTTTATGCCGCGTCGCAATGTAAGGTTTGAGCAGGATTTTAGTGCGCTAACACAAAACCGCGACTGGGGCCTCCAGGCGCGGTTCATGGTCTTGATGTCGAGCAGGGCAGGGTCAGGCGGAGTGTGCGCCGTCAGATAGGGATTTTACGAAATCCAGAACCTCGGCCACCGGTTTGCCAGCCGCGATCTGGCTGACAATGGCGGATCCCACTACGGCCCCGTCAGCAACGCTTGCAATGGCCTGCGATTTCTCGGGCGTGTTGATGCCGAAGCCGACGATGACGGGCAGGTCTGTGGCGGATTTGATGCGGGCCACTTCGGGGCCGACATTGGTGGCCTGGGCCTCGGCCGCGCCGGTGATACCGGTGATTGAGACATAGTACACAAAGCCGGACGTGTTTTGCAAAACGCGCGGCAGGCGCTTGTCGTCGGTCGTAGGGGTCGCAAGGCGGATGAAGTTCAGGCCTGCAGCCTGCGCAGGCAGGCAGAGTTCATCGTCTTCTTCGGGCGGCAGGTCCACCACGATCAGCCCGTCGATGCCAGCTGCTTTGGCATCGGCCAGAAAGGTATCTACCCCACGGCTGTAGATCGGGTTGTAATATCCCATCAGAACAATCGGCGTCGTGTCATCCGTTTCGCGGAATGCACGGGCCAGGTCCAACGTGCGCTGCAAGGTCATCCCACCGTCCAGGGCACGCTGACCTGCGGCCTGGATGGTCGGACCATCCGCCATAGGATCGGTGAAAGGCAGGCCAAGCTCGATCACGTCCACACCGGCCCCCGGCAATCCTTTGACGATCTCAAGCGAGGTGTCAAAGTCGGGATCACCAGCCATGATATAGGCAACGAAAGCCTTTTTACCCTCGGCCTTGAGAGCGGCGAACTTGGCGTCGATACGGGTCATCTGCGGTCCTTGCATTCAGGTTTGAACCTGATGTGCAGAAACTTTCGCCGGAAATCAATCCCGACCGCTCAGATTAGCCTAGAACCCGTAGTGATACCGCAGGAACAGTGCGTTGACGCCGGGGTTGAAGCTTTCTGTGCTGGCGTTCGACTTGTGAGTGACAGCCAGCGAAATGGCGTTGCCGCCGTCCAAAGTATAGCCAACACCCAGAAGGCTGCGAATCTGAAAGCCACCACCCAAGTCATTGTCGCCGTTAGAGGCGTTAAAGTAGCCTGGCATCACACTCAACTCAGCGAACCAGCGATCCGAGAAGGAATAGATGCCCACCAAACCTGCGCCGATATGCGTGTCACCGTCGGTGTCGACAGTCAGGGCTGCACCCAGACCAGCGCTGAAACGCGTTGCTTCGTGAAACGGGCGATGCTGGTATTCTAGCGAAAAGACGCCCTGATCGTCGCCGTTGCCGTTAGAAAAATCCGCAAAACCCGCGCCAAAGATGACAGATTGGGCCTGTACCGAGGTTGCAGCCACGAGCAAGGCGACAGAAGTAAGTAACGCTTTCATTGGGTTCTTCGTCAATTAATTGTGTGTGAATTCCTAATTGGGGACCATGACCCGCGCGGTTCAACTCACGCAAGTACAAATACCGTAACGGTTTAGTGAAGCTGCGGTGGCCATCTGCCAGTTGCACCGCTTGGGTTGCGCATTTTCCACAACCCGCCTAGAAGACGCCGTCACATCGCTTCAGGAGGCCGCAATGGGCTTTAAAATGGGAATCGTGGGTCTGCCGAATGTGGGCAAGTCGACCTTGTTCAACGCGCTGACCAAGACTGCCGCGGCGCAAGCGGCGAATTTCCCGTTCTGCACCATCGAGCCGAATGTGGGCGACGTGGCCGTGCCGGACGAGCGCTTGGACAAGCTGGCGGCAATTGCGTTCTCGAAGCAAATCATCCCGACGCGCATGACCTTCGTGGACATCGCTGGTCTGGTGAAGGGGGCGTCAAAGGGCGAGGGGCTGGGCAATCAGTTTCTGGCCAATATCCGTGAAACCGACGCGATCGCCCATGTGTTGCGCTGTTTCGAAGATGGCGATGTGACCCATGTGGATGGCCGTGTCGACCCGGTGGCTGATGCTGACACGATCGAGACCGAACTGATGCTGGCCGATCTGGAAAGCATCGAAAAGCGCCGAGCCAATCTGGTGCGCAAGCTGAAGGGCAACGATAAAGAGGCGCAGCAACAAGACCGCCTGCTGGCCGAAGCGCAGGCTATGCTGGAAAGCGGTAAACCCGCGCGGCTGGTTGAGGTTACGGCCGAGGACGCCAAGGCGTGGAAGATGCTGCAACTGCTGACCACCAAACCGGTTCTGTATGTCTGCAACGTATCCGAAGAAGAAGCTTCCGAGGGCAATGAATATTCCGCCAAGGTCGCTGAAATGGCTGCCGCGCAGGGCAATTCTCACGTCATCATCAGCGCCAAGATCGAAGAAGAGATTAGCCTGCTGGAAGCAGACGAAGCCGAGATGTTTCTGACCGAGATGGGTTTGGAAGAACCCGGCCTCGACCGTCTGATCCGCGCCGGTTACGACCTGCTCAAGCTGGAAACCTATTTCACCGTCGGCCCGAAAGAGGCCCGAGCCTGGACCATCCGCACCGGCACCGCGGCACCGCAGGCGGCTGGCGTGATCCATGGTGATTTCGAAAAGGGCTTCATTCGGGCCGAGACCATCGCCTATGACGACTACATCGCCGCTAATGGCGAGCAAGGAGCCAAGGAGGCAGGCAAGATGCGCGCCGAGGGCAAGGGCTACATCGTCAAGGACGGCGATGTGATGCACTTTTTGTTTAACAACTGAGCCCGTCTGGCAAACGTCCGTATCAGAGCGTTTCGTTCAGGCTGCAATGGCTGATCAGCCACCCGCCGTCAGGTTGCCGGTACAAAACGTTAAGGGATGTCCCGTGACCGGTCGTCCCTTCACTAAAGTGGACAAGGCACCAGCCGATTTGACCGTCGATGCCGGCCTGAACAACCGTAACGATTTTGTCCTCGCCACCTTCCTCAACCCATTCAGAATGGGTAGCTTCTATAGCCTTTCGGCCTTTGGCTGCAGAGCCGTAGGGCGAAAATAGTTGTGCGTCATCCATAAAGAATGACGCACAACCAGTTGCATCTTTTAACCGATAGCAATCAACATACTTGTCATACAATTTCTGAAAAACTTCTACTGCGGTCATCCGAAGCCTCTCCGTGTTGCCCTTGCCGTGTATTACAGGCGAGTTTCTTGAGTAAGACAAGAATGCGTTCAAAGGTATGCTCGCCTGCAGACGGTGCTTTTCCCGCAGGTCAATACGGCTAAAGTGGTCGTCGGCCCGTTATTGGAAAACTCGAATATGATCGAAATCCGCGACCTCCAACTCCTTAGCGCCCTTGCGCGACACCAACATTTCGCCAAGGCAGCTGAGGAATGCGGGATATCGCAGCCCGCGTTCTCGATGCGCATCCGCAATCTTGAGGACCGGTTGGGTGTCTCGATCGTCCGTCGTGCCAACCGGTTTCAGGGCCTCACCGAAGAGGGCGAGATGATGGTTCGTCGGGCACGGCGGATATTGGATGATTCCAAGGCGCTGGAGCAACAAGTGCTGGCCGCGCGGGGAGAGATTACGGGCACGTTGATCCTAGGGGTCATTCCGACGGCGATCGCTTTCACCGGGCGGCTGATCAAGCGTTTGCAGCAGGCGCATCCGCGCATCCTGTCGCGGATTGAGACCATGTCGGCCAGCGCCATTCAGCACCGGCTGGATGAGGGAAGTCTGGACGCGGGCATCACCTATGGCGACAGCATTGGCACCGATCTGCGGCAAGTGCAGCCTCTGTACGAGGAAACCTATGTGCTGCTTGTGCCCTCGCATATGACCGAACAGACGGGTCCGATCCCATGGGCGCAGGTGGCCGAATTTCCGATCAGCCTGCTTGAGCCGCAGATGCAGAACCGCCGCATTCTGGATCGAATATTCGCCGAACAGGGCCTGCATCCGCATGTGGTGGCGGAAACCAGCGGCTTTACCGCCTCGATGGTCATGGCGCGCGAGGGGCTGGCAGCCACTGTTGTTCCGCGCGTTCTGGTGCGTGCTTTGGGCGATTTGCGGGGCACCAAGGTGCTGCCGCTGGTCGATCCTGTTGTCAGCAAACCGATTTGTCTGGCCACCCTGACGCGCGAGCCCGAATTACCCACGGTCGAGGCTTTGCGCACCGTCGTCGCCTCATTGCGGTGATAAGCTGTCGTTATCGTGCGATTGCGATAAGAGATTTGACGATATGCTGGTCTGATGAGACACGGGGCCTTAATCGGAGGGCATCATGGCACCATTAGACACCAAGCCATCAGGCGCACCCAAGGGCGTCTGGAAGTCAGGTAAAGGCAAGGGGCGGCACACGCCCAAAGGCCGTCAGTTCACGGATGAGGCACAGGCCGAAGTTGCGCGCCTGCTGGGCGGCCGCCCGCGCCGTCGCGATCTGCTGATCGAATTCCTGCATTTGATTCAAGACGAACACGGCCATATCAGCGCCGACCACATCGCCGCTCTGGCGGTCGAGATGCGCATCGGTCAGGCCGAGATCTATGAGACCGCCACTTTTTATGCCCATTTCGATGTGGTGAAAGAGGATGAGACGCCTCCGCCCGCGCTGACGATCCGTGTCTGTGATTCCCTGTCCTGCGAAATGGCCGGTGCCCAACAGTTGCAGAAGGCGCTGGAGGATGGTCTGGATGCGTCGGAGGTTCGCGTCGTGCGTGCGCCTTGCATGGGTCGTTGTGACACCGCGCCTGTGCTTGAGATCGGTCACAACCATATCGACCACGCGACCCCCGAAAAGGTCCAAGCCGCGATTGCTGCCGATGATACGCATGCGCATCTGCCCGACTACGAAACTTTTGCGGCTTATGAAGCAAACGGCGGCTACGCCAAGCTGAAAGAACTGCGCGACAGCGGTGATTGGGAGCAGGTGCAGGAAGACGTCCTGTCCTCGGGCCTGCGTGGTCTGGGCGGTGCGGGTTTCCCGTCGGGCAAGAAATGGGGCTTTGTTCGCATGAACGAAGGCACCCGCTATCTGGCCGTGAACGGCGACGAAGGCGAGCCCGGCACGTTCAAGGACCGCTACTATCTTGAGCGCACGCCGCACGTTTTCCTTGAGGGCATGCTGATCGCCGCATGGGCGGTCGAGGCCGAGACCTGCTTTATCTACATGCGCGACGAATACCCGGCGGTGCTGGAAATCCTGCACCGTGAGATTGCCGCGCTGGAGCAGGCCGGTATCGTTGCGCCCGGCTATATTGACCTGCGTCGGGGTGCTGGTGCGTACATCTGCGGTGAAGAATCCGCGATGATCGAATCCATCGAGGGCAAAAAGGGCCTGCCGCGCCACCGTCCTCCGTTCGTGGCCCAGGTCGGCGTGTTCAACCGCCCGACCTTGGTCCACAATGTCGAGACGCTGTATTGGGTGTCGAAAATCTGCCGCGAGGGCCCGCAGATTTTGAATTCAGTTGAAAAGAATGGCCGTAAGGGCCTGCGTAGCTACTCGGTCTCGGGCCGTGTCGCGAAGCCGGGTGTTTACTTGTTGCCCGCAGGCTCGACCATTCTTGACGTGATTGATGCCGCCGGTGGCATGGCGGACGGCCATGTATTCAAGGCGTATCAACCGGGCGGGCCGTCGTCAGGTCTTCTCCCCTCCCATATTGACGACGTCCCGCTCGACTTTGACACGTTGCAGCCGCTGGGCACGTTCATCGGGTCGGCTGCCGTGGTGGTTCTGTCCGATCAGGACACGGCCCGCGATGCGGCGCTGAACATGCTGCGGTTTTTCGAGGATGAAAGCTGTGGTCAGTGTACGCCCTGCCGTGCAGGCTGCGAAAAGGCGGTCAAGCTGATGCAGGCCGACAAGTGGGACACCGATCTGCTCGAGGATCTGTGTCAGGTGATGGGCGACGCCTCGATCTGCGGTCTGGGGCAGGCGGCTCCGAACCCGATCCGCCTTGTCATCAAACATTTCGCTGACGAAATCTGAAGGGAGACAGAGCCATGCTAGATGCAAGCCCAAACAAGACCGTCACCTTCAACCTGAACGGCGAAGATGTCACCGTGCCCGAAGGCTGGACCATCTGGGAAGCCGCCAAGGGCCAAGGGTTCACCATTCCGCACCTGTGCCACAAGCCGCAGCCCGGCTATCGCCCGGACGGCAACTGCCGCGCCTGTATGGTCGAGGTGGAAGGCGAGCGCACTCTGGTCGCCTCGTGTATCCGTCCTGCGGCGGACGGTATGGTCGTCAAGACCGACAGTGACCGCGCCGAGAAATCACGCGCGATGGTCATGGAACTGCTGGTCGCAGATCAGCCGGAAGAGGCGCATGACACCTCCAGCCACTTCTGGGATATGGCCAAGCTGAACGATGTATCGGGCAGCCGTTTCCCTGCGAAAGAGGCCGAGAAAATCCCGCTGCTGGATGACAGCCACGTTGCGATGCGCGTCAATCTGGACGCCTGCATCAACTGCAATCTCTGCGTCCGTGCCTGCCGCGAGGTTCAGGTGAATGACGTGATCGGCATGGCCGGTCGTGGCCATACTGCGCAGGTGGTGTTCGACCAGAACGACCCGATGGGCGATTCGACCTGTGTAGCCTGTGGTGAATGCGTTCAGGCTTGCCCCACCGGCGCGCTGATGCCTGCCACCGTTCTGGACGATCAGCAGAAGGGCGACAGCAAGGATTATGACAGCGAAACCGAAAGCGTCTGCCCGTTCTGTGGTGTGGGCTGTAAGGTCTCGCTGAAGGTTAAGGACGGCAAGGTCAAATACGTCGAGGGCATCAATGGCCCCGCCAACGAAGGCCGTCTGTGTGTCAAAGGCCGTTTTGGCTTTGATTACATCCACCACCCGCACCGTTTGACCAAGCCGCTGATCCGGCGCGAGGACGCGCCTGCCAAGGGGCTGAATGTCGATCCCGCGAACCTGTCGACCCATTTCCGCGAAGCGACATGGGAAGAGGCGATGGATCTGGCCGCCTCCAAACTGGTGGCCCTGCGCGACCAAGACCCGCGCAGCGTGGCCGGTTTCGGCTCGGCCAAATGCACCAACGAAGAAGCCTATCTATTCCAGAAGTTCATCCGTCAGGGGTTCAAGCATAACAATGTCGACCACTGCACCCGTCTGTGCCACGCGTCGTCCGTTGCGGCGTTGATCGAAAACGTCGGATCAGGCGCTGTGACGGCTGCGTTCAACGACATCAAGGACGCGGACGTGGCGATCATTATCGGGTCGAACCCGATTGAAAACCATCCCGTCGCGGCAACGTATTTCAAACAATTCGCCAAACGCGGCGGCAAGCTGATCGTAATGGATCCGCGCGGCGTCGGCATGCGCAAGTTTGCGGATGAAATGCTGCAATTCCGCCCCGGGGCGGATGTCTCGATGCTCAACGCGATCATGAACGTGATCGTCGAGGAAGAGCTTTACGACAGCCAGTACATCCACCGCTGGACCGAGAACTGGGAAGCGGAGAAAGAGCATCTGCGCCAGTTTACGCCCGAAGCAATGGCCCCGATCTGCGGTATCGAAGCCGATCAGCTGCGCCGCGTCGCGCGCACTTTTGCGCAGGCCAAGGCCGGTCTGATTTTCTGGGGGATGGGCGTCAGTCAGCACATCCACGGCACGGACAATTCGCGCTGCCTGATCTCGCTGGCCCTGATGACCGGCAACGTTGGAAAACCCGGCGCAGGTCTGCACCCGCTGCGCGGTCAGAACAACGTGCAAGGTGCCTCGGACGCGGGTCTGATCCCGATGTTCCTGCCCGACTATCAGACCGTGACTGACGATGGCATTCGCGCCAAGTTCAACGAGGTCTGGAACTCGGACGACTTCTCGAACGAGAAGGGTCTGACGGTGACCGAGATCATCGACCAAGCCTATCAGGGCAACATCAAGGGTATGTACATCATGGGTGAGAACCCGGCCATGTCTGACCCGGATGTGAACCACGCCCGCGATGCGCTGGCCAAGTTGGACCTGATGATCGTGCAGGATATCTTCCTGACCGAGACAGCGAACTATGCCGACATCATCCTGCCTGCCTCGGCGCTGTATGAAAAGAACGGCACCGTGTCGAACACCAACCGTCAGGTGCAGCGGGTGCGCCCCGCCGTGCCGCCTCCGGGTGAGGCGCGCGAGGACTGGGCGATCACTGTTGAACTAGCGCAGCGCATCGGGCTGAACTGGGGCTACACGGACGTGTCTCAGGTGTTTGATGAGATGAAGCTGACAATGGCATCGCTCGATAACATCACTTGGGATCGACTGAAGTCCGAGACGATCACCTATCCGTCTCTGTCGGAAACCGATCCTGGTCAGTCCATCGTGTTTGGTGATGGCTTCCCGCGAACGGACGGTAAGGCCAAGTTCACCCCGGCAAGCGTTATCCCGCCGGATGAAGCCCCGGATGACGAATACCCGATGATTGCCACTACGGGCCGTCAGCTGGAACACTGGCACACCGGGTCGATGACGCGCCGGTCCAACGTTCTGGACGCGGTTGAGCCCGAGGCGAACTGTTCGATGAACCCCCGAACGCTTAAGTTGATGGGGATCGAGCCGGGCGAGACAATCCGACTGACGACCCGTCGCGGCAGCATCGACATCATGGTGCGCGCCGACCGTGCGATTGCCGAGGATATGGTGTTCATCCCCTTCGCCTACGTCGAGGCGGCGGCCAACATCCTGACCAACTCGGCTATCGACCCATATGGCAAAATCCCCGAGTTCAAGTTCTCGGCCATCAGGGTAGAAAAGATCGAAGACGCTATCGCGGCGGAATAACCGAACAAAGGCGGCCCTTATGGCCGCCTTTAACTTTTCTTGACAGCAGGGTTCGTGCGTCCAAACATGCCGCCCTGTTGCGAGGATGATGCAGATGACAGAACCGTTAAGCGGGCATGACGGCCCCTATGATGCGCCGGTCGAGATTCGGGGCTTTGAAGTGCTGCCCGAATGGATCGACTATAACGGCCATATGAATGTGGGCTACTACGGCGTTGCGTTCGACATGGCGCTCGAGCGGTTGATGGTGGATCATCTGGGCTTGGGTGAGGTGCAGGTCAACGCGCTGGGGCAGGGACCCTATGTGCTGCAATCGCAGATGTCCTTCCTGCAAGAGGTGCTCGAGGGGCAGCCTCTGACATTTCGTATCCGCATGTTGGATGCCGATCACAAGCGCGGGCATTATTTTGCCGAAATGCTGTCAGACACAGGAGAGGTTTGCGCCACGCAAGAGGCGTTGTTCATGAATGTCAGCCACACCACCGGTCGGTCTGAGGCGTATCCAGAGTGGGCCGCCGCCCGGTTGGCCCAAATGGTGCGCGACCACGCGGTGCTTACGCCTGCGCCGCAGGTCGGTCAGCCGATTGGTATCCGCCGTCAGTAGTCGCGTTGAAAGAACATGCCGATCCCTGTCTCACCCTGTCCGTCGACAGTGCCGCGCACGGTGAAGTTATCCGTCACGTCCAGGTTCAGGTTCACCTCGGTGTCACCTTCGGTGTTCACGGTGAAATCGGTATAGAGGTTGTCGCTCAGATACGCGCCTGCGCCCAGGCGTCCAGCGCCGCCCTCGGTGGCGCCGATATCAACTGTATCAACTCCGGTGCTGTCGCGCAGGCCTTTGGTCGCGTCCCCGCCCGCCCCGCTGAGCTGCGCCAATGACGCGGCCATCTGGGCGATGACAAAGGGCGACAATTCCGAGAACCGGTTGCCGAACAGCAGGATCGCCAACGCCTCTTCTGCAGGGCGCTCGGGGTCTGAGAATACATTGACCTCGGGCGCATCCAGCGGGCCTGCGATCTCGATTGTCGCGGTGCCCTCTGATGTGCTGGTCGAGGATGCGAACTCGATATAGGGCGTCAGGTCGCCTTGCAGGGTTACGACCCCCTTGGTCAGGGCCAGACGGCGGCCAAGGATGTCCAAGTTACCTCGGATCAGCTCGATCTGACCGGATGGGACCACGGAACTGGTTGTCCCGCCAATGAACAAACGCCCACCCAGCTCTGCATTTACGCCGCGACCGCGCACGAACACCGCCTTCGGAGCCAGCAGTGAAACATCAAGCGCGATGCGCGAGTCGCTTTGGGTGGCCTCCTCGTCCACGATCAAACCAGCGCGTTCCCGCGTCAGGTAGCTGGCCGGGCTTTCCCCGACATGTTCGATATTCGGGATCGGCGCGGCACCTACGGCGCCGGACGCCGCAGCAAGATTGATATTGGTTTCACCGAAATTGATCTGGCCTGAAACGGCACTGTTGGCAGCCAGAGCGCCGGTCAGCGCGATCTGACCGTTCAGCGATGTTTCGAATAAGAGCTGATCTGTCAGCACCAGATTGTTCAGCGTCGTCGTCACATTGGCGTTGAAGGGCGGGGTCAGGTCAATCGGTCCGGACACGTTGAAACTGCCACCCGAGCGCGGGCCGCCGGTTATCGCAATGGTTGCTCGGCTTTGCGCTAATGTTACCGTTCCGTCGATCCCGGTGAAGGTCTGTCCTGCGGTTGGCAGCGCCAGCGAGGTGCCGTTGGTGGTGATTGTCCCGCTCAGCGCATCCAGCGCGGGCTTGCCCTTGAGCGCCACGTCAAACTGGGCCGTGCCGTCGATCTTGTTGGGCGAGATGAACAGGTTCGCGATGCCGATATTGACACCGCCCACGGCCTTCAAATCGGCTTCGCCCGAGGTTTCATCGAACGTACCCGACAAAGTGCTGTTAATTTGTGCCGGACCTTCGGTGTTGGAATCGATGGTCCAGACCCCGTTCTGCCGCTTTGCCGTGCCGCTTGTGGCGACTGAGCCAGGGAACTCTGGCAGGAACCGCTCGATCCGGTTGAGCTTGGCGTCAAAGTCAAAATCCGCCGAACCGTCCGCGTCTACCGACCCGATCAATGACGCGTAGGAGCTGTCGGGACCACTCAGGGTTGTCGTGCCTTCGACGCCATCCGCGGTGGGTGCGACATTGCCGGTCAATGTTAGCGGCCCTGACAGGATGTTCGTGATCCGCGCTAGGTCATCCAGCTGAACCGAATAATTCAGCCCGCCCGACTGACGCGCCACCTTGCCCGACGCATCGGCCGAGATTGCGGTGCCCTTCAGGCGAAAGGTTCTGACATCCAAGCCTTCGTCGCTGTTTTGGGCGTCCACAGACAGGGTCGTGCGGCCCTGAATTAGGCGGTCCACAAGGTCCATTCCAATCTGGATATTGTCGGCATCCACATCACCTTGCACATCAAAAGCGCGGCTCGATAGGTCGCCGCTGCCCGTCAAATTGGCGTTGACAGCACCGGTCAGTTCCCGATCCGCAATGCCCGAGAAAAGCGACAGGTCGGGCACGACCAACTGCACCGTCCCTTCACCCGAAGGCGCGTCCGTTGGGTTGTTGACCGTCGCCTGTACCTGCGCACGCAGCGCTGTGCCGTTCACGGTTGCTTTGCGAATTTCAATCTTGTCGAGCGAACGCGCGCCATCCCACAGAATCGTGGTTTGCCCGGTCAGCAACGGATCGTAATCGGCCAAGCCGGTCTGTAGATCGCGCGCGACGATGTTGAGCGTACCGTCGAATTCTTGTGTTTGCGCGGTGCCCTGGCCCGCGAACTCGGCCCGGACAGAGCCGCCCAGATCATGTTGGGCCAACCCGGAAAAGACCGACAGATCCGGGGCGTTGACTTTTGCCTGCCCGTCAATTGTCAGATTTCCATCTGGTGTCGTGACGTTGCCACTGGCCTCGACCTGCGCGGCGGAACTGTCCAGAGCGAAGGTACGCACCGTGATGCCGTCCGCCCCCCGCTGACCGTCCAGCGTGACGGTGGTGTTGCCGGTGATAATCGGGTCGATATCCTCGCGCCCAGTCGACAGGTCGGCCCCCTCAACGGTCAGTTTGCCGTCAAAGCTGCCATCAAGCGGGGATCCTTTGCCCTCGACCCGCGCCGTGATCTGACCGCCCAGTTCCATCTGCGCCAGATCGGAAAAGCGCGACAGGTCGGTTGCGTTCAACTCGGCCGAGCCATCGATGCTGAGCCCGCTGTTCAGGCCGTTGACCAGCGCATCCAGCGCCAGATCATAGTCCGAGCCGATCAGCTCGAACCCGGACAGGTTCAAGGACTGATCGCTGCCATAGTCGAACTGTCCGTCCAATATGATCCGCTGCCCCAAAGCGGCGTTCAGGGCGGGATCGTTCAGGTCAATGCCGGAAACACTGGCCTGAAGATCGCCGCTGACCGCAAAGCCCTCGTCCTGATCCAGAACGCCCTGAGCGGTAATGCGCGCGTGTTGCAGATTGGCTTGCGGTGCGTTCAGCCCGTTGGCCGTCAGGCTGAGATCCCACAGATTGCCGTTTTTCCGGTCAAACAGCGCCGAAATCTGTGCCGCTTTGATCGACGTATCCCCACCTGCGACGGGTAGGGTCACGGATTGCCCGTCGGGCGGGGTGATCCGCCCTTGCAGGGCCGCCAGTTGCAAGGCGCTGCCTTCGCCCAGTTGCAATTCCCCTTTCAGGCTCAGGGCCTGCGTCGTCAGTTCAAGGTCCGAGACCTCCAGAGCGCCGTCGGGTTTGGTTTGCCCGTCTACAAACAGGCGGGTCTCGGGGCCAAAGAACGAGTCAATCTCGGCGGTCAGAAACGGGGTCAGGTCGCCGTTGAGGTCGGTGGTGAAGGCGATACCCTGATCGGCTTCAGCCGCGCGCAGGCGTACCTGGCCCGAAACGCGTTGCTGGTTATCGCTGCTCAACCCGATATCGGCCGTAAAATCCGTCAGCGGGCCTGATCCCTTGGCCGTCAACCCAATCGGCGGGCTGTCGGGGATTTTCAGCGCTGTCGATATGAGCCCGCCCGACGCCTCGATCACCTGCAAATCCAGTGTGATCTGGCCCGAGTCGTTCTGGAACCCAGCGGTCAGCTTGATCTCATCCCCGGCGCGATCCAGCCGGGTGATGTCCAGATTTGTGTCCATCGTTCCGTCGGCCAGAGACAGATTTCCAGTGACAGACAGATCGGCCGCCACACCGATTAGAGGCTCGCCCAAGGCCAGCTCATCCACCCGAATCTCGCCGATCTCAATGGAAACCGGCAATTCAGGAAGTTGAAAGGGCTGTGTCTCAGCCGAAGCGGCGGGTTCCTGCGTTGTCGTCGCCCCCGGCGCGCGGGCGATGTCGATTTCCTGCGCCGTCAGCGCATTGACCGAGAACCGTCCCCGGATCAGGGCCAGTCGGTTCCAATCAAGCTGGGCGTCCTTGATGGTCAGCCAGACGCCTTCATCATCGGCGACAGTGATTTCCTCAATCGTGGCACGGGCGCTGAGCGCGCCTTGCAGGCCCTTGACCGTTACGTTCTGATTGTCGCCCGACAATGTGTCCTGCAAGAAGGTCTCGAGCATACTGCCGCCGCCGTCTTCCTGCGCGAATACCGGCGGTGCGATTGCGATCAGAGTGGCACTGACAATCGTATATGAAGTGCGTCGTATCAAAATGCCTGTCCGATCCCGATATAGAATTGCAGACCATTGCCCGTGTCACCCTGAACCGGCACAGCCAGATCAAGCCGCAACGGGCCAAAGCCGCCCAAATCGTACCTGACCCCCAGACCAGCCCCCGAATGGGAATTCGCCGTGCTGGTCACAAAAGCCGTCGTATCGACCGCCCCGTAGTCATAAAACCCAACCAACGAGATAGTATCAGTGATTTTACCACGAACTTCGCCCGAAAGCCCCAAAAACGACTTGCCGCCTGCGACCTCATCTCCGACGGGGATACCAAGGCTTTCAAAGGGCTGCCCGCGAACAGTGCCTGCACCGCCAGAATAGAACAGGAAGTCCGGGGTCACACCGTCCAGCGAGGGGCCGATGACTGAGCCGATTTGCACCCGACCCGCCAGAACGATGCGCCCGTCGGTTCCAAGGCTGGTATAGCTGCGCGCATCCGCGAAGAAGCGGGCACCTGTTTCCGTGCCTGACAGTCCAACAAATGGCATAGCCTGCGCATCCAGATAGAACCCGCGCGTGGCGCTGACCTTGCTGTCGCGTTCATCCCACTCGGCGCGGAACGGAAGGATGAAATACCTGAATTTGCGTCCGTCGCCGAAGGCATCGTCCGCGTTTGACAACTGAAACCCTGCCGAAGCCTCGGCATAAAGCCGGTCCGAGAAGGTCCGGCGTGCACCATATGCCAGCGAGGTGATTGACACACTGTAGTTGTCCGTATTGCGGCGGTCGATCAGGGCATTCCAGAAGGTGCTGTCATCGGGGCCAAGCCGGTCTGGCTGGTCCAGTCGCAAGCCGATCCGGCCATCCAAGTCCTCGGACCCGCCGATGTTGCGCAATGCAGCTTCAAAACGCAGACGCTCGGCGCGTTTGAACACGTTGCGGTGTGTCCAGGTGGCGGTCAGGTCGATCCCATCGCGCGAGGCTATTTCGAAACCCAGCGTCAGGCGGCGCTTGGGCAGGTCTTCGAAATAGACGTCGAAATCCAACGTGCCGTCGGGGTTCGGGTTTTCACGCTCTTCGATGGCGACCACATTGAACGTTCCGGTCCTGCGCAACCGGGTGCCGACCTTCTGGATTTCTTCGGGCGAATAGACCTGACCCGAGGGGAAACCCGCTATCTTTTCGATCGAAGAGTGTTTGACGTCAGAATCACCCAGAATGAACATCTCGCCAAATCTCAGGCGCGGGCCGGGATCGACGTCGATCTCTGCGTCCAGCCGGGCCTGTGGGTGGCGCGCGATCACCTTTTGCCCGGCGACATCGGCCTTGGCATGACCCACGTTGCGCCAGCCCTGAACACCGGCCGAGGCCGCGCGCTGGATGGCCCCGGTCGAGGCTGGTTTGCCAATCGCAAAATCCTCGGGCAAGACGGTTTCCGGTGCAATCGGTCGCAAGGTCGCCTCGCCAAAACGGTAGGAAGGGCCCGTTGCCACGGTAATCACCGCGCGGTCTATCTTGGCCGGGACGCTGAGCGAGCTGAGCTCTGCTGCTTCCTGACCATCTAGCTTGATGCTGACTTCCGGGCTGAAATATCCCTCATCATACATGATCTGGACGATAGTCCGATAATCCGACAGTGCGGCGGACAGGATTTCCAGCGGAGTATCCAACCCGCGGGATTCTGCGGTGGTAACCGAAGATGTCTCCTCGATCCGGTCCACCAACTCTTGCGGAGCGCCTGGCGCGACCAGCGAGGTTTCCAGAGCGGACAGTCCGGTCGGCATAGCGGCAGCCATGATGCCCAGTACCAAGGGTTTAGAAAAGCGCAGCCTGCTTCCCTGCATCTGTTGGCTCCAACTGCCCAAAATCGAACGCAATATTGCTGCCTTAAGAAGGGTGACAGCTCTTTCTGAACAGTTAGATCATCAGTCACGGCGTTGGGAAAGAAATTATCGAATATGTACTGGGAATTGCAGGCGGGTGTGGTGGCCAGGACCCTACGCAATGGTGCTGGAGGACCGTATTGAATGGTAGTGGCGCGTTAAATTGGTGATATTTGGCCGCATCGCGGCAGGTCGCGCAAAAGCGCCAAGTGAATTCAATGTGCGGGTGTTCTTCAGCGTCACGTTGATCTGCGACCCGGAGGGTGCTGTAGCTGGTCCGCGATTTTTAGCTTGCAGCCATTAGCTGCGCGACATCCAGCATCCGGGCGGAAAATCCCCATTCATTGTCGTACCAGCCGAATACGCGGATCTGGTGTTCTCCGATTTGACGCGTCTCGGGGCCAGCGATCACCAGAGACTCGGGGCGCGTGCGCAAATCCGATGAGACCAGAGGTTCATCCGTCCAGCCAAGAACCGGCGATTGTGCCACGACCTCTCGCAGCGCTGTTTCGAAAATTTCGGCCGACATACCGCGTTCCAGCGTCACGATCAGATCGACTGCTGACACGCTGGCCGTGGGAATCCGTACCGCCGCGCCCGAGATACGGCCCGCAAGATGGGGCAAAACCTCGTCGATCAGATGCATGGCGCTGGTGGTTGTCGGAACCATCGACAGCGCCCCCGCCCGCGACCGGGTCAGATCACCGCGGGGCGCGTCCACCATGGGCTGGCTGTTGGTATAACAGTGAATGGTGGTCATGTGCCCGGAAACGACGCCGCCGATCCCGTCCAGCACCTTGACCAGAGGCGCTAACCCGTTGGTCGTGCACGAGGCATTCGAAACGATGCGCGCAGACCCAAGCTGATCTTCGTTTGCTCCAAGAACAATCGTAACTTCGGTCGCAGGTGATGGGCCCGAGATCAAGACCTTGCCTGCACCTGCCACCAACCCTTGACCAGCCACATCCGAAGTTCGGGCAACGCCGGTGCAATCCATCAGCACATCCACGCCTGTCAGATCAACGCGCGACAGGTCGGGGCTGTGCGTCACGGGAATCCTGCACCCGTCCACGACCAAATGGGCGTCGTCCTGATCTACCTGTCCCGCATAGGGGCCAAAGGTGCTGTCATATTTGAACAGATAGGCACAGGTCTCCAGCGGTGCGATATCGTTGATCAGCACCAGGTCGATACCATTGTCCTGCGGCATGGCCAGCAGCTGCCGCAGGATCGTGCGGCCAATGCGGCCGAATCCGTTGATCGCAAGTTTCATGCGCAAGCTATGGCAGCGCGTTGCGTTGACCTCAATGCCCGTTTTGTGCCGGGTTCAGTTACAGCTAACTTGGGAAAAGAACTGGCCCGAGATGTTCTGATACATGCTGGATACGATGGGTTTGCACCCGGTGGCCTGCTGGATCGCCGCAATGGCCTGTAGCGTGCGCAGTCGCGGCGGCGGGCCAAATGGATTGAGGTTATTGTTGTCCCGCGTCGCACGATATACGATCGGACCATCCGAGACTTGCGTGATCGCCCAGGTACGGCTGAAGACCGAGACGGACTTGGTCTCTTCCTTGGCGACAACAGGGGTTGCGTTAAAAGCCGTCAAGCCGATGACAGCGGCCAGCGCCAACAGGGATCCACGCAGTACCATTGAACAATCTCCAGTGCTAAAAAACTACGCGTATTTCATCAGATTCAACTCATCCTGTGAAGCCCTGCGCCAAAGAAACCGCTCGGAAACACACTGTTTTTACAGGGTTATGGGCATGCGACGCTACTTGTCCCAGAAGGTCGGGTATCAAAAACGTCCTGAAAAGCTGGAATGTGCGGCTTGCGGGCAGGGAATGTGAGGGTGATGAGCGCGCAAATCTGGACCAGAGCCAAGCAGCGGCTTTGGAATTTGGGTCGTACCTATTGCGAAGGGTTCCGATGCCTTGGGGCGGGGACGGCTGTGTTTGACTGATGGGCGCGGCGGGGGCTTGGACGCATGGTCAGAGCCTGTATAGTGTTGATTGCAAATTCATTTCGAAAAAGAAGAGGCAGCTATGATGGCCCGGATTATTTCAGCTACGGTTTTGGCGGTGGCGTTGACCGCCGGCACGTTGAGCGATGCGAAACCATTGTCGCGGATCATCGCAGAAATGGGGCTGAGCCCTGACGATTTCAAAGTCGTCAATGCGACGGCAGACGCGATGCTTGAATCCGGCAGGCCGCAAGTAGGGGCAGAACAAAGCTGGAGCAATCCCGAAAGTGGGTCCAAAGGCACAATTCGGGTGCAAGGCGTGCGCGACAATTGCGTGCAACTGCAACACTTTATCCAGCCCGACGGCACCGATCAAACGCGTGAGGTGGGCACACAGCGTTGCCGCAGCGCGGACGGCAAGTGGATTTTGACCCCTTGAACCGCCATCAATAGCCGCGTGTGCGGTCTACCTCATGAAGCAGGGGCGATCCTGCATTCAGCCGCCGGTAATTCTCGGCCACATCAGCCAATGCGTCGCCCAAATGCCAACCCGAAACATGCGGGGTGATCGTGACACCGGAATGGGACCAGAGCGGGCTGTTCGACGGAAGCGGCTCGGTGCTTGTCACGTCCAGAACCGCGTGAGCCGGGCGGCCCACATCCAGCGCGTCAATCAGGGCCGCCTCGTCGATCAGGTCCCCGCGTCCAGCATTCAACAGCTGGCTACCCGGTTTCATAGTCCCCAGCATGTCGGCATCAAACAGGCCCTTGGTTTCAGGGGTCGAGGGCAAGATCGCGCAGACATGATCACATTGCCCCAGCAGTTCGGGTAGAGCATCATCGCCGTGAAGGCAGGTTACGCCGCCAATTTCTTTAGGCGAGCGGCTCCACCCCAAAACTTGAAAGCCGATTGCGCGCAGCATCAGGGCGCTGCGTGACCCGATATGCCCCAGCCCCAGTACGCCGACCGTGGTATCGGGCGAATAGCCGGGCTCTTTTGGCAGCCATTCGGCTCGGGTCTGGGCGGCTTCGTAAAAAGGCATGTGGCGCTGGTGGCGTAGAACATAGGCCACGAACCACTCGGCAATGCCTTGCGCGGGCGCATCCGGTTTCAACCTTGCGATGCGGACGTGGTCTGGCAGATTTGGGTTGCCCACAATCGTTTCAACCCCTGCACCAAGCTTTTGCACCAGTTTAAGGTTGGGCAATTCTTTTAGGCGCGCGTCTCGCAGCCCAGCCACAGCCACCATGGTAATCTGATCCGCATCGCCGATCGTATCGGGCGTCCGCACATCCAGATCAGGGTCCACAGCTCGAATGTCACGGGCGATATCCGCATCACCCATCCAGCCGGTTAACCCGGTTTCGATCAACAGCGCCATATTTGTCTCCACCTACTAATTTGATTGAGTTGACGTTTCGTCACCCAACTGGACATCATGTCGGCAGCTAAGTCATTCTCAGGCCGAAGGTAAAGCCCGTCTGCCGGGTGCAAGGAGGAAGCTCATGAACATGTCATTCACCCTGCGCGAGGAAAACCGCGCTCTGCTGCAACGGGTGGTCGAGATGATCCGTGACGAGGTGATGCCGCTGGAGGCAGAATATCAGGGCGAAATCGCCAAGGGCGACCGCTGGCAATATACCGAAAGACAGGCCGAGATTTTGGAAGGTCTGAAAGCCAAGGCCAAGGCGGCGGGACTGTGGAACTTCTGGCTGACGGATAGCGAGAAGGGGATTGGGCTGACCACGGTCGAATATGCCTTTTTCGCTGAAGAGATGGGCAAGACCCCGTTGGGGGCCGAGGTGTTCAACTGCTCTGCGCCTGATACCGGCAACATGGAGGTGTTCGAACGCTACGGCTCGGAAAAGATGAAAGAGCAGTGGCTGAAGCCTCTGCTGGACGGCCAGATTCGCTCGGCTTATCTGATGACGGAACCAGATGTGGCCTCGTCGGATGCCACGAATGTGTCGATGTCCTGTGTGCGGGACGGGGACGACTATGTTCTGAACGGCGAAAAGTGGTGGTCGTCAGGGGCGGGCGATCCGCGCTGCAAGGTCTATATCGTGATGGTTAAGACCGCAGGCGAGGAACAGCCCAAGCACCAGCGTCAATCGATGATCGTCGTGCCTGCCGACACGCCGGGGATCGAGGTTCTGCGCCCGATGGAAGTTTATGGCCATGACGATGCGCCCCATGGGCATATGCATATCCGGTTCACCAATGTGCGCGTTCCTGCAGAAAACATCCTGCTGGGCGAAGGGCAGGGATTCGAAATCGCGCAGGGCCGTCTGGGGCCGGGACGTATCCACCATTGCATGCGTGCCATCGGTCAGGCCGAAAGTGCGCTGGAACAGATGTGCAAAAGGTCGCTTCAACGCGAGGCATTTGGCAAGAAACTGGCGCAGCTTGGGGCCAATTTCGACATCATCGCCGAATGCCGGATGGAGATCGAGATGGCCCGCCTGCTGTGCCTTAAGGCCGCGTGGTACATGGATCAGGGCGATGCGCGGGCGGCGGCGCCTTGGATTAGCCAGATCAAGGTCGTGGCCCCTCGGGTCGCGTTGAAGGTGATTGACGAGGCGGTCCAGATGTTTGGTGCGCAAGGGATCAGTCAGGATACGCCGTTGGCCACGGCCTGGACCCACGTGCGCACGCTGCGTCTGGCCGATGGGCCGGATGCAGTGCACCGCCGTCAGGTCGCGCGGGCCGAGTTGAAGAAACACACGCAGGAAAAGGTGTGAGCATCGGTATGCAGGCAGAGCTCGACGGGAGCCAACCCGCCTATTTCCACATCAGCCCGGATGGCGCATTTGTGGGCGATGACGCGGCTCGGGGACCTTGGTCCGCCGATCATTGCCATGCAGGTCCCGTCAGCGGCCTGATCGTGCGCGCAGCCGAAACCGAGGTCGGGCCCGAGAAGATGCTGACCCGGCTGTCGGTAGACTTGTTGCGCCCGCTACCGCTGGCCGGACTGCGTGTCGCCGCCGAGACGACCCGCCACACCAAGACACTGGCGACCACGCGGGTCACGGTGCATGATCTTGACGACACGCTCTGCGCGACGGCCACTACCATGCATTTGGTGCGCCGTGATCTTGGCCCCGTTGCGAATGTGACCATGCCCCCGCCGCAGTTGGATGACGCAGTGACCGGGCCGTTTCCGATTGGAGAGACCCGCCACAACCTGCCCGGTTTCGCCAATCACTCCGATATCCTCTACCCCAAAGGCGGCAATCAGGGCCCGGGGCCCAAAACCATCTGGATGCGGACGCCGCCGCTGTTGGCGGACGAAGTGCAATCTCCTATCCAGGCGCTCTGTCCGCTGGCCGATTGCGGCAACGGTATTTCGTGGAACGCGCCGACAACCGAGATGGGCTTCATGAACACTGACCTGACGGTTCAAATCCACCGCGAACCGGTCTCGGACTGGCTGGCGTCAGAGTCGGTCTGCCATTGGCAGCCATCGGGTATCGGCATGTCGCAGTCGGTTTTGTTCGACACCCAAGGCCCCGTGGGCACGGCCCTGCAAACACTGGTTCTGTTTCCTCGGGCCTGAAGGTGGGCCGGTTTCTGCGCGTTGGCTTGAATGTGCATTGTCGCGGCGGGTACAAGGCCCTATCTTCCGATCATGCGTTTGTTGATCTCCTTGTTGACCTGTTGCCTGCCGATCCCGGCATTGGCCCACCCTCATGTTTTCATCGACACGGGGCTGGAGTTTATCGTGGATGACGCGGGCAACCTGACCCATGTGCGCGTCACTTGGGCCTATGATGAGCTGTATTCCCTGTTCGAGCTTGAAGACAGAAAGCTGGATCAAGATGGTGATGGTCTGCTGAGCGAAAGCGAGCAGGCGTTTTTGGCCGGGTTCGACGCCCAATGGCTGGAAGGCTACAACGGTGATCTGGTTCTTTGGTCCGAGGGGCGCATCGTACCTTTGTCGGGTCCGGCAGAGCCCACGGCCACCACCGAAAATGGCCGCATCGTCTCGACCCACCTGAGGGCGGTTGAGGGCGCACCAGTGGCGGCATCGGCGCTTTCAGCCAAAGCGTTCGACGAGACCTACTACACCGCCTACGAAGTGACACGCCCTGTGACGGTCACGGGAAATATATCGTGCAATATCGAAAAGATCGTGCCGGATATTGACGGCCAGCTTGCGCAGATGCGGGCGTTCCTTCTGACATTGGATGCCGATTATGATCTTGAGGAAAACGATATCCCGCTGGTGGGCGAAGACTTCGCGACTGAGATCCGCGTTTCATGTCCAAGTACCTGATTGTCCCTGTCGCCTTGGCTTTGGGCCTGCTGTTGTGGTTCTGGGGCAGCGGAGGGTTTGACAACCTCGCCGCTTGGGCCGCCGGGGAACAGCGGGAATTTCAGAACCAGATCGCCCGATCCCTGCGTGCTGCGCGGGCAGAACAGCCTCAGGCCGTAGCCACTCTGTTGACCGTATGTTTCGCCTATGGGTTTTTTCACGCCATCGGTCCCGGTCACGGCAAGGTGCTGATCGGAGGCTATGGACTGGGCCGCAACGTCGCCTTTTGGCGTTTGTCTGCGATCAGCGTGCTGTCCAGTCTGGGCCAGGCCGTCACGGCTATTGTGCTGGTTTATGCGGGTGTTCTGGTGTTCCAGATGTCGCGGGACAGTCTGGTTGGCACGACCGAGCAGGTCATGGCCCCGGTCAGCTACGGCGCCATCGCTGCAATCGGTCTGTGGCTGGTGTTCCGGGGCCTGCGTAGTTTCGCCCGCCGAAACCGGGCCGAGAAATCTCACGCGCATCATCACCACGATCATCATCACCATGATCATGAGGTCTGTTCCGATTGCGGCCACCGCCACGGCCCCACCGCTGAAGAAGTGGCGCAGATCGGCAATTGGAAAGAGGCGGCATTGCTAATCGCAGGCATCGCGGCGCGCCCCTGTACCGGCGCTTTGTTCGTGCTGATCCTGACGTGGCAGATGGGTATCGCCATGGTGGGTATTGCCGGTGCGTTCGCCATGGCACTGGGCACGGCGACAGTGACAACTCTGGTCGGTTGGACTTCGTTTGGCTTGCGTGGCGGGTTGTTGGCCTCAGCCTCTGCCACCCGTTTCGCGCAGGTGCTGGCCCCCACGATTGAACTGGTGGCAGGGTTGTTGATTGCCGTTATTGCTAGCGGGCTGCTGCTGCGTGCGATCTAGTTGAAGATGGGTTCGGGATAGCCGACCCGCGCCAGATACAGCCCCTGCGGCGGGCATACGGGCCCGCAGGCGGCGCGGTCTTGTGCCTCTAACGCGTCCCGCACATCTTCGGGTGACCAAGCACCGGCGCCCACCCGTTCCAGCGTGCCGACGAAACTGCGGACCTGATTGTGCAGGAAAGACCGCGCGCGGACGTGAAAGTGAATCTCGGGACCAGAGAAACCCTGCACCTGTTCAACCCGCAGCTCATCCAGCGTTTTCACCGGGCTGGCGGCCTGACAAATGGACGACCGGAAGGTGGTGAAATCATGCCGCCCGATCAGCATATCTGCCCCGGCCTGCATCGCCGCCACGTCCAGTTGGTGATTGATCTGCCAAACTTGCCCCGCGTCATGGGTCGCGGGCGCGCGGCGCATCAGTATACGGAACAGATACTGCCGCTCGACCGCTGAGAACCGGGCATGCCAATCGTCCTCGACCCGCGCGGCTTGCACAATCGCAACAGGGTCGGGCTTGAGGTGATAGTTCAGCGCCTCGGACAGGCGAAACGGGTCCCAATCCTTGACCAGATCGCAATGGGCGACCTGTCCCAGCGCGTGAACGCCCGCATCAGTACGACCAGCGGCGGCAATGGTATGCGCGCCGGGTTGAATGCGCGACAAGGCCTGCTCGATCGCCCCCTGAACCGAGGGTTGATCCTTTTGCCGCTGCCATCCGGCAAACGGTTCTCCAAGGTATTCGACTTTCAGCGCGTATCTGGGCATGTGCTGCTGGTAGCGCGCGGTGACGAGACGGGCAAGGGCAGGAAAGCGCTGGTATGTCGCGCACCGGCTACCTATCTTGGGAAAAACGATAAAAGCGGGACGACAATTTGGTCATTTCATCGCTGGCAGACAGTCTTGTGCGCGGATTTGAAACCGTGGGCGACAGCGTGTCCGAGGCATTGTTCGAACCGGTGATCCGTCTGGGTGTGACCGGCTTGGCACGGTCGGGCAAGACGGTGTTCATCACGTCGCTGGTCGCCAACCTGCTGGACCGGGGCCGGATGCCCGGCTTAGTGGCGCAGCAAGAGGGGCGGATCAACGCAGCCTATCTGCAACCCCAGCCCGACGACACGGTGCCGCGGTTCGATTATGAAAACCATTTGGCAGCCCTGACCGGCCCAAAGCCGCATTGGCCGGACAGCACGCGGGCGGTTTCTGAACTGCGCCTGTCCTTCAAGGCCCGGCCTGCCGGATTACTGTCCGGCCTGCAGGGTCCGCGTAAGGTTCATCTGGACATCGTGGATTACCCCGGCGAATGGCTTTTGGATCTGGCTTTGCTGGACAAGTCCTATGGGTCGTGGTCGTCTGAGACGTTGGATCGTATCACCAACCGCGCCGAGGCAGCAGGCTACCTTGCGCAGGCCAAAGCCGCCGACCCAGAGGCCGAGCATGATGAGCCGCAGGCGCAGGCCCTGGCGAAGGCGTTTTCCGATTACCTCAACACCGCGCGCGATGCCGGCTACTATGATTGCACGCCCGGGCGGTTTTTGCTGCCGGGGGATTTGGCGGGCTCTCCGGTTTTGACCTTCGCGCCGCTGCCTGTCGAAGGTAGTGGTGCAAGACGCAGCCTGCACCGCGAAATGGCCCGTCGGTTCGAGGCGTATAAATCGCAAGTGGTCAAACCCTTCTTCCGCGATCACTTTTCGCGCATTGACCGGCAAGTGGTACTGGTTGATGCGCTGGGCGCGATTCACAAAGGGCCGCAGGCAGTTGAGGATATGCGCCGCGCGATGGGCGATATCCTGTCGGCGTTCCGGCCGGGGCGGAACGCGTGGCTCAGCCGGTTGCTGCTGGGAAAGCGTGTTGAACGCATCCTGTTTGCCGCCACCAAGGCGGATCATCTGCACCACCACCAACACGCCCGTCTAACCCACATCATGGAGGCGCTGACCCGCGACGCCCGCGATCGCGCCAGCTTTGCCGGGGCGGAAACGGCGGCATTGTCGCTGGCCGCGCTCCGCGCCACGACCGAAGAAATTCGCACACATGATGGGGTGGGCTTGCCCTGCGTGCGCGGCACTTTACTGGACGGGAAGCAAGCCGCTTTCTATCCCGGCGAGTTGCCCGAAGACCCCACGCATCTGTTGGGGCCTGCGCGCAACGGCGCTGAAAGCTGGCTGGGCGAAGACTATGGGTTCATGGCCTTTGCGCCCGCGCAGTTGACCCTGCGCCCCGGTGACGGCCCTCCGCATATCCGGCTGGACCGCGCGGCCCAGTTCCTGATCGGAGATCGGCTATGACGGTAATCCTGCGACCTGCCCGAAGCACCGATGCCGGAGCCACCGGAGAAATCCTGCACGGATTCGCCCGCGAACATGACTGGATGCCCGAGCTGCATTCCTGTGCGCAAACCATCGCCTTTTGCGGCCGCATGATTGATCAGGATTGGGTCACTGTTGCGGAATCCGATGATGGCGTTGTTGGATTTCTGGCCCTGAACGGGGTCGAGGTACACTCGTTGTATCTAAGTGCCCCGGCACGCGGGCAGGGGATCGGACAGCGATTGCTGGATCACGCCAAATCCGAACGCTCACACCTGTCGCTGTTTGCCTTTCAGGCCAATCGCGGCGCGCGCCGGTTCTACGAGCGCAACGGGTTTGCCGAGGTTGCCCGCAGCGATGGTTCTGACAACGACGAAAACCTGCCCGACATCAAATATGTCTGGCATCAAGAGGAACACGCAGATGGCTAAAGGTCCGGTCCTGATTGATCTGGAGGCCGAGGCCCCCGGTGCGGACGTGGCGCAGGCACCGCCGGTTCCGGATGTCGCCGCTCCGCAGGGGCAGGCGATGCAGACCGCTGCGCGGTTGGCAGCGCGAAAACCTTCGGCCTTGTCGCGTTGGTTCTGGGGGCTGGCGGCGGCCGTGATAGGGGCTGTGGTCTCGGTCGCGGCTTGGGATTTCGTGGCGTCTCTGTTGCTGCGCGCGCCGGTTCTGGGCTGGGTCGTAACGGGCCTGATCGGCGCGTTGCTGGTGGTCGGGCTGATCATCGCCCTGCGCGAGCTGGCCGCGATTGGGCGTCTGTCGCGGGTGGACGGGATGCGCCGCGCCGCCGATGCCGCGTTGGCCGAGGGTGATCTGGGGCAGGCACGGGCAGTCACGAACCGGCTGATGGCCTTCTACAAGGGGCGCGACGACACCAAATGGGGCCGCGATCGCCTATCCGAACGCATGGGCGAGCAGTTCGATGCCTCCGGCCTGCTGACCCTGACAGAAGACGAACTTCTGGCCCCGCTGGACGAAGCCGCCAGCCGCGAGGTTGAGGCCGCCGCCCGTCAGGTGGCCACGGTGACGGCGCTGGTTCCGCTGGCGCTGGCAGATGTGGTGACGGCACTGGCGGCTTCCCTGAGGATGATCCGGCGAATTGCTGAAATCTACGGGGGCCGCGCCGGGTTTCTGGGCAGCTGGCGTTTGACTCGCGCTGTGTTCGTGCATCTGGTGGCCACGGGCGCGGTGGCTGTGGGCGATGACCTGCTGGAACCGGTTCTGGGCGGCTCGGTCCTAAGCAAACTGTCCCGCCGGTTCGGCGAAGGTCTGGTCAACGGCGCGCTCAGCGCTCGCGTCGGCGTGGCCGCGATGGAGGTCTGCCGTCCGCTGCCTTTCTCGGACCGTCACAAGCCCTCGACCCGGCGGATTATCAAAGGGGCGTTGGCGGGATTGTTTTCCAAGACTTGACCTGACGCAAAGACCTCTGCCCTGCTGGTTGCCAAACCAAAGGTGGAGCCAGCCATGACCGAGCACGGACACAGCCAGCAGGAAATTGCAGCCCGGATCAACGCGCCCCCCGGTCGGGGCGTGTTGCGCGATGTAGTTTACGGCGGCATCGACGGATCGGTGACGACTTTTGCGATCGTAGCTGGCGTCGCGGGGGCCGGGTTGTCGCCGTTCATCATCGTGGCTTTGGGGCTGGCCAATGTGCTGGCTGATGGGTTTTCCATGGCGGCAGGTAATTACTCGGGCACCAAAGCTGAGTTGGACAATATCCGCCGCATCCGAGCCATCGAAGAGCGCCACATCCATCTTTACCCGGATGGTGAGCGCGATGAAGTCCGGGAAATCCTGTCGCAGAAGGGCCTTTCGGGGCGCGTTCTAGATGAGGCAACCGATGCCATCACCGCCAATCACGACAACTGGATCAACCTGATGATCGAGGGTGAATATGGTCTGGGCAGTGTGGACCCGCACCCGATGAAGGCCGCGATGGCGACGTTTCTGGCCTTTCTGGTTGCGGGCATGATCCCGCTCTTGCCGTTTCTGGCCGGGGTCGAGCGCGCCTTTGCGCTCTCAGCTTGGATGACGATGGGGGTTTTCTTTGCCATCGGTGCGCTCAAAAGCCGCTGGTCGCTGGCCCCGTGGTGGCGGTCGGGTGGTGAGACCTTGTTGATTGGTGGCGCGGCGGCATCAATCGCTTATCTGGTCGGGTCGTTGTTTCACCCCTGACGGCGAGAATTGTCGCAGGCGGCACAGTCCCCATGGCGGATCAGCCTCAGATGACTAGGGTGAAGGCATCAACGTGGTGGCGAGGTGTGCTCTGACACTCACTGGGAAAAATATCCTTGTTCTGGGGGCTTATGGTTTTATTGGCACGGCGGTGGTCCGTGCCTTGCAAGGGCAGGGCGCGCAGGTCACGGGGCTGGTTCGAAAGGCTGCGCAAGGGGCGTTGCTACTGAACGGAATTAAACTGGTTCAGGGCGACTTGCGCCGCTTTACGCACCCGCAGGATTGGGACGCCGCACTCACTGGCATCGACTGCGTTGTGAACTGCGCTGGCGCGTTGCAGGACGGCCCCTCGGATGATCTTGCAGCGGTGCATCATCACGCCATTGCGGCGCTGGGTCAGGCCTGCGCACAACGGGGTGTTTCGGTCGTTCAGATATCAGCCATCGGGGCGACGCCCAATGCGGACACCGAGTTCATGCGCACGAAGGCCGCTGGTGATGCGGCGCTTGAAAGCAGCGGTGCAGACCTGTGGATTTTGCGCCCCGGACTGGTTATCGGGCAATCGGATTACGGTGGAACGGCCCTTCTGCGGATGCTGGCAGCGGTTCCGCTGGTGCAGCCGATTGCCTATCCAGCGACACCGGTGCAGTGCGTCGGGATGGAGGATTCGTGCCATGCCGTGGTTACCTGCTGTGCCGACGAAATACCGCAAGGCGCCTATGATCTGGTCGAGGACCAAGCCCAGTCGCTAGAGGGTGTTCTGGCCACCACGCGCCGTTGGCTGGGTTTCCCGGCGGCCCGTTTTCGGCTTGTAATGCCCCGGGTATTGACCAAGGCGGTTGCACGGTGTGCTGACGCGCTGGGCCATCTCGGGTGGCGCTCGCCCCTGCGCAGCACGGCGATGACGGTCATGGCTTCGGGTGTTGTGGGTGATCCCGCGCCTTATCGCACGGCGACAGGGCGGTCGCTCAGGTCGTTGCCCGAGATATACGGGTGCATGACCAGCGCGCGTGAACACCGGCTGACCGCGCGCATGTCCCTGTTGGCCCCGCTTGTCATAACCGTACTGAGTCTCTTCTGGGTCCTGTCCGGCATTTTCGGATTGGTCGGATTGCCCGAGGCTGCCGGTGTTCTGACCGAGGCCGGATGGGCCGATGCCGCTGCCGTCAGTTCTGTCGTGTTCTGGTCTTTCGTCGATATCGCTTTGGGACTGGCCGTTCTATATCGTCCTTGGACCGCGCGCGTGTGCCTGGCGCAAGTTGGGGTGGCAGCGTTCTATGTGCTGGCGGCAACGGTCGTGACACCAGGCCTGTGGCTGGACCCGTTGGGCCCACTCGTCAAAGTGCTGCCTGCAATGCTGCTGTCGCTGGTTGCCTGGCCTATGGTGCAAAGCCGATGATGGATCCAGACCTGATCCTGCGATGGCTGCACGTCATCGGTGCAAGCGTTCTGCTGGGTACCGGAGCCGGGATCGCGTTTTTCATGCTGATGGCGCATCGGTCCGGCGACGCGCGGTTTGTTGCGCAAACTGCCCGTGTGGTCATTCTGGCTGACCTGCTGTTCACGACGACCGCCGTAATCGTCCAACCCGTGACCGGGACCCTGCTGGCTTGGCGGCTGGGTTGGTCCCTTGCCGACGGGTGGATCATGCTGTCGCTGGTGCTTTACGTCGTAACGGGCGTGTTCTGGCTGCCCGTGGTGTGGATACAGGTCCGCCTGCGGGATCTGGCACAGACGGCTGCTGCACAGGGTGCACCGTTGCCTGATAGCTATCACCGCTTGTTCCGCATCTGGTTTCTATGCGGCATCCCGGCCTTTCTTTCGGTGCTGAGCATCCTCTGGTTGATGATCGCGCGCTCCGCGATCGAGCTGTTTTGAACCGCACTATTCGCCGCAGTGGGCGGAAGCTCTGGACCATCCGCCAAGGGCGTCTTATAAGCGCGGCCATGTATGACCGGATGGCCATCATTATTCGAATTATATCCCCGGCGCTCTGACATCCTGAGACGCCGGGCAAAGGTGTTTGAGACCTCGCACCGACCGCTTCGATCCATACGACCAGATCATCCAAAGGACGCCCCCAATGTGCGCCGACACGATCCAGACACCTGACTACAAAGACACGCTGAACCTACCCAAAACCGATTTCCCAATGCGCGCCGGATTGCCCAAGCGCGAACCCGCATGGCTGGAGCGTTGGGAGAAAATCGGCGTCTACGACCGCCTGCGCGAGAAGGAAGGTCGGACGCCCTTTACTCTGCATGATGGCCCCCCCTATGCGAACGGTCACCTGCATATCGGTCACGCGCTGAACAAGACCATCAAGGACATGATCGTGCGGAGCCATCAGATGATGGGCCATGACGCGCGTTACGTGCCCGGCTGGGACTGCCACGGCTTACCCATCGAGTGGAAGATTGAGGAACAGTACCGCAAGAAGGGCAAGAACAAGGACGAGGTGAACATCGTCGACTTCCGTCAGGAATGCCGCAAGTTCGCCGAGGGCTGGATCGACATCCAGCGGGAAGAGTTCAAGCGTCTGGGGATCACCGGCAATTGGCCTGATCCTTACATCACCATGGATTATCACGCCGAGGCGGTGATCGCCGACGAGTTCATGAAGTTCCTGATGAACGGCACGCTCTATCAGGGGTCCAAACCCGTGATGTGGTCGCCGGTCGAAAAGACCGCTCTGGCCGAGGCTGAGGTCGAGTATCACGACAAGGAAAGCTTCACCATCTGGGTGAAGTTCAAGGTCGTGAATGCAGGCGATCTGGATGATGCGTTTGTGGTGATCTGGACGACGACCCCTTGGACGATGCCGTCGAACAAGGCGGTCGTTTACGGCAAGGACATCGCGTATGGCCTTTACGAAGTCACTGGCGCGCCGGATGAATGCTGGGCCAAAGTAGGTGACAAATTCCTGCTGGCCGACAATCTGGCGGCGGATGTTCTGGGCCGTGCCCGTTTGAACGACGATCAGTGGACCCGCGTCCGCGACGTAACCACGGATGAGCTGGCAGGCGTGCAACTGACCCACCCGCTGGCCGGGGCCGAGGGCGGCAATGGCGAATGGGATGACATCCGCGATTTCCGCGCCGCTGAATTTGTGACCGATACCGAAGGCACCGGTTTCGTTCACTGTGCGCCGTCGCACGGGATGGAGGAATTCGAGCTTTATCGCGATCTGGGTATGTTGGAACAGGTCATCACCTATAACGTGATGGATGACGGCTCGTTCCGTGCCGATCTGCCGTTCTTTGGTGGCAAATACATCCTGTCCCGCAAAGGCGGTGAGGGTGATGCGAACAAGACTATCATCGACAAACTGGCTGAGGTCGGCGGGCTGCTGGCGCGTGGCAAGATCAAGCACAGCTATCCGCATTCGTGGCGCTCAAAGGCTCCGATCATCTATCGCAACACGCCGCAGTGGTTTGCCTCCGTCGACCGCAAGCTGGACGACGGCATGGGCGAGATGGGCGACACCATCCGCGAACGCGCCCTGCGCTCGATTGATGAACTGGTGAAATGGACCCCGCAGACGGGTCGTAACCGCCTGTATTCGATGATTGAGGCCCGCCCGGATTGGGTGCTGTCCCGCCAGCGTGCGTGGGGTGTGCCGCTGACCTGTTTCACCAAGAAGGGCGCTCTGCCCACCGATGCCGATTACCTGCTGCGCAACGCCGATCTGAACGCACGTATCAAAGCCGCGTTCGAGGAAAACGGCGCGGATATCTGGTACACGGACGGGTTCAAGGAACAGGTGCTGGACGGCATCGCCAACCCGGACGACTATGATCAGGTGTTCGATGTGCTGGACGTATGGTTTGACTCGGGTTCGACCCACGCCTTCGTTCTGCGCGACCGTGAGGACGGGACCGAGGACGGCATCGCCGATGTCTATATGGAGGGCACCGACCAGCACCGCGGTTGGTTCCATTCGTCCATGCTGCAGGCCTGCGGCACCAAGGGCCGTGCGCCCTATCGCAACGTGGTGACGCACGGCTTTACGCTGGACGCCAAGGGCAACAAGATGTCCAAATCGCTGGGCAACACCATCGTGCCGGAAGAGGTCATCAAGCAATATGGGGCCGATATCCTGCGCTTGTGGGTGGCTCAGACTGACTATACCGCCGACCAGCGGATCGGGCCGGAGATTCTGAAAGGCACCGCTGACAGTTATCGTCGTCTGCGGAATACCATGCGGTTTATGCTGGGATCATTGGCTGATTTCACCGAGGCTGATCGCGTCGCGCCCGAAGATATGCCGCGTCTGGAACGCTGGGTTCTGAGCCGTTTGGCCGATCTGGATGAACAGGTGCGCAAGGGCTATGCCGCGTTCGATTTCCAGGGTGTGTTCAGCGCTGTGTTCACTTTTGCCACGGTAGATCTGTCCTCGTTCTATTTCGACGTCCGCAAGGATGCGCTCTATTGCGACGGCGATAACCTGCGTCGCCGTTCGGCCCGAACTGTGCTGGATATCCTCTTCCACCGCCTGACCACATGGCTGGCCCCGGTTCTGGTCTTCACCATGGAAGAGGTCTGGCTGGAGCGGTTTGGCGGTGATGACAGCTCGGTCCATCTGGTGGATTTCCCGGACACGCCGGCCAATTGGCGCGATGCGGAACTGGAAGCAAGCATGGCCAAGGTGCGCCGCGTGCGTCGTTCGGTGACGGCTGCGCTGGAGGTTCAGCGTCAGGACAAAGTCATCGGGTCCAGCCTTGAGGCCGCGCCGATCGTCTATGTTGAGGACCAGGAAACCCGTGATCTGCTGGCTACTTTCGATGTGGACGATATGTGCATCACCTCGGGGTTGACTGTTACGGGTGATCCGGCCCCGGCCGAGGCTTTCCGCGTGCCCGAGATTGAGGGCGTTGCGGTGGTGTTCGAAAAGGCCGAGGGCGAGAAGTGTCAGCGGTGCTGGAAAATCCTGCCGGATGTCGGGCGTCATGCTCATACGGGTGTCTGCGGGCGCTGTGACGAGGCGTTGGCGTAACGTCTCTGGATTTGGAGTTCTGCGAGGCTCTGCCTCGCGCTCCGAGGTATTTTTGAACAGAAGAAGATTGGGGCGCAGCCTGTTGGGGGTTGCGCCTTTTCTCAATTCGCGGTCAGGTTCTGGCTATGCCGATGATTGCTGTCGATACGCGATTTGGACGTCTGGGGATTGAAGAGACGGGTGGTGCGATTACCCGTTTGGTCTGGGATGGACGCAATGAAGGTGAGGCGTCAGCCTTGTTGCGTGAGGCGGCAGCGCAGATGGCGGCCTATGATCAGGCGCGGTTGGAGCGGTTTGATCTGCCTTATCGTGTGGCCGGTTCTGACTTTCAGCGGCAGGTATGTGATCTGATGTATGCGATTCCACTGGGCGAGACTGTGACCTATGGGGATATTGCCAAACAGCTTGGTCGCCCGGCTCAACCTGTGGGGCAGGCCTGTGGGGCGAACCCGATCCCGGTCATTATTCCGTGCCATCGGGTGTTGGGGGCAAATGGATTGGGTGGGTTTTCCGGTGACGGCGGCGTGGAGACCAAGGTGGCCTTGTTGCGGCACGAGGGCGCGGCAGGGTTGCTGATCTGAGAGTGGAAAGCTATTGCAATCCATTCGCTTGCGTCCCAACTTGTATCACATAGAGAATTCGAAGGATGTTTTTGGCATGACCGTTCAAGCCGACCCCGCCGCGCGCAAGAAAGCCATTATTGACCGTTTGATGTCACTGGAAGAACAGGAGCTGGCGACTGCGCAGGCGCATTACGATGCGTTTCTGAAGGATTCTCAGTTGGACGACCGGGAAGGGCACGACAAGGATGATATCGCGGCTTCGCGTGAGAATGCGGATCTGGCGGCGGCTTTCGACGCGCCCTTGCAAGCGCATCATGCCAAGATCGACGTGATCGAGAACACCGATTTTGGGCTGACCGATACAGTCCAGCCCGGTGCCGTTGTAAAGTTTAACAACCGGAGTTTTGTGGTCTGCGTGTCGACAACGCGGTTCGATGTGGACGGGACGACCTATATGGGGATTTCGACCCAAAGCCCGATCTATCTGGCGATGACCGGCCTGCAGGAGGGCGACGTGTTCACCCATAACGGGACCGAGTTCGAGGTCGAGGAAATCCTTTAGGCTTTTTGCTGTGGGATCACCTGTTGGGCGATCCCTGCAAAGACTAGGTACAGGCTGGTGATCACCAGCCCCCAATGCGCCCAGCTTTCGGGATGAAAATCCACCCAGGCGGCCCATCCGGCGAAAAAGGTCCAGGCGAGGGCCATGGGGAGGGTGACGCTGCGCCAACGCTCGGTCCGGACGGGATGCACGAATTTTAACGGCAGGAACATGGCCAGAGCCAGTAGGGAGACCATGAGCAGGATGACCCAGAAATTGGGTTCGAGCGCGAAGATCACAATGACGAACATGTTCCAGCAGCCGGGAAAGCCCGAGAACGAGTTGTCCTTGGTCTTCATCCGAGTGTCCGCGAAATACATCGCGCTGGCGAAGGTGATGACGATGATCGCAAACCAGCCGGTCCAGCCATCCATCAGCCCGGATTTAAACAGGGCGAAGGCGGGAATGAATACATAAGTCAGGTAATCGATAATCAGATCCAGCAATACGCCGTCAAACTCGGGGGCGTTTTTCTTGACGTGATAGTGCCGCGCCAGTGGGCCGTCGATGCCATCGACAATAAAGGACACGACCAGCCACAGATACATCAGGCTCCATTTTTCTTCGACAGCGGCCAGCATGGCCAGCATCGCGAAAACGGCGCCGGTTGCAGTAAAGAGATGGACGGAGAGAGCTTTGAATCTGAGTGTCATGCGCGTGTCATGTACGATGCGTGTCCAAGATGCAAAGCAAAATGCCCTGTTTGGTGAAATTGCAATTGTGTCAGGCTTTCGGGTGGGTGCGGTCGTAGACTTCCATCAACCGGGCGGTGTCCACGGCGGTGTAGGTTTGCGTGGTCGACAGAGAGGCATGCCCCAGCAATTCTTGTATGGCGCGAAGATCGCCGCCCGCAGACAGCAGGTGCGTGGCAAAGCTGTGGCGCAACGCATGTGGGGTGGCCGTCGCGGGCAGGCCCAACTGCTGACGCGCCTTGGCCATGACGCCCTGAATGGCACGCGGGTTCAGCGCCCCGCCGCGGACACCACGAAACAATGGCTTGGTCTTGTCCAGCGGATGAGGGCAGAGCGCCAGATACCGGTCCAGAGCTGCTTGTGCGGCGGGCAGGACCGGGACGATGCGCTCCTTGTTGCCTTTGCCAACAATTCGCAGCGATTGTGGCAGGGGGGCGTCAGCGCCGGTCAGCGACAGCGCCTCGGAAATCCGCAACCCGCAACCATAGAGCAATGTGACCACGGCCACGTCGCGCGCAGAGACCCAATCATTGGTCGATTGCAGTTCGACCGTTTCGATCAGGGCGCGGGCAGCATCTTCGTCGACGGGGCGGGGCAGTTTCTTGGTGAATTTGGGCGCGCGGGTCGACAAGACCGCGGTCGGCTCGAACCCTTCACGTTCTGCCAGCCAGCGGTAGAAGCTTTTGACAGCCGACAACTTGCGCGCCAGCGAACGCGCGCCGACGCCCGAGCCGCGCTGATCCGCCATCCAGGCCCGCATATCGGATACGGTGATCCGAGCCAGTGCTGCCAAACCCTGACGCTCGCTATGGTGCAGGGTCATAAAGGATAGGAAATCATTCACGTCGCTGCGGTAGGCGGCCTGAGTATTGGTTGATCGGCCTGAAAGCGCGACGAGACCCTCCAGCCAGTGCTGCAACGCGTCGCGGCAGGCCGGAGAGATCAGGCTCATGACAGCCAGTTGCGCATGGACCGTTCAAAAACACCGGCAAAGAAGGTCAGCAGGTCGGTGCCAAGTTGCGGTGAAAAGTGGTTGGGGTCTTTCGCGCTCATGATGATCATGCCGGGCAGGCGGCCTTCGCCCAAGTCCAGCCGCATGCAGGCTTCGGACCGCAGATGATCGGCCTGATCGCCGAAGATGCGGTGTGTGGGGTGGATGACCTCGCGCAGCACGACTTCGCGGGCGGGGCCGCTGCGATCGAAAGTCAGGTAGTTGTCGACAAAGCCGGGCTCGACTACGGCCAGCGCTCCGCCCAGTTTTTCGATCGCGGGGTCTTCCTGCAGGACGGTGGTTTCCAGGACCAGCGTGATCCGATCCACGCGCAGAATTTCGGCGACGTCTGAGCCAAGGGTGGTCAGGAAGTCCTCGAACCCTGTGGGCTCAAGCAGGCGCAGGATGGCGCGGTGCACCTGATTGGTACCCGCAAGGTTTTCATAAGCGGCCGCGATGACCGAGCGGTGGGTGTCTTCAAGCCGATCCAGCCGCGCTTCGAGCCGCTGCATGGCGATGCCGCGCAGGTCGACGATGTTATCTCCGCGCGCCTGTTCATTGGCGGCGACGAGGGCCTGCATCAGGTCCTTGTCGTCCAGCACGGCGTCAGGCTCGGCCAGAATCGCCTCGCGGAGAGTGTCCTTGAGTTTCGTATTGCTGCTCATGTCCCGTCCGGTCTTTTTTATGTTTTGCGGCCTTATAACACGGCTGGACCGATTTGCCTTGGGAAAAGTGAGCCTTTGGTTGGATTTCCCGTCATTTGCGCGACGGGGCCTCTCCCGCCTGCAAGACCCTGATCTGCGATCAGGGCTGGCAGTTGGGCCGGGCGCGGTGCCTGGGAGCAACGCGCGGCAGTGTCAGGGATCAGAGGATTTTCTGACCGGTCTTGGCCCAGTCGGCCAGGAAGGTTTCAAGCCCCTTGTCGGTCAGCGGGTGATCGGCCAGTTTCTTGATCACGGCGGGCGGGGCAGTGATCACGTCAGCGCCGATGCGAGCGCTGTCGGTCACGTGGTTCACGGTGCGGATCGAGGCGGCCAGAATTTCGGTCTCGAATCCGTAATTGTCATAAATCTGGCGGATATCAGCGATCAGATCCATGCCGTCGAGGTTGATATCGTCCAGACGGCCGATGAAGGGCGAGATAAAGGTCGCGCCCGCCTTGGCGGCGAGCAGTGCCTGATTGGCCGAGAAGCAGAGCGTGACGTTGACCATCTGGCCTTCGTCGGACAGGGTTTTACAGGTTTTCAGCCCCGCCCATGTCAGCGGAACCTTCACGGCGATGTTCGGCGCGATCTGGGCCAGCTTACGGCCTTCGGCGATCATGTCGTCGGCCTCGGTCGCGACAACTTCGGCGGATACGGGGCCGTCGACCAGATCACAGATCTCTTTGGTGACTTCTAGAATATCGCGGCCCGATTTCAGGATCAGCGAGGGGTTGGTGGTCACACCGTCTACCATTCCCAGATCGTTCAGTTCGGCGATGGCGTCGATCTCGGCGGTGTCTACGAAGAATTTCATGCGGGCAGTCCTTTGATGGGTTGGCCTTGGTTGCGGATGGCTTTACCCCAATAACACCGATGCTGAAACCCCCGACCCGAGGAGATGCGGTGAGCGCGCAGGAGTATTTCGATCAGGGTGAGCTGGTGGCTGTGCTGACCACACAGCCCTTGGACCGGACGCTGGATTACAAAGCGCCCGAGGGCGGGTGTTTTCTGGGCGCGTTTGTCGAGGTGCCGCTGGGCCCGCGCAAGGTTCTGGGTGTGGTTTGGGGGCCGGGGCAGGGCGGTTTTGATCTGGCCAAGGCGCGATCCGTGATCCGGGTGCTCGAGGTCGCGCCGATGCGCGAAGAGATGCGGTTGTTTCTGGGCAAGGTGGCCGATTACACGTTGACACCGATGCCTGCGATGCTGCGCTTGGCGACCCGTGCGCCGGGGCTTGGCGATCCGCCGTCGATGCGGAAAATCTATCGTTTGGGTGGTGCAGAGCCCGACCGCATGACCGATGCGCGGACCCGCGTGCTTGAGGTGCTGCGCGACTACGGCGGCTTGGCGTTCACGTTAAAGGAGTTGGCCGAGCAGGCGGGGGTGACGTCCTCGGTCGTCAAGGGGTTGGTCAAGCAAGGCGCAGTGCGCGAGGAAGACAGCCCACGTGATTTGCCCTATCCCCGGCTGGATCCGGACTTGCCGGGCAAGACGCTGACCGGGGATCAGGCCGACGCTGTCGCGCGCCTGCAGGCTGGGCAACGGTCCGGCGACTATGGCACGACATTGCTGAAGGGCGTCACCGGCTCGGGCAAGACCGAGGTTTACCTAGAGGCCGTCGCCGAAGCCCTGCGCATGGGGCGGCAAGCGCTGGTTCTGCTGCCCGAGATCGCCCTGACCGCCGAATTCCTGACGCGGGTCGAGGCTCGGTTCGGCGCGCGGCCTGCCGAATGGCACTCGGGTGCAACTATGACCGAACGCCGGCGGGTCTGGCGCATGGTCGGGCAGGGGGAAGCGCAACTGGTCGTCGGCGCGCGTTCGGCGCTGTTTCTTCCGTTCCGCGATCTGGGGCTGGTGGTGGTCGATGAAGAACACGACACCTCTTACAAACAGGAAGACGGCGTGCATTACAGCGCGCGGGATATGGCGGTGCTGCGGTCCTCGGTCTGCGGGGCGCGCGTGATTCTGGCCAGTGCGACGCCCTCGCTGGAAAGCTGGGCGAATGCCGAGGCCGGAAAATATGAGCGGCTGGACCTTACCTCGCGCTTTGGGGTGGCGGTGCTGCCCGAGATGAAGCCCATCGACATGCGCGCCGAGCAGATGCAGCCGGGGACATGGATTTCGCCGTCGCTGCGGCAGGCGGTGCGGCAGCGGATCGAACGCGGGGAACAATCGCTGCTGTTCATCAACCGCCGTGGCTATGCGCCAGTGACGCTGTGCCGGGCGTGCGGGGAGCAGATCGCCTGTGATCATTGCGATGCGCGGATGGTTGAACACCGGTTTCTCAAACGACTGATGTGCCACCAGTGCGGTGAGACAAAGCCCATGCCGGATACCTGCCCGTCATGCGGGGTCGAAGGCAAGCTTGCCCCGGTCGGGCCGGGGATCGAGCGGCTGGCAGAAGAGGCGGAGGCCACTTTCCCCGAGGCTAAGATCGCGATGCTGAGTTCCGATCTGTTCGGTTCAGCCCGTGCATTGAAGGCCAAGATCGAAGAGATCGCCGAGGGCGACGCGGATATCGTCATCGGCACGCAACTGGTGGCTAAGGGGCACAACTTTCCCAAACTGACGCTGGTGGGGGTGATTGATGCCGACCTTTCTCTGCACGGGGCGGACCTGCGAGCGGCGGAACGCACGTTCCAGCTTATGCGGCAAGTTGCCGGCCGGGCCGGGCGGGCGGATAAGCCGGGGCAGGCACTGTTGCAGACGTTTCAGCCTGAACACCCGGTGATCCGCGCCATTCTGTCAGGCGATGAAGAAGGGTTCTGGAAGGCCGAGGCCGCCGGGCGTCAGGCCGCAGGCGTCCCGCCCTATGGGCGCATGGCCGGGATCGTGCTGTCCGGGCCCGAGGTCGGTCCGGTTTTCGACATCGGCAACGCGATGGCACGCAACGATGCGCCGCTACGTGCTATAGATGCCCAAGTCTTCGGACCTGCGCCCGCGCCAATAGCACGAATACGCGGGCGGCACCGTGTACGCCTGCTGGTCAAAGCCCCCAAAGGCGCGCCGATTCAGGATGCTATCGCCCGCTGGATTGCGCCCCTGCGTCTGAAGGGCGATATCCGCCTGACCGTCGATATCGACCCGCAGAGTTTTTACTGACCTCTGCACCGGTGCAGACCGCCTGTGCGTCTGCCCCCTCGCCAAACCGAAAAAATGAGCGTAGAGCGGTGTCATGCTGAAACCCATGCCGCTCTCTGATGCGCAGAGCCTTCCGTTCTGGCGCCGTCCCATAACGCTCTTGTTCATGATGGCGTTGATGATGCCCATTGCGTTTAACGCATGGAGCGCGCTGCTTAACAATTTTGTCATCGAGGTCGCGAATTTCGACGGCGCAGACATAGGCCTGCTGCATACGGTTCGTGAAATTCCCGGATTTCTGGCCGTAGGCGTGATCGCGGTGATCATCTTTATCCGCGAGCAAGTGCTGGCGATGATCTCGCTGATGATGCTGGGCGTTGCGACGGCAATCACTGCGTGGTTCCCCAGCCTTGGCGGGCTGCTGTTCGTGACGCTGTTCAGCTCGATCGGGTTTCACTATTACGAGACGGTAAACCAGTCGCTGCAACTGCAATGGTTGCCCAAGGATCGTGCGCCGCAGGTGTTGGGCTGGCTGGTCGCGATGGGCTCAGCGGCGACAGCAGTGGTGTACGGTTTGATCGTGCTGACATGGGACCGGTTCGATCTGTCCTATAACTTCGTCTTCATGGCAGCGGGCGGCGTGACGGCTCTGTTGGCGCTGTTCTGCCTGCTGGCTTACCCGCAATTCGATGCGCCGACGCCGCAGACCAAGAAACTGATCCTGCGCAAACGCTATTGGCTGTATTACGCCCTGCAATTCATGGCCGGTGCCCGGCGGCAGATCTTTGTCGTCTTCGCAGGCTTCATGATGGTCGAGAAATTTGGGTTCGAGGTGCATGAGCTAACCAGCCTCTATCTGATCAATCTGGTGATCAACATGGCCGCCGCTCCGATGCTGGGCAAAGCCGTGTCCGTGTTCGGCGAGCGCCGCACGCTGATCTTCGAATATGCCGGTCTGGCCATCGTGTTCGCGGCCTATGGCGGCATCTATTGGTTTGGCTGGGGCGTGGTGCTGGCCGCGATCCTTTACGTGATCGACCACGTGCTGTTCGCGCTGGCATTGGCGCTGAAAACCTATTTCCAGAAAATCGCCGACCCTGCCGATATCGCACCAACCGCAGCCGTGGCCTTTACGATCAACCACATCGCCGCCGTGTTCCTGCCGGCGTTGCTGGGTTTGCTGTGGGTGGTCTCGCCCGGCGCGGTGTTTACGCTAGCGGCAGCGATGGCGATGATCTCGCTGGCCTTGTCGTTGCTGATCCCGCGCCACCCCGAGCCGGGCAATGAAACCATCCTGTCAAAATACGCCCCGGCCCCTGCGGAATAAGCCAGCGCTTGACCTTGCCTGCCCGGCGGCCTAGGCGCAGAGGAAACCCAAACAGGAGGCCCCCATGCCCACATTCACTGCGCTGACCACTCTGATGGGCAAGAAAGCCGCCGAAGGCTTGGGCGAAGCAATGGAGCGTCTGGAGCCGGAACCTACCGGCGTTGGTGTGTTCGAGGTCGAGGACGGCTCGGGCCTATGGGAGGTTGGCGGCTATTTCACCGAAACCCCAGATGAAACCGCGCTGGCCGTTCTGGCCGCCGCGTTCCAAGCCAAGCCCTTTGTCGTCTCGGAGCTGCCCGAAACCGATTGGGTCGCCCATGTGCGTCGCGAACTGGCTCCGGTCGAGGCCGGGCGCTTCTTTGTTTACGGCAGTCACGACGCCGACCAACTGCCCGAAGGCCGCATTCCCCTGCTGATCGAGGCCGCGATGGCCTTTGGCACCGGGCATCACGGCACCACACTTGGTTGCCTCAAGGCGCTGGATTATCTACTGAATGAGGGGTTCGAGGCGACAAAAGTGGCCGATATCGGCTGTGGCACTGCCGTTCTTGCCATGGCTGCCGCGCGGGTCTGGGATGGCGATATCATCGCCAGCGATATTGATCAGGTGGCCGTCGATGTGGCCGAGGCGAACCTGAAAGCCAATGGCATGGTCGGTCAGGTGCAGTGCGTCGAGGCTGCCGGGTTCGATCACCCCGACCTGAAGGCCCACGCGCCCTATGACCTGATCTTTGCCAATATCCTCAAGGGGCCGCTGGTCGCGTTGTCGCCGGAAATTGGGGCGAATCTGCGGGCAGGGGGGTACGCGATCCTGTCGGGAATCCTCAATGAACAGGCCGATGATGTGGTTTCCGTTTATTCACAAAACGGGTTCAATCTGGCCCGTCGGGACGAGATTGGCGAATGGACGACGCTAATCTTAAGCAAACAGGGCTAAAATCGGGCCATTTACAGGAGTTTTATGGATTCCTGCCACTTTTTTGGCGCAATCTCTGTCTACCGTTCAAAGATGCATATCGGGGGCGGTTATTGGAGGCTGCCATGACTGGAAAACAACTGGAATTTGATCAGCGTGTTCATCGTCTGAACAAAAAACACGCGAAACTCAGCCGTGGTTATCGTGCGACGATGCGCAAAGATGGCCTGGTGGTGATGAGGCCGCAGCGCGTTCAGTCTGCGGTGCCTGCCAAAGTGCTGCTGATGTGCCTTGTGGGCTTTTTTGCATTCAAGACCTTTCTTTTAGCGAGCCTTGGGCCGTCCGCCTATGAATACCGCGTTGACAGTCTGAGCCAAGGGACGTCGGTCGAACAGGCTGGGGCCTGGATCATGCAGATTGACCCGATTTCTGCCTTTCTGGCCGCGCAGGTCTCAAGCTATCTGCCCTGATTTTTGCAAATCTGAATCAGAAACGCCGCGCATAAATCAATGCGCGGCGTTCTGCTTTGCCCCCGAGGGAGGAGATAGGGGCGTGTGAGTGGTGGTCTAAATCTTACCGGCGGCTATCCGCTACGACGTCAATATCGCCGCGGCACATGCCAATATCGTCCAGTTCACGGTCACTCAGACCGCTCAGCGCGTTGCGGGTCACGCGGGCGTCGTTCCATTCCACAACGGCGTTCACAACCGCTGCAAAAAATCCGCCGATACGGCCAGCAAGGCCGAACGAGCCAGTGGTGGCGCGGGTGGTATCCAGTACGGCCATATCCTGTTTCCTTCTGGTTAGAGTTCAGTTTCAATCCTTCGTTTGAGCGGCATTTAGGGATGTCGATCTGACACCACAAGCGACGAAATTGCATGTGTCCTATGCGTTTTCTGCAATGCTCTGAAAACGTGAAAGCCCCTTAATTTATTGGTCATTTTTGCTTAATCAAACACGTCGAATTCAGGCATTTCGCGGTCGCAAACAGGCCATTGTGTCGCCCCTCGAGCAGGTCTGTCGTTTTTGGACTTTCCGTCAATTCGCTTGGAAAATGTTCACGCTTCGTGCTAACCCGTAAGAAAGATCACAAAAACCCGAGCAGGCTGGGGCACAACATGCGGATTTTGGGCATTGATCCGGGGCTGAGAACCCTGGGATGGGGCGTCATCGAATCGCATGGCAGCCGCCTGAGCCACGTGGCCAACGGGCTATGCAAATCCGACGGTGATGATTTGGGCGAGCGGTTGTTGTCTCTGCACAACCAGATTGTCGAGGTGATCGCCGAACACACGCCCGATCAGGCCGCGATCGAACAGACTTTCGTGAACAAGGACGGTGCGGGCACGTTGAAACTGGGCCAGGCGCGTGGGGTTGCGCTTCTGACGCTCGCGCAAGCCGGGTTGCCCGTAGGGGAATATGCGCCCAACCGGGTCAAGAAAACAGTTGTGGGCGTGGGGCATGCCGAGAAAGAGCAAGTCTTGCACATGGTCAAGCTGCAACTGCCGGGGTGTCAGCCCAAGGGCGCAGATGCGGCAGATGCGCTGGCGATTGCGATCTGCCATTCCTACTATGGCGCAGCGCCGCAGGCGCGGATGAAAGAGGTGCGGGCATGATCGGAAAACTCACTGGACGCCTGGATTACCGCGCAGCAGACCACGTGCTGATCGACGTGCGCGGGGTTGGTTATATCGTCTATTGCTCGGACCGGACCATGGCGGCTCTGCCGGGCGTGGGGGAGGCGGTCTCGATCTACACGGACATGGTGGTGCGCGAAGACCTGATGCAGCTTTATGGGTTTCTGTCTTTGGTCGAGAAGGAATGGCATCGCCTGCTGTGTTCGGTGCAGGGGGTGGGGGCCAAAGTGTCTTTGGCGATCCTGTCTGCGCTGGGCCCGGATGGGGTCAGCCGTGCGATTGCCTTGGGTGATTGGGGCGCGGTCAAGGCGGCCAAAGGCGTGGGGCCGAAAACCGCGCAGCGCATCGTATTGGACCTGAAGGACAAAGCGCCGGGCGTGATGGCCATGGGCGGCACCGTGACCGAGGCGATGGACGGCCCTGTGCCTGAGCCGGTCGAACTGATTGAGCCAGCGCCTGCGCCCAAACGCGCTGCGAAACCGGCCTCGGGCAACGCGGCGGCCTCGGCTGGTGCGTTGTCGGCCCTGTCGAACCTCGGCTATGGCCCGTCCGAGGCGGCCTCGGCCGTGGCCGAAGCGGCCGCCAGCCTGCCGGACGCCGGTGAGGCTGATCTGATCCGGGCGGCGTTGAAACTGCTGGCTCCGAAAGGCTGAATGGATGACTGACGCCGATCCCACTCTGCGCCCGGACCCTTTGCCCGAGGATAACGACCGCGCCCTACGCCCTCAGGGGTTGGACGAGTTCATCGGTCAGGCCGAGGCGCGCGCGAACCTGCGCATTTTCATCCAGTCGGCTCGTCAGCGGGGCGAGGCGATGGACCATACGCTGTTTCATGGCCCTCCGGGCCTTGGCAAGACGACGCTGGCGCAGATCATGGCGCGCGAGTTGGGGGTGAATTTCCGCATGACCTCTGGCCCGGTGCTGGCCAAGGCCGGGGATTTGGCGGCAATCCTGACCAATCTGGAATTACGCGACGTGCTGTTCATCGACGAGATTCACCGCCTGAACCCGGCGGTCGAAGAGGTGCTGTACCCGGCGATGGAAGATTTTGAGCTGGATCTGGTGATCGGCGAAGGCCCCGCCGCGCGCACCGTGCGGATCGAACTTCAGCCCTTTACGCTTGTCGGTGCCACCACGCGAATGGGTCTGCTGACCACACCCTTGCGCGACCGTTTCGGCATTCCGACTCGGCTGCAATTCTACACGGTCGATGAGTTGCACGAGATCGTCACCCGCAACGCCCGCAAACTGGGGGCACCTGCGGATTACGCAGGCGCGCGCGAGATCGCGCGGCGGTCGCGCGGGACGCCTCGGATCGCGGGACGTTTGCTGCGGCGCGTGGTGGACTTTGCCATCGTTGAAGGCGACGGGCGGATCACGCGGGATCTGGCCGATGGTGCTTTGACCCGTTTGGGCGTGGACAATCTGGGGCTGGACGGGGCCGACCGGCGGTATCTGAAGCTGATCGCCGAGAACTACGCCGGTGGACCAGTGGGGATCGAAACCCTTTCAGCAGCGTTGTCGGAAAGCCGGGATTCGCTTGAGGAAGTGATTGAGCCCTATTTGTTGCAGCAGGGTTTGATCCAGCGCACACCGCGCGGGCGGATGCTGGCACAAAAGGCGTGGACGCATTTGGGTATGGCAGCGCCTCGGGGGCAAAGCGATCTGTTTGGTTGAATTATAGCGCTAGGGATTTTAAGCCTCCGGCGGCCATATTTGAAACGAGAAGAAGGGTCTCCGCGTGACACCTGATCAAATCGAAGCGCTGTTCACCCGCGAAAGCGGCGAGTTTTTGTTCGCACGTTGGGGGCGTCCGATTGTGCCCATCGTTTTCGGGGTGGAAGATGACACCTTGGCCACGGTCAAAGGGGCGTTCGAAGCGGTCGTCACGCTGGCCGGTCACAAAATGGCGGAAACGGACCCTGAACTGGGGGCCAACTGCATGGTGTTCTTCTTCCGGGACTGGAATGAGCTGTTGGAAGTGCCGGACCTCGATCGTCTTGTCCCGGACCTAGCACCTTTGGTCGAACGACTGGTTGCGGTAGATGCCAACCAATATCGTATCTTCCGGTTCGAGGAAGACGGCGCAATCCGTGCCGCGTTCGTGTTTTTGCGAATGGACAAAGAGCTGTCGAAGGTGCCTGCCGAAACCCTGGCGCTCAGCCAGGTGGTGCAAACCGTTTTGCTATGGTCCGACACGGCATTTCGCACGCAATCACCTTTGGCGGTGGCGGGTGCGGCTACGATTTTGAGACCTGATATTGCAGGGCTGATCCGCGCGGCCTACGATCCGGTATTGCCGGGTGCGGCGCAGGATGCCTCTCATGCGTTGCGCCTGTTTGCCAGATTGGAGCAACCGCAATGACCCATACCTATGCCGTCCGGGTTTTCTATGAAGACACCGATATGGGGGGTGTGGTCTATCACGCGAACTATCTGAAATTCATCGAGAGGGCGCGCTCGGACTATGTGCGCAATATCGGTAACGACCAGAATGCGATGCGCGATGCGGGTATTGTCTGGGTCGTGCGTAAGATCGAGGCCGAATATCTGGCCCCTGCGAAATTCGATGATGAGTTGACGATTGAAACCTGGATCACGTCGCTGTCTGGCGCGCGGCTGACGATGGCGCAGCGAGTGACACGGGGCGAGACCGAAGTTTTCACCGCCTCGGTCACGGCGGTCTGCATGAATGCGCAGGGCAAACCGGTGCGTCTTCCGGCAGAGATTCGCGCATTGATGTAACATTTTGCGGGACCAGGGTGGTTCTGTTGGCTTTTCATACCCAACTGCGTTAGCGTTTATCAAAACAAGGCCAAACGAACGGCCATCAGGCAAAAACTAAAGAGCAGGTTCATGGAAGCTGAAACGCTGGCGCTGGCGCAGGAGATCGACTTCTCCATGTGGGGGCTGTATGCCCGCGCGACCTTTATCGTCAAACTGGTGATGCTGATGCTGATCGGTGCGTCGATTTGGTCTTGGGGGATTATCATCCAGAAAATCATCAACTACCGAGCCGCCCGACGCGAGGCGCAGGTGTTTGATGAGGCGTTCTGGTCCGGCAACCCCTTGGATGAATTGTTTGAACAGATCGGCACGCAGCCCGATGGCAGTTCCGAAAAGATCTTCGCCGCAGGCATGATCGAATGGCGTCGTTCACACCGCACCGATGGCGGGCTGATCGCGGGGGCCACGGCGCGGATTGACCGGTCAATGGATGTGGCCATCGCCAAAGAGTCCGAGACGCTGCAAAAGGGTCTGCCGGTCTTGGCGACGGTTGGCTCGACCGCGCCCTTTATCGGGCTGTTCGGCACGGTTTGGGGCATCATGAACGCCTTTATCGAGATTGCCGAACAACAAAACACCAATCTGGCGGTTGTAGCCCCCGGTATTGCCGAGGCTTTGCTGGCGACCGGTCTGGGCCTGTTGGCCGCGATCCCGGCGGTGATTTTCTACAATAAACTCAGCGCGGATAGTGACCGGATCGTGGGCGGCTATGAGGCCTTTGCAGACGAATTCGCCACCATCCTGTCGCGTCAGTTGGACAGCTAGGATGGGCGCTGCGGTTCAGCAAAGCTCGGGCAGCAATGGACGCAGACGCGGACGTCGTCGCGGTCGTGCCCAGCCGATGGCTGAGATCAACGTCACGCCCTTTGTGGATGTTATGTTGGTGTTGCTGATCATCTTCATGGTCGCCGCACCATTGTTGACTGTCGGGGTGCCGGTGGACCTGCCCAAGACGGCGGCCAGTGCATTGCCCGGTGATAATGAGGAACCTTTGACCGTGACGCTGACCGCAGATGGTCAGGTGCAGATTCAGACGACAGATGTTCAGCGTGAAGAATTGATTGGCAGATTGCGCGCCATCGCGTCCGAGCGCAGCAGTGACCGTGTGTTCCTGCGGGCGGATGGCTCGATCCCTTATGCGCAGGTAATGCAGGTAATGGGTGCGTTGAATGCGGGTGGGTTTTCCAATGTCGGTCTCGTCACCGACACGGGCGGTCCGACGCTTGACGAAGGTGGAGAGTGAGGCGGCACGGTGGATACCGGCACCAAGATCTCGGCGATTGCCCATGTCAGTTTGATCGGATGGGCCTTGTTCGGCGGCACGTTCCGGTCCGAACCCTTGCCGATGGCCGTGCAGGATGTCTCGGTGATCTCGGCTGAGCAATTTGCGGCAATGACCGCCCAGCGGGATGCGCCCGAGGTGACAACGCCTGCGGCCTTGCAGCAGCCTGACACGCCGGTTGAAGAGGTGACGCCGCCCGAGCCGGTCGAAGAAGATCAGACGGTGCCCGAGGTGTCGGAGCCATCCGAGCCCGAGCCTGACCCGGTGCCCGAGGCGGTGGAACCGCCGCCCGAGCCGGTGGTAATCGAACAACCCCCAGCGCTTGAGCCGCCCGCGCCAGAGGTGGCCGCCTTGCCCGTGCCCCCCGGCCCCGAGGCGCAGCCGCGCCCGGCAGACAAGGTTGCGCCAGAACCCGTTGCACCGCCTCCGCCCGAGGCTGCACCCGATGACATTGAAACGCCCGCTGTGTCCTTGGAAGAAGGCGCCGAGATCCAGCAAGAGCAACAGGATCAGACCGCTCCCGAAGAGGCCACGGATGAGATCGTGACCGAGGCCGAGGAAGCCAGGGAATACGCGCCCCGCAGTTCTCCGCGGCCACAGGTTCGGCCAAACCGACCGCCCCCTCCGGCGCAGCCCGAAGTGGCGGAAGCGCCTGAAGCCGAGCCCGAGACGCCTGCACCCCAGCCTGCGGATGAAAGCGCCATCGAGGATGCGTTGGCCGAGGCGCTGGGGCAGGGCACAGAACCCTCTGGCCCGCCGCTGACCAGTGGTGAGAAAGATGCAATGCGTTTGGCAGTGTCCAAGTGCTGGAATGTAGGGTCGTTGTCGACCGACGCCTTGCAGACTGTGGTCGTTGTAGGGTTTTCGCTCACGCCGGATGGCAATGTGGTGGGCGGCAGCTTGAGTTTGATTGAAAGTTCAGGTGGTTCCGACGGCGCAGCAAGACAAGCCTATGAGGCCGCCAGACGCGCAATTCTGCGTTGCGGGGCAAAAGGATATGACCTGCCTGCTGACAAATACGCGCAATGGCAGGATATTGAGATTACATTCAATCCCGAGAGGATGCGGATCAAATGATGAGATTTCTGACCAGCCTGTTGCTCGGCCTGACGCTTCTGACAGCACCGGTTCATGCCCAGAACGGACCGCTGCGCTTGGAACTGGATCAGGGGATCATCGAACCCTTGCCCTTCGCGGTGCCCAGTTTCGTGCCCGACGGTCCCGCTGCGGCTCAGTACGCGCAAGATATCACACGGGTTGTTGCAGCGGACCTCACTGGCACCGGGCTGTTCCGCGAAATCTCGTCTGATGCATTTATCAGCCGGGTCAGCAGCTTTGAAGCTCCGCTGCAATTTGCCGATTGGAAGGCGATCAATGCCGAGGCGCTTGTGACTGGGGCGGTGAATGTTTCGGGCAATCGGCTGACGGTCCGCTTCCGGGTCTGGGACGTTTTTTCCGGGCAGGAACTTGGTAACGGCTTGCAGTTCGCAGGCACTACGGATGGCTGGCGGCGCATGGCGCATAAGGTGGCCGATCAGGTCTATAGTCGCGTGACGGGTGAGGGCGGTTATTTCGACAGCCGCGTGGCCTTCGTGTCGGAAAGTGGCCCCAAGGATCAGCGTCTGAAACGTCTGGCGATCATGGACTACGATGGTGCAAACGTGCAGTACCTGACTGACAGTGCCGCCATCGTGCTGGCCCCGCGCTTTTCGCCGACGGGTGACCGGCTGCTTTATACCAGCTATGAAACCGGCCAGCCACGCATCTATGTGTTGGATGTGGACCGCGTCCGCCGCACCGAGCTGAACACGCCCGGCGGCACGATGAGCTTTTCACCTCGTTTCTCGCCGGATGGACGCTCGATTGTCTATTCGCTGATTCAAGGGGGGAATACGGATCTTTGGAAAATGGATCTAGCCTCGGGGCAGAGCGTGCGTTTGACTAACACGCCGGCGATTGAGACCGCGCCCAGCTATTCGCCAGATGGGTCGCAAATCGTGTTCGAAAGCGACCGCTCGGGCACGCCGCAACTGTATATCATGCCCGCAAATGGGGGTGAGGCGACGCGGATCAGTTTCGGTCAGGGGCGTTATGGTACGCCGGTCTGGTCCCCGCGGGGCGATCTGGTCGCTTTCACCAAGCAAAACAAAGGTCGGTTCCATATTGGCGTGATGCGCACCGATGGCAGCGAGGAACGGTTGCTGACTTCGTCCTTTCTGGACGAGGGGCCGACATGGTCGCCCAATGGTCGGGTGATTATGTTCACCCGTGAAACCCAAGGCGCAAGCGGTCGGGCGACTTTGTATTCGGTGGATATTTCGGGCCGGAACCTGCGCCCGGTACGCACGCCGGATGGTGGCAGCGATCCGTCCTGGGGGCCTTTGCAGAATTGATCGCGGGGGCGGTCGGAAAAGTTCACAAGAAACCCGCGCTGTGATACACAGGCGGCAATAAACAGAAAACACAACGAGGCACTTGAAATGAACGTATTGGGCAAAGTGGTAGCTTTGGGCGTGCTAGGCATTCTGGCCGCCTGCACCAGCAACGATCCCTCGACATTAGGAGGCGGCCTTGGCGGCGGCGCAAATGGTGGTGGTCTGGCCGCAGGATCGCCCAGCGATCCGCGCTCACCGGCTTATTTCCAGCAGACCGTCGGCGACCGGGTTCTGTTTGCGATCGATCAGTCGACCCTTACACCGCAAGCGCAGACCGTTCTGCAGGGTCAGGCGGACTGGCTGTTGGCGAACCCCGATTTCGTGGCAACCATCGAGGGCCACGCAGATGAACAGGGCACTCGCGAATACAACCTTGCACTGGGCGCACGTCGGGCGAATGCGGCCCGCGAATTCCTGATCTCGCGCGGGGTGGCGGGCAACCGTCTGACCACGGTCAGCTTTGGCAAGGAACGCCCGATCGAGATTTGCAGTACCGAGGATTGCTATTCCAAGAACCGCCGTGCGGTTACGGTGCTGACCGGCTCAACACTGGGGTAAGATGATGAAAGTTGCAGGATGGGTTCTGGCCGCGGTTTTGGCGACCGCCGGGGTGGCACAAGCACAGGATCAGCAGACCCTAGCCGATATCCGGCAGGAGTTGACCGTGTTGCATGTGGAAATCCAGCGTCTGAAACGTGAGTTTTCGACGACGGGGTCTCCGTCACCCAACCTGTCCGGCAGTTCGGTGCTTGAACGCGTGGACGCGATTGAAGCTGAATTGCAGCGCCTGACCCGTCAAACCGAGCAGTTGAACCAGCGGGTGCAGAATATCGTCACCGACGGCACCAACCGCATCGGCGATCTGGAGTTCCGTCTGGTTGAATTGGAAGGTGGCGATCTGAGCACGCTGGGCGAAACCTCGACCCTTGGGGGGGAGACGCAGATTACAGCGGCTGCTCCGACAACACCCGCTGCGCCCACTGCGATTGATCAGGGTGAATTGGCGATAGGTGAACGCGCGGATTTCGACGCTGCCGCGCAAGCGCTGGCCGAGGGCAATTTTCAGGCCGCAGCCGACCAGTTTGCAAGCTTTGATACCTCATATCCCGGCAGCCCTCTTGCGCCCGAAGCTAACCTGAAGCGCGGGCAAGCGCTGGAAGGGTTGGGCGACACTCGCGAAGCGGCGCGTGCCTTTCTGGCCAGTTTCACCGGTGATTCCGAGGGGACTTTTGCGCCCGAGGCTTTGTTTGAGCTCGGCTCGGCCTTGGGTCGACTGGGACAAACCGATCAGGCTTGTATAACACTCAGCGAGGTTGGGGTGCGGTTCCCGGCATCCCCAGCGGCCTCTAGCGCGACACAGGAAATGGCGTCGCTGGGCTGTTCTTGACCACATTCCCCGACAAGTTGAAGGATGCGTTGCGCAGGCGACTGCCCGCGCAACTTCCTGCCCGCTTGGGGGTTGCAGTTTCAGGCGGCGGCGACTCGGTCGCCTTGCTGCACCTTCTTGCGGAGAACGCGCAGGGCGTTTCGCTGTACGTTGCAACGGTGGATCATGGATTGCGCCCTGAATCTCGCACTGAAGCCGATCGGGTTGCCGAAATGGCCCGAGACATGGGTTTGGCCCATGAAGTGTTGCGGTGGACCGGATGGGATGGCAGCGGCAACTTGCAGGATCAAGCGCGGCAGGCCCGGTACAGGTTGCTGACCGACTGGGCCCGGCGCATTGATGTACCCGCTATCGCACTTGGTCACACTGCCGACGATCAGGCCGAAACCGTCCTGCTGCGGCTTGGTCGCGCGTCCGGCGTCACAGGCCTGTCTGGGATGCCTGCTGCGCGCGAGCTGAACGGGGTTCAACTGCTCAGACCGCTTTTGGATGTCACCCGACAGGAGTTGCGCGACTACCTGAATGCACACGGGTTGAACTGGATAGAAGACCCTTCGAATCACGACCTGCGCTTTGATCGGATCAAGGCACGTGAGGCTCTGGCAGGGTTGGAAGAGATCGGCATAACCGCCCGTTCCCTCAGCCGGGTGGCTGACAACCTTGCACAAGCGCGCGAGGCGTTGGACGTGTTTACGCAGGAAACCGCGCGTCGGGTTCTGCGGGCTGAGACGGGCGACATCTGCGTTGATCGCGCGGGCTTTGTCGCGCTGCCCAGCGAAATCCAACGGCGTCTGTTGGTGGGCAGTATCCAATGGATCGCGGGTGCAGGCTATCCGCCTCGGCAGATGGCGGTCGAACAGGCGTTGTCGGCTTTGCACCAAGCAGAAACAACCACAATCGGGGGGTGTATGGTGGTTGCCAAGGGCGAGAACACGTGGATTTGCAGGGAACTAGCGGCGATTTCCGCACAACCTTCCAAGCCGGGCGATTTGTGGGATGGTCGCTGGATCCTGACCGGTCCGCAAAGATCAGACGCGCAAGTCCGCCCATTGGCAGAGGCCGGGCTGCGGCAGGTGCCCGACTGGCGCGCCCTGGGAAAACCGCGCGCGGCCCTTTTGGCTTCGCCTGCTATTTGGGCAGATGATACGCTCTTGTCAGCACCTTTGGCGGGATATTCCAACGGTTGGCGGGCGGAATTGGCGTCAGAAGTGCCCGAGTTGCACTCTTCTTTTTTATCGCATTGAACCTGCTTGAATCATCTCTATTTTATAGGGCAACCCGGCAGACCCCCATCTGCCGAAATCTTTTGGGAGATTTTCCTTGGGCAACGCTCGTAACATCGCCTTCTGGGTCGTTCTGTTTTTACTGATCCTAGCACTGTTCAATCTGTTCAGCGGACCGGGTGGAACGCTTCAGAGCAATGAAAGAACTTATTCCGATTTCGTCACAGCCGTTGAAAGCGGCGAGGTTAAGAATGTGACGCTGGATGGCGAACAGATTCGCTACACCACGCAAAGTGGTGCCAGCTATGTCACCATCAAACCCGGGGATGCCGAAGTCACCAAGCTGTTGATCGACGAGAACATCCCGGTGCGGGCGGAAAAACAGCAGCAGTCGGGCTTTCAGTCGTTTCTGATCACATTGCTGCCCTTCCTGCTGCTGATCGGTGTCTGGGTCTATTTCATGAACCGGATGCAAGGCGGCGGTAAAGGTGGCGCGATGGGTTTTGGCAAGTCCAAGGCCAAGATGCTGACCGAAAAGCATGGCCGAGTGACCTTTGACGACGTCGCCGGTATCGACGAGGCCAAGGAAGAGCTGGAGGAGATCGTCGAATTCCTGCGCAACCCGCAGAAATTCAGCCGTCTGGGCGGCAAGATCCCGAAAGGCGCTTTGCTGGTCGGCCCTCCGGGTACTGGTAAGACACTTCTGGCACGTGCGATTGCAGGTGAGGCAGGCGTGCCCTTCTTCACGATCTCAGGATCGGACTTTGTCGAGATGTTCGTGGGTGTCGGTGCATCGCGTGTGCGCGACATGTTCGAACAGGCCAAGAAAAACGCGCCCTGTATCGTGTTCATCGACGAAATCGACGCCGTGGGCCGCCATCGTGGTGCGGGCTATGGCGGTGGCAACGATGAACGCGAACAAACGCTCAACCAGTTGCTGGTCGAGATGGACGGGTTCGAGGCCAATGAAGGCGTGATCATTCTGGCGGCCACTAACCGTAAGGACGTTCTGGACCCCGCGCTGCTGCGTCCGGGCCGGTTTGACCGCAACGTGACCGTCGGCAACCCTGACATCAAAGGTCGTGAGAAGATTTTGGGCGTGCATGCGCGCAAGACGCCTCTGGGCCCCGATGTTGACCTGCGCATCATTGCGCGGGGGACGCCGGGCTTCTCGGGTGCCGATCTGGCGAACCTCGTGAATGAGGCCGCACTGATGGCCGCGCGTGTTGGTCGCCGCTTTGTCACCATGGAAGATTTCGAGAACGCCAAAGACAAGGTGATGATGGGGGCTGAGCGCCGCAGTATGGTGCTGACGCAAGACCAGAAGGAAAAGACAGCGTATCACGAGGCTGGTCACGCTGTGGTCGGTCTGGAATTGCCGCTGTGCGATCCGGTTTACAAGGCCACGATCATCCCGCGCGGTGGTGCACTGGGTATGGTGGTCTCACTGCCCGAAATGGACCGCTTGAACTATCACCGAGATGAGTGCGAACAAAAGCTGGCCATGACCATGGCCGGTAAGGCCGCCGAAGTCATCAAATACGGTGAGGATCATGTGTCGAACGGTCCCGCTGGCGATATCATGCAGGCCAGCCAATTGGCGCGCGCAATGGTGATGCGCTGGGGCATGTCGGACAAAGTCGGCAATATCGACTATGCCGAGGCGCATGAAGGCTATCAGGGCAACACTGCTGGTTTCTCGGTTTCTGCCCATACCAAAGAGCTGATCGAGGAAGAGGTGAAGCGCCTGATCCAGCAAGGCTATGAGCGTGCCCACAAGATTCTGACCGACAAAAATGAAGAATGGGAACGCTTGGCGCAAGGCCTGCTGGAATACGAGACCCTGACCGGTGACGAGATCAAGCGCGTGATGAACGGTGACTCTCCGACCGAAGGTGACGACGAAGGCGATAGCCCTGACGAGGGCAACGCGCCCAGCGTTACGGCCATTCCGAAGACCAAGGTCAAGAAAACTCCGCCCGATGGCGGGATGGAGCCAGAACCGACCGCGTAACAGCAAAAACCCGAGCTAAGGCTCGGGTTTTTCTTTTCTTTCCGACGTGCCTGCCGTCTAGTGCCCGTGAAAAGCTGTAAAGGGGATGATTATGCCGGTCATGCGCGAAACGGAATTCATGGGCGAAGTGGTCTGGTTGGGCCATGTACCGGCTGGTCAGTCCATCCGTGCCGACTCCGTACCCGCTTTGTCGCTGGGTTTTGCAGGTGTCGCCGGAGAGCGGCATGAGGGCGAAAACCGCGCTTCATGTGTGCGGATGACGAACCTTTATCCCACAGGCACAGAAATACGAAATGTGCGGCAACTCTCGGTGCTGTCTGAAGAGGAGATGCAGGCAACCGCTACCGAGATGGGGCTTGAAACGCTGGACGCGTCCTACCTGGGGGTCAGCATCCTGTTGCGCGGTATTCCTGACTTTACCCATATCCCGCCTTCGTCGCGTCTGCAGGGGCCGGATGGAGTAACGATCGCGGTGGATATGGAAAACCGCCCTTGCGTGATTCCCGGCCGCGAGGTCGAGGCCGATTTGCCCGGCCATGGTGCCGCGTTCAAGCCCGCAGCCAAGGGGCGGCGTGGGGTGACTGCATGGGTTGAAAGGCCCGGAGCGCTACATCTGGGTGACCAGCTAAAGCTGTTCGTCCCCGATCAGCGCGCTTGGGCACCTTAAGACACAGGTTTTCCGATGGGAAACGATCAAGCTTACGTTACGCGACCCCCTAAGTGACGCTACGCCGTTTCACGGCGTGATTATGTCGGAATCCATATCCATCGCTTTGGTACACAATTGTATGGATTGATCAGCACCGGGCTATTTGCGCCGGTTTGCAAGGCATTCAATCAGGGATCTTGCCCAATGAGCTACAAATCCGACATCGAAATCGCCCGCGAAGCGAATAAGAAACCGATTCAGGAAATCGGTGCCAAGATCGGCATCGAATCCGCCGATCTGCTGCCTTATGGCCACGACAAGGCAAAGGTCAGCCAGGACTTCATCAACTCGGTTCAGGACCGTGAAGACGGCAAGCTGATCCTTGTCACCGCGATCAACCCGACCCCTGCGGGTGAAGGTAAGACCACCACCACCGTGGGTCTGGGCGACGGCCTGAACCGCATCGGCAAAAATGCGATGATCTGTATCCGCGAAGCCTCGCTTGGCCCGAACTTCGGCATGAAGGGCGGCGCTGCAGGTGGCGGTTACGCGCAGGTTGTTCCGATGGAGGAAATGAACCTGCACTTCACCGGTGACTTCCACGCCATCACCTCGGCCCACTCGCTGCTGTCGGCGATGATCGACAACCACATCTATTGGGGCAACGAGTGTGACATCGACATCCGTCGCGTTGCATGGCGTCGTGTGGTCGACATGAACGACCGCGCTCTGCGTCAGATCACCGCCTCGCTGGGCGGCGTGTCGAACGGTTTCCCGCGTGAAGCTGGCTTTGACATCACCGTGGCGTCGGAAGTTATGGCGATCCTGTGCCTGGCCAACGACCTGAAAGACCTGGAAAAGCGCCTGGGCGACATCATCGTTGCTTACCGCCGCGACAAGACCCCGGTCTATTGCCGCGACATCAAAGCCGAAGGCGCAATGACCGTTCTGCTGAAAGACGCAATGCAGCCGAACCTGGTACAGACGCTGGAAAACAACCCGGCCTTCGTCCATGGCGGCCCGTTCGCAAACATCGCGCACGGCTGTAACTCGGTCATCGCGACCAAGACCGCGCTGAAAGTGGCTGACTATGTCGTCACCGAAGCAGGTTTTGGGGCCGACCTGGGTGCCGAGAAGTTCATGAACATCAAATGCCGCAAGGCGGGAATTGCCCCGTCTGCAGTGGTGCTGGTTGCCACCGTACGCGCGATGAAGATGAACGGCGGCGTTGCTAAGGCCGATCTGGGTGCCGAAAACGTGGACGCGGTTCAGTCCGGCTGCGCCAACCTGGGCCGTCACATCGAGAACGTGAAGTCCTTCGGTGTGCCTGTTGTTGTCGCCATCAACCATTTTGTCACCGACACTGATGCCGAAGTTGATGCGGTCAAGAAATATTGCGCCGATCACGGAGTCGAAGCGGTTCTGTCACGTCACTGGGAACTGGGCTCGGAAGGCTCGGCACCGCTGGCCGAAAAGGTTGTCGAAATCGTCGAAGGTGGTTCCGCGAACTTCGCGCCGATCTACCCCGATGACATGCCTCTGTTTGAGAAGGTCGAAACCATCGCCAAGCGCATCTACCGCGCTGATGAAGTTCTGGCCGACAACAAAATCCGAAACCAGCTGCGCGAGTGGGAAGAAGCGGGCTACGGCAACCTGCCGGTCTGCATGGCGAAAACCCAGTACTCGTTCTCAACGGATCCGACCCTGCGAGGTGCACCCACCGGCCACTCGGTTCCGGTGCGTGAAGTCCGCCTGTCTGCTGGTGCCGGCTTCATCGTGGTTGTCTGTGGAGAGATCATGACCATGCCTGGCCTGCCGCGAAAACCTGCTGCAGAAACCATCTGCCTTAACGACGCAGGTGAGATCGAAGGCTTGTTCTAAGCCGGTTTTTGAACCATCTCATGGTCCGGGGATATCCCCGGTCCATGAGGAGATCGCTATGCCCACTCTGACACCTCCGCAAGACTGTCATTCTATGCAGGAATTGCGGGTTCAGATCGATAAGCTGGACCGCCAACTGATCGAGATGTTGGTGACGCGCGCAGGTTACATCGACCGCGCCACGCAGCTTAAACCGGCCGAAGGGCTGCCAGCCCGTATCCCGGATCGTGTTGAAGAAGTGGTGCAGCGGGTACGCGACAGCTCGGATGCGTTGGGTATGGATCCTGATCTGGCCGAGCAGTTGTGGCGCATTTTGATTGACTGGTCGATTGCGCGTGAGGAGCGCGTTCTTGGGCCGGAATGAATGACCGGGCGCTTTGCGCCCGATCCGTTTTTGGAAAGAAGGGATCACAGGATGGTAGCCCAGGTTATCGACGGTAAGGCCTTTGCAGCGAATGTGCGTGCACAAGTGGCTGATCAGGTTGCAAAGTTGAAAGAGGAAAACGGTATCACGCCCGGTCTGGCCGTGGTTCTGGTGGGCGAGGATCCGGCCAGCCAGGTTTATGTCCGCTCAAAGGGCAAGCAGACCGTCGAGGTCGGCATGAACTCGTACGAGCACAAGCTGGACGCCGAGACCTCGGAAGAAGACCTGCTGGCACTGATCGACAAGCTAAACAACGATCCGGCCGTGCACGGCATTCTGGTGCAGCTGCCGCTGCCCAAGCACCTGAACGAAGATCTGGTGATCAACTCGATCGACCCGGCCAAGGATGTGGATGGCTTCCACATCTCGAACGTGGGTCTGTTGGGCACCGGCCAGAAGTCGATGGTGCCTTGCACGCCGCTGGGCTGTCTGATGATGCTGCGCGACCACCACGGCTCTCTGTCGGGTATGGACGCTGTTGTGATCGGTCGTTCGAACATCGTGGGTAAGCCGATGGCGCAACTGCTGTTGGGCGATAGCTGCACCGTGACCATCGCGCATAGCCGCACCAAAGACCTGTCGGACGTCGTGCGCCGCGCCGATATCGTTGTCGCCGCTGTGGGCCGCCCCGAGATGGTTCCCGGCGACTGGATCAAAGAAGGTGCGACCGTGATCGACGTGGGCATCAACCGCATTGAGCGTGACGGCAAGAACAAGCTGGTCGGAGACGTCGACTACGCCAGCGCCGCCGAGCGCGCAGGCGCGATCACGCCGGTTCCGGGTGGCGTAGGTCCGATGACCATCGCCTGCCTGCTGGCCAACACTCTGACAGCGTGCTGCCGCGCGAATAGCCTGCCCGAGCCCGAGGGGCTGACGGCCTGACCTGAATTTTTACTCAGGGCGAATAGAAAAGGCCGTGGAGTTCATCGACTCTTCGGCCTCTTTTGCGATTCATTGTGGAAATATTAAATTTGCACGGTCAGGCTTTTACGTGGAAGGAAACGGTGATAAATCAGTAATCCCAGCTGGTTACGACCTAGGTCGATGGATTGGCCGGGGCCGGGGGGATTTGCAGAGCCAATATGAAGACCATACTGAACTCAATTCTGGCCGAGTTTACTTTGCGCCGAGTGATCGCGGGTTTCGTCTTTCTGCCTTTGTTGGCTTTTGCGCTCCAACCTTTCCCTGAACTAAGCTTGCCATTCCTGTCGCGTCTGGTGTTCTGGTCCGGTGTCACGGCTTTGGCGATCGCGTCAACATGGGCTGCGCGGAGGATCAGCTGCAACTGGTTCAGAAAGTTGGAATTGTCGCGGCGTGATCTGGCGGTAATTCCGGTAATATTGGTGCTGTTCCTTCCCTGCTTATGGGTGATGGTCTGGCTGCTCTTCGCCGCGCAGGGAGCCCAGTCGCCCGGATTTTTGCCGGTTGCCTCCTATGGGGCTTTGTTCGCGACCGGGCTATTGATTACGCGCAACCCAATGCCCGAGGCACCGGGAGAGATTGCTGTTCAACCCCGTCTGACCCGACGCTTGCCCAAGGGGTTTTCCGGACAGATCTACCGATTGGCGGTGCGGGACCATTCCGTGGATGTCGTGACATCAGAGGGTACATTTACCATCCGGTCACGGCTTTCAGATGCGATTGACCAGATGGAGCCTGTCCTTGGGTATTGTACCCATCGGTCGCATTGGGTGGTTGGCAGCGCCATTGCTGGTGTCGAAAAACATGGTGGCAAGACGTTTCTGCGCCTTGAAAATGGCGACCTAGTTCCGATCAGCCGCAAGTACAAGCCCATGCTGGAACAGCAAGGGATTGTCTGAATTCGCTATCTCGGCATAGGGACCATTTGGGGGTGCGTCCCGATCAAAATGGCCATTGCGTCAACCCCCATTAGTTCGGACACAGCAGCCTGTGTGCTGCGAAGACCGCCGGTATAGGTGCCATAGGCGGGCAGGATCAGGCGGCGTTTGTCCAGCAGAAATGCGGGGCGCGAGATTGACCGTCCTCGTAGTTTTAGCCGCACCTTGGGATGGTAGTGGCCCGAGATTTCGGTCTTTCCGTCAGGGTGCGCGATATGGCGGAAGGTCAGGCCCGAAACTGAATGCTCGGCCAGATGCGCGCCGCCCAGATCGACCGGTCCGGGGTCGTGATTGCCTTCGATCCAAATCCAGCGGCGACCGGCTTGCAAGGCTGCGATCTGCAACCTTTCGGCTTCGTTCAGACCCTGCGTCGAGCCCAGGTCGTCAAAGCTGTCTCCTAAGCAAATTACCGTCACGGCCTGCGTGTGGGTGATGTCCGAGGAAAGCCGCGCCAAGGTGTCCCGGTTTTCATAGGGCGGTAAGGTCAGGCCAGATCGGCGCGCCAGACGCTCTGACTTGCCCAGATGCAGGTCAGACACGCAAAGCAGACTTTGATCGGGCCACCAAAGCGCCCCGCTGCCCAAAGCGCGCAGCGTGTGCCCGGCAAAGGTGAATGTTAGATCGTTCATGATACGTTCTTTGCGGGTTTTCTGCGGCGCTGCAAGCGGATTCGCTAGGGCTTTAACCCGGCAGCCTGCAGCAGTTGCGCGCTTTCTTCGGCTAAAAGCCGCTCCTCGGCAGCGCCCTTGACGGGGACTTTGCCGACCTCGAGAAACAGGGGCGCGGCCAGCGGTGAGACGCTATCCAACCGCAACAGGTCGATGCGGTTGCCAATCCGTGCAATCATGTCCTCGATCCGGCCAAAGTCGACCAGACCGCGCATCGCCTCTTCGCGGGTGATCTGCATCAGCAGGTGGTCGGGGTCGTATTTTAGCAACGTGTCATACAGAATGTCCGAGGAAAACGTCGCCTGCCGCCCGCTTTTGCGCTGCCCGCCGGTGTTGCGCTCGATCAGTCCCGCAATGGTCGCCGAGCTGCGGAAGGTGCGTTTCATCACGGCATTGCCCGCCAGCCACGTGTCCACTCCATCTCGCAGCGTCTCGGCCTGAAACAGGGGGCGCGGGTCGGTGACGGCGTCCAACCCCCAGATCAGGGTGGCATAGTCGGTGGCGACAAACCCAAGCGGCGCAAGGCCGGTTTCCTCCATCCGTTTGGTCAGCAACAGACCCAGCGTTTGCTGCGCATTGCGCCCGGCGAACCCGTAAACACACAGATGTTCGCGCCCGTCCGAGGGGAAGCTTTCGATCAGCAGCCTTTCACTGCTGGGAAGGCGTGAAACCTGCCGTTGCAGGGCTAGCCAGTCCGCCGTGTGCGAGGGCAGTTGTGGCCAGTCCGGTTGGGCAAACATACGCAGAATACGGTCGCTAAGCTGCGTCGAGGTGGCAAACTTCGTGCCCGAGAACACAGCGACTTTTGGCTTGCGATCCGCGCGTCGGCTGACCTCAACCGTCATGTCGCGCAGGCCTTCGTAACGCACGATCTGACCGCCGATCAGAAACGTGTCACCGGGGGTGAGCGTGGCGGCAAAGGCCTCTTCAACCTCGCCCAGCGGTTTGCCGCCGCGATTGCGTTTCAGCCGAACTTTCAGCGTGTCGGTGTCCTGAATAGTTCCCAAGTTCATACGGATGCGCTGCGCCGCGCGTGGATCGCGCAACTGCCACATGCCATCGGGGCGTCGTTGCAGCCGCTGCCAACGGTCATAAGCGCGCAGGGCGTATCCTCCGGTGGCGCAGAACTCCAGACAATCATTGAATTGCAGGCGAGACAGATCGGCGAACGGTCCGGCGGCCACCATTTCCGAATAAAGCGCATCCGCATCAAACGGGCCTGCCGCCGCCGCGATCAGGATATGCTGACACAGCACATCGCGAGGTCCTGCGCCGCGAGGTTCCCCGTCCAAATCATGGGCTCGGGCGGCTTCGAGCGCAGCGACGCATTCCACCACCTCGAACCGGTTTGCCGGCACCAGCAGAGCCTTCGAGGGTGCGTTATAGCGGTGATTGGCGCGCCCGATCCGCTGAACCAGACGTTTGACATTCTTGGGCGCACCGATCTGGATCACAAGGTCCACGTCGCCCCAGTCGATGCCCAGATCCAACGAACCGGTACACACAATCGCGCGCAAGTCTCCTCGCACCATCGCGGCCTCGACCCGTTCACGCTGTTGCCGATCCAGACTGCCGTGGTGGATGCCAATGGGCAGGGCGTCGTCATTGGCGAGCCACAGGTTATGAAAGAAAACCTCGGCCTGCGCGCGGGTATTGTGAAAGATCAGCGTTGTTTTGTGCTCTTTGATCTGTTTCAGAACCGCAGGAATGGCATAGGCGGCCCCGCCGCCGGACCACGGCGGCAGCTCCTGGGTTTCAAGCATCTGAATGTCGGGGTCTGGTCCGGGGTCGGCCTGTACGATTTGGCAGGGGTCGGGGTGCCGGGCCAGAAACCGGGCGATGGCGTCCGGGTCCTCGACCGTAGCAGATAGCCCCACACGCCGCATAGTCGGGCCGAGTGTTTGCAGCCGCGCCAGCGCCAGCATCAACTGATCTCCCCGCTTGCTTTCGGCCAGCGCGTGAATCTCATCAACGATCACACGCTGTACCCCGTGAAACATGCGTTGCGCGTCTTCGTATGAGGTCAACAGGGCCAGGCTTTCCGGCGTGGTTAGTAGGATATGCGGAGGGTCCACCCGTTGGCGTTTCTTCTGCGTGGCCGAAGTGTCACCTGTGCGGTCCTCAATACGGATGGGCAGGCCGATCTCATCCGCTGGGCCCCGCAGGTTGCGCCGGATATCCGCCGCCAGCGCCTTGAGCGGCGAGACATAGATCGTATGCAGACCCTCTGGAGCACTTTCGGACAGTTCGGCCAATGTCGGCAGAAACCCGGCCATCGTCTTGCCGCCACCCGTGGGCGCGATCAGCAACGTTGCCGGGTCCATGGCCCGGTCGAACATATCTTGTTGGTGGGGGTGGATCGACCAGCCTTTGGTCGTGAACCAGTCGGTGATCCGGGCGGGAATCGGCGTCATGGCCGTATGATGGCCCGCCCGGCGTCAGAATGGCAGGGGTTAGTGAACGATCTTTTCTTCTTTGACGAACATGTTGGCCCAGGCGCGGTCGATCAGGTCGGGGCTCATCTGATAGGGGATGCCTTCGAATTCGCAGATCGAGATCATCTGGTCGATCAGGAAGATCGGTTGATAATTGGCGTAGATATTGTTGATGGTTGGGTATTTGACCTTCAACAAATGTACCAAAGCAGCTTCATCCAGCGGCATGCCGCGTTTGCGGGCGACCATGGCGAAGATTTTCAGGAAGTTTTCCTGGTTCGGGCCGTCGATCTTGATCTTAAAGAAGATCCGGCGCAGAGCCGCTTGGTCGAAAATCTCATTCGGGTGGAAGTTGGTCGAAAAAATCACCAGCGTGTCAAATGGCACCTCAAACTTCTCGCCCGATTGCAGACCTAGGATATCCTTGCTTTCTTCCAGCGGAACAATCCAGCGGTTGATCAGTGCCTGGGGTGGCTCGGCCTGACGGCCAAGGTCGTCCACGATAAAGATGCCGCCGGTCGATTTCAGCTGCAGCGGGGCCTGATAGGTCCGTGCGGTGGGGTTGTAGACCAAGTCCAGCATGCTCAGCGACAGTTCACCACCGGTCACAACGGTCGGGCGCTCGCACTGCACGTAGCGGGTGTCGAACCGTTTGCGGCGGCGAAGGCTGTTGGGGTCGTCAGCCTCTTGTTCGATCGCCGTGTGTACGATCGGGTCATAAACGGTGATCACCTGACCGGCATATTCGATTGCGCGCGGAACATAGACACTGTCCCCCAACGCATCGCGAATCCCGTTCGAAATCGAGGATTTACCATTGCCCGGCGGTCCATACATCAGGATTGAGCGACCCGCGCTGACCGCAGGTCCAAGGTGATCCAACAGGCTGTCGGGCAGAACCAGGTGGCCCATAGCACCGGTTAGCTGATCGCGTGTCACCTGAATATTGCGGATCGACTGGCGCTTGACCTGTTCGCGGTACACGTCCAGCGGAACCGGCATCGCACCAAAGTATTCCGACTGGCTAAGCGCATCCAGCGCCCGCGCCTTACCGGCATCGGTCAACTGGTAACCCATCTCATTGCCGCTATTGGCGTTCAGCGTACCTGTCGCCTCAAGCAATTTTTGTTCGCGTGAGATATCGATCAATTCCTGTGTTACCGCACCGGGCAGGCAAATCGCTTCGGCCACTTCCGAAACGGTGTCTACGTTCTTGCGGAACATCGTTTTCAACAGAATGTCCCGCATCATCACGATCGGAAGCCGCATTTCACCCAGCCCTTTGGGGGCAGGAGGGGCCATGACCGAGGTTGTCTGCATATTCATGAGCGTCGCCCGTCCATCCAGTATTCACGCCAAAAGCCCCCACGGGGCCGCTTGGTAGAAAAACTGGCCTTGCTTTGTGGCAGTACCAAGGCATCGACAAGGCGGGTTAATGATAGTTTACGAGCCGTAAACAGTTCCCAGTATCAGATAAAGGGCGAGGCTACCGCCAAGCGCAAATCCCATGGGAAATTGCTTGCCCCTGTTCCAGCTTTCCCATTCGGGCGCGATGGCCCTTAAGGGGGTCGCCTTGGCCAACCGATGCGTGGCAAATGCCGCCAATGTAGTTGCCATCAAAATCAGAATCACCGCACGAAAATCGGCGGTCCACACAAACGGAGAAGCCGCCGCGATGAACTTGGCGTCCCCCGCGCCCATGACCCCGGCGACATTAAACAGGATGCCCAAAACCAGAAAGACGAGCGCGTGCAGAAGTTGCCAGATATAAGGTGGAAGGGAAATCGCAATTGGCCCCAGCCGCCCCTGCGTCCACTCCATTGACCAAGGAGGCAGTAGAAACAGACCGATCACCACAAAGACGCCAAACAACGCTACCACAGCGTGGTTCTTGATCAGCATCTCGCGCATGTCGGTGAAAGCAACGTAAAAACAGATCGGCAGGACGAACGGCAAAAACCAGGCCGCGGCCTCTGCTGGGATGTGCATCAATTAGGCTTCCTCGAGCGCACGGAGCGAACGAACCGCTTCCTCGTAGTGCTGCGGGTGCGTGGAAATCGCTTCCCGGAACAGGTTCTTCGCAGTGGCAACATCGCCTTGTTTGACTGCGGAAATCCCCATTGTGTTCAGCAACATAGCGCGTTCAACCTGCGTCATCGGGACAACCGGCATCGCATAGTTTCCCTGAGCCGCACGCGCCAGAACCAGATTGTTCTTGGCGGTAAAGAGGGTCCGGTCCTGACGAATTGCTTCAGCGAACAGACGCTCGGCGTCTTCGTAATCGCCGCGCGACAGTTTGGAATAGCCCCAATTGTTCATCACGCTTCCGGGACGGGTCGTCAAACCGACAGCGGTTTCATAAAAATGGTCCGCGCGGTTCCAATCTTTTTGAGAATCCGCGACAACCGCCTCGAGGCGATACCGTTTGAATGTCTCATAGGTTGGCGAAATACCGTCCAGCACCGTCTTGGCCTGATTCCAATCGCCCGACCGGACCAGCGCGTCCGCATACTCCACACGGTCCACGTTGCCGGACCCTTTCATGGTGGTGACCTTTTTCCAGGCGGCCGTCGCCTCGGTGGTGCGTTTCGCGCGAGACAGTGAAATGGCCAGACCGCGCTGCAAATCAATCCGACCGGGGTTCTTTGCGGCTGCGCCCTGGAAATAGGTCACGGCCTCGTTCGGGTCTGCGGCGGTCAGCAGAACATCGTTCAAATTGGTCTCGTCGATGACGTTTACTTCCTGAAACGTCTTTTCGACCTTTTCCTCTTCGGTTTCTTTTTCGCAGGCCGACAGGATCAGCCCACACAAAACCATCGACGGAATCAAGAATTGTTGGCGCATTTTTGCGTCCCTTACTGCTCTGGCTCTGGTTCCGGGAGCTTGCGAAGCGTGAATTGCCCGTCGCCTTGCTGCTCCAGTGTGTATTCTTGTTCTTCTGGAGTAGTATTAACAGGATTTTCCATTTTTGCGAGAGCTAAGCGCAGATTGTCCAGAATTGCGTCACTTTCGCCATTGTCCAACGCGAAGGCGCGCCGAAAGACCTGAGCGGCCTCAGGATATTCGCCTTTTTCGATCAGCAAAACGCCCAGATTGTTCCAGGCAACGGACCATTCAGGGTCCTCCTCGACCGCGCGGCGCAACAGGGTTTCAGCCGGCTTCAACTGCTTCAGACCCAGATTTGCAGTGCCCATACCGGTCAGGATTTCGGAGGTCATACCCTGATCCAGAGCGGCACGGGCAAAGGAATCCAAGGCAAGATCATATTCACCCGATACCAGCAGGCGATTGGCGACCACCAACGGATCCTCGGCCTCGCCATCTGGGTCAAAACTAGGCGGGGTGAGGTTGTCACTCTGTGTCGTTTCCGTGCAAGAGGCCACCATGGTAAAAACCATGATGGCCTGCAGCATGCGGCGCACCCTGTTTGAGACGCCCCTGTTTATGTTTTTCATCGGTTTTTTTAACCACTGCCAGTGTTTGCGAAATCCGAGATAGCTTTTGCCGAAGGACCGACCAAAATGACCAGCAACGGCGGCACCGTCAAAATCATTGTGGCAAGTGTCATTTTGGTTGGCAACTTGTTAGCGGCCTCTTCGGCCCGCATAACACGTTTGTCACGCATTTCGCTGGCATAAACCCGCAGAGCGTCTGCGATCGACGTCCCGAAAGTGGCCGACTGGATCATCACTGTCACGAACGAGTTGACGTCCTGCACCCCGCATCGCGTCCCAAAGTCACGCAGAACAGTGTCTTTGTCCTTACCAGCCTTCAGCTCGTAGGCGACGACCTCGAACTCCTGCGCGATGTCAGGGTAGGAGGCTTTCATTTCGGACGCGACCCGGACGATGGCCTGGTCCAATGATTGGCCGGCCTCAACACAAACCAGCATCAAGTCCAACGTGTCAGGGAAGCCGGCTTCAATGGCACCCTGCCGCTCGGCGACGCGTCTGGTGATCCAATAGCGGGGCAGGAAGTAGAGAGCGGCCGCAGGGATCAAAACGCGAATGATCATCTGTTGCGAGGTGAACTCCTGGTCTCCGGCAAAAACGGTTACCAATGACATACCGATTAGTAGGCCGACGATGCCCAGAGCGAATTGCGCAAAGTGGAAGAAGCGAACGGCGTCCTTGGACTGATACCCCGCCTGACGCAGTTTGAGCTGCATTGCAGAGAGTTCTTCTTCATTTTTCGGCTCCAGAAAGCTCGAAAACTTTTCAAGCTGTTCGTTGCGGCCTGCGGTGCGCAGTTTGTCGCGCTTGTCCTTCTTGCTTTTCTTCGGTGCCGCTTGCGAACGCTGCAACTTTTTCAGCGGATCTTCACGCTGATTCATCATCAACGGAATGGCGACAAGGATCATTAGTACCCCCAGCGCGCCCACGATGATCAACGGGCCGAATTCGCCGAGATGTTCGGTGATCAAGTTATTGATATGGGTCAGGAATTCCATGGGGTCCTCCTCAGACCTTAATGTTTGTGAGAATGCGCATGACGATTAGGTTCACCGTGAGCATGATGCCAACAAAGAAGCATGCCGGGATAAACCAGGGATGGTCCAGAACCTCGTCATAGTATCCAGGGTCTTTCACCAGAATGAAGACCAGGCAAAAGACGGGGAAGCCGGACAGGAACTTACCGGACCATTTCGCCTCGGCCGTGATGGCTTTTACACGACGGAACAGACGGAACCGCGATCGAATGACAAGCGCCAAACCAGCAAGAACCTCGGCCAGGTTACCCCCGGATTGTTGCTGAATGCCGACGGCAACGGACAGAAAGCGCAGATCCTGCATGTCGAGCCGCTCGGCCAGATCCTTCAGGGCCTCGCCCACGTCGCGGCCATAGGCACATTCGTCCGCAATCACGCCAAACTCGGTTGCAAGTGGATCCTGAACCTCGTTCGCCACAATCTGGATGGTGGATACGAACGGGTTACCGACCCGAAGCGAACGCACCATCAGTTCCACAGCATCTGGCAATTGTTCTTCCAGCATGGCCATGCGCTTGCCGGCCTTGTGATTCACCCACGCATACACGCCTCCAACGCCGATAGCGATTGAGAGCGCAATACGCAGGACCACATCTGTCGCGGTTCCGATGCTCAACCCCATGAAGGCAAAGCCCGACACCAGGACCATGATCATGATCAGTTGCCGCGGCGAAAACGCAATCGCCGCCTTCTGCGCCTTGTCGGCCAGAAGCGAATAGAGCGGGATGCTCTGGGATTTCATGTGCTGCTGCATTTCCTTGCGCAGCTGTTCCAGAACCTGTTCGCGCCCGACACCTTTATCGAGCATGTCCAGACGTCGATTGACGCGGCTGTTTAAGCTGATGGATTTGCCAAAGGCGACCAGATAGATCCCTTCGACCAGTGCCAATACGGCGACGAAAATGACGACGTAAATAAGGGCCTCGACCGGCAGTTGCATGATGGGAACTCCTTACATTGTCGTCGGTTCATAGATCGCCGGGGGCAGGTCAAAGCCCCACAGACGGAACCGCTCGGAATAGTGGCTACGTACACCGGTGGCGGTGAAATGACCGATGATTTTGTTCTCGGGCGTCAATCCAACACGTTGAAATCTAAAGATTTCTTGCATCGATATGACGTCACCTTCCATGCCTGTGATCTCAGTGATCGAGGTCATTCGGCGCGAGCCATCCTGCAAGCGGCTGGCTTGCACGATCAGGTTCACAGCGCTTGAGATCTGGCTGCGGACCGCCTTGATCGGCATTTCGATCCCAGCCATTGCAATCATGTTTTCCAGACGCGAAATCCCGTCCCGGGCCGAGTTGGCGTGGATCGTGGTCATCGACCCGTCGTGACCGGTGTTCATGGCCTGCAACATGTCGATCACCTCGGCGCCACGCGTCTCGCCCACGATGATGCGGTCAGGGCGCATACGCAGGGCGTTTTTCAGACAGTCGCGCGGGCTGACTTCGCCTTTGCCTTCCACGTTGGGCGGGCGGCTTTCCATCCGGCCCACATGGGTCTGTTGCAGTTGAAGTTCCGCCGTATCCTCGATGGTCAGGATACGCTCGGCGTCATCGATAAAGCTGGACAGGGCGTTCAGCGTGGTCGTTTTACCCGAACCGGTACCTCCCGAGACGATCACGTTCAGCCGGGTCGACACGGCGGCTTGCAAATAGGCCGCCATTTCTTCGGTGAACGCGCCGAAATTGACCAGGTCGTCAATGCCCAGCTTATCCTTTTTGAACTTACGAATGGACACAAGCGAGCCATCCACCGCAATTGGCGGTACCATGGCGTTGAAACGCGAACCATCGGCCAGACGGGCGTCAACATACGGGTTGGATTCATCCACACGACGACCCACGGCGGACACGATCTTGTCGATGATCCGCATCAGGTGCTTTTCATCTTTGAACGTGATGTCGCTGATTTCCAGCTTACCATGGCGTTCCACGAAAATCTGTTGCGGGCCGTTTACCAGAATATCGTTTACGGTATCGTCCTGAAGCAACGTTTCCAGCGGCCCAAGCCCGGTGACTTCGTCATATAGTTCTTTGTTCAGTTGCGAACGGTCATCGCGGTTGAGCACGATGTTCTTGTCTTCCAGAACCTCGCTGGCGATCGAGCTGATCTCGGCCCGCAGTTCGGCTTCGCCCGCATTCTCAAGGGCCGCCAGGTTCAGGTTCTCAAGCAGTTCACGATGCAACTCGATCTTGATCTCGCCCAACCGCTCCTTACGCTTGCGTTCCTTGTCACTTGCGACCGGCTCGGCGGTTTTTTTCTTGAGCGGACGCCGCGCGACCGCAGTCGCTGAAGCTGCTTTTTCCGGCGCCGGGGCAGGTGTCGCGGCTTGCGCCTTGATTGCTTCGACCGGCTGTCCGGCGGGCTGTTTCTTGTATCTTGAAAACACGTCGGATCCCCCTTTGGGATGATGTTACGCGGCCTCGGCGCTGCTGCTGCCAAGGGTGTGAAGTGACTTTGCCAGTTTTGCGATTTCCTTGCGCAATGGGTTCTTTGCTGCCGAATTGGCCAGCGGTAGACCGTGATCGCCGCTTTGCATCACCGGCTTGCCGCCGTCGGGCAGTTGCAGATCAATCGAAATACCCAGGCTTTCGCCCATACGTTTCACGCGGCTTTTACCGTTTAGATCAGTGAATTTCGGGGCCCGGTTCAGGGCAAACCGTAGCTTGTTGAAGGGCAGTTCCTCGGCCTGCAACGCGCGCTTGAGGCGCAGAGCGTTTTGGGCCGAGCGCATATCCAGCTCGATCAGGGCGAAATATACATGCGCGGCCTGAAGAACGGTTTCCGACCACTGCACCAGCGTGCTCGGCATATCGACGATCACATAGTCAAAGTGCTTGCGCGCGGTATCAATCACGCGCTGGATGTCTTCGGGAGTGATCAGATCCAGCGGAACCATGTCCGAAGGGGCCGTTAGAACCTGCATCTTGTCTTCGTAGCTTTGCAGCGCTTGCGAGAAGACATCGTCATCCATCGAATCCGTGTCTGACAGCATCTCGAACACCGTTTCGCGACGCGGCAGGTCCAGATAGGTCGACACGGTGCCAAACTGCAAATCCAGATCCAACAGGCAGACCTTCGGGGTTTCCTTGTCCGATGCGGTTGCCAATTCCCAGGCAAGGTTGACGGCCATTGTCGTCGATCCGACGCCGCCAGCCAGCCCATGCACAACGAACAAAGCACCTTCTTTCGACTCGCCCTGCGTCAGCTGAACCGCAGCTTGTTGTGCGACAACGACGGGGTCAGGCTGATTCATGCGCGCGATTGCTTCTTGCAGTTCGCCTTCGGGAAGAGGGTAGGGAACAAATTCGTCCGCGCCCTTGCGCAGCAACTGATGCAGCGATGCCGGAGTCACATCTTCGGCAATAAGGACGACTTTGATTTTCTTTTCTTTAGCGCGCGAGATGATCTCGCCCATCTGGGTCAGGTTGTCCTCGTCTTCGCCGTCGATGGCAAGAGCGACGAATTCCAGGTTGTCCGCCTCGGGCTGTCCAAAGAAAGCAAGTGCTTCCGCAAATCCCAGATCGCCCCAGCGCTCACCCAGAGCGGCTTCCATATCTTCGATGAGCAAGTCGAAATTCTGGACATCTCTGCTGATCGTGCAGGCCAGAATGGCGGTGTTGTCATCTTGCGTCGTTGCGCTTGTCATTAACCCAATCCTCATCATGAGGGCAGCCATCCCGGCGAACGCAATCGTTCGATCAGGCTGGCTGTTGCCCTGCTGCGGCCTTTTACGGCCGACTTCACCCAATTGTTGAAAATGTGGCTTGGAACTTAGGCAAGATTTAGGCGCAAAAGAACCAATTGTAGGGAATTGGGCGACGATGTCGCCCAATTCAAGTTTATTGTTTTATTGGCCGCCGTCGGAGGTGTCACCGAGGCTCGTTTCAGAGCGCAACTGGCTTTCATACGTCGCGCTTCCGACATATTCGCGGTAGATCACTTCGGCGTATTTACCGTCCAGAATCAGCGGGTTACCGTCCACAAAGCCGGAAACCTCTGTCACGGTCCGGCGGTTGCGGCGGTCTCTGTTCGGCGTGTCGATCAACGGACGCGTTTTGCCGAAGGATACAACAGCCTCAAGACGGGAGCGTGAAATGCCCTGTTGAGTCAGGAATGCCACTGCTGCGTTTGCCCGGCGTTGACCCAAGGCTTGGTTGTAAGCCTGAGAGCCGACCGCGTCGGTGTGACCGTAAACCCGGAAGCGCGCTTCAGGGAATTGTTTGATCCAAGCCGCTTGCCGCAACAGAATCCGCCGTGCCGATTCATCCAGCTGAGCGCTGTCGAAGGCAAAGTTGATCTGCGTCGGAACCTCGGCCGCGAATCTCTGACCCAGAATTTGAGCGTAGCTCAGGTCGCCGTTCAGGACACGCGTGTTGTGCAGTGTCGCATTTCCGAATGCGCCTTGGTCAATTTCGTATCCGGCCTCTCGCGTACACGCGGTGACAGAGACCGAAAGACCCAGTGCGATTATCCACTTTTGCATTGGTCCTATCCTCCTATCAATCCAGGACGTAGCCGTAAGAGCTACCGAAGTCCTGCTTGGCGACCTCGGAAGCAGCGCCGGCTCCGGCGGGTTCGGTTCGTGCGACACGGCCGTTGATGAACAGATCAAATTCGCTGGGCGGTTTGACCCGATCTGTCGGCAATGCCAGAGCTTCGCCACGTGTGGGCGACACCAGGTGTGCTGTCACAATGATGACCAACTCACTTTGCGCACGCTGGTATTCCGCGCTGCGGAACAGGGCACCCAAAACCGGCACGTCGCCGATCCATGGAACCTGGCTGTTGATGTCGGTAAAGTCATCCTGAATCAGCCCTGCGATTGCGAAGCTCTCACCATCGCGCAGTTCAACAGTTGTGCTGGTTTGGCGAACGATGAAAGTGGGAACGTTGTCACCCTGGATTGTGAAATCCGAGCTTCCGTCAATGGCTGACACAGAAGCCGCCATTTCCAGATTGATAATGCCATCATCCAGAACATAGGGGATAAAGTCCATCTCGACGCCGAATGCGCGATATTCGATCGCGATGACGCCATCGTCCTGCGGCACAGGAATCGGGACCTCACCACCGGCAAGGAAGGTGGCTTCCTGACCGGACAGGGCCGAGAGATTCGGTTCTGCCAGGCTGCGGGCTAGACCTTTGGATTCCAACGCTTCAAGCAGCAGGCGAACCTGAGTAGACCCTGCGCCAAATCCAAAGAGGATTGCGCCGGTATTCGTCTGAATGGCCGGGATGTTGTTGTTCAGCGCGTTCGTCAGAGCCAAGCTGTTGTTCAGAGTGTTAAAACCACCCGTTGCGTCAGTCCCGGCAAAGCCCAGCGATGCGGTCAGGCTTTTGGCAACCGACCGGTTCATCTCAGCAAAGCGAACTTTCAGCATCACCTGTTGAACACCACCGACCGACATCAGGTTGGACACACGTTCGGGCGCGTAGCGCTCGGCCAACTCCAATGCGCGGGCCAGTTTGCCAGAACTGGATACTGTCCCGGACAATACGATCCCGTCATTGGCAGTTCGTACTTCAATCCGCTCATTGGGAAGAATCTGACGCAGACGCTCTTTGAACTCCGATACATCCGGCGAAACCCGGACCCGAACATTCGCAAGCAAGTTACCTGCACCGTCGAACAATGTCAGAGTGGTCAGACCGGGGGCTTTACCCAATACATAGATCGTGCGATCCGAAAGCGACGAAATATCAGCGATGCCAGCGTTGGCAATGCTGAGCTCGGCAAACGGCTGCTCACTCTCAACAACAATGGCGCGGTTCATCGGGACATCCAGCGTTTCCGCTGTTCCCTTCTTTACCACGCGAAGACTTTCAGCCCAGGCGGTCTCACCGATTGAACTGATAACAAGCGTCAACCCCAGCAGGGTTGCGCTGATCCAAGAATATATTTTCATGTGACCTGCCTCTCCGATCACGCCTCGTTTTAGGTTTAGCACCTTATGCCTGTTAACCCTGCGCGAATTACGAATTTATTGCAATAATCAAGGGTTTCTGGAATTTTCCTTATGTGGACAATTCGCAACATCCAAAATGAAACAAGCCGCGCAGAGGCGCGGCCTGTCATCCTAAAGCGCTGATTTGGCGCTAGTTTGTACAGGGTGTCACGATTCCGGTATCAAAGATTTCGGCGCCGCGACGGGTCTTAATCGTGCAGACTTCTTCGACGGCTGCAGGTGCCGCAGGAGCGGTCTCTTTGATTCCCAACAACTTGCGTTGGTCAACCTCGACGGCGCTTGCGACCGTCTCATCTTGTACGCCAACCAGAGCCAATGACAAACGGCCTGTGTTCTGCGCTTGCGCTAGGGCGGCAATCTGTTCAGGTGTAGCCGCAACAGTAACAGTACGCGCGATCGTTGCGCCAGCCAGATCTGATCCGGCGGTTTGGTCGACTGCAATCAACTCGATATTTGTCTGGATCAGACGAGTGATTTCGCCGTTGTTGCCGGCAATCGCACCGCTAAGAGAGCCGGTCCAATACACGTCGACCTTGTCGCTGGGGCGTAGGAAGCCCGAAACCCCCGAGGCCACGTCGACACGGATTGCGAACGCACGCATCCCTTTGGCAAGGCGCGAGGTCAGACCTGCTGCTTCGCCCGGCTCCGTCACTTTGACGGCCATCAAAGCTTCATCTTTTTCCATTGTCCTCAGGACAAAACGGTCGCCCTTTGCCGCTTCTGGAAAAAATGCTGCCATTTCGGAAAAAGTGCCTTCGGGAATCGCATCTTCGGGCCATTTCACGACGCGCACATCTTCCTGGGCGATGCGCTCACCATATTTCAGGGCGCGTGTTGATACCAAAACGTCAACAGTCGGCACGGATTTGACATTCGCCAAAGCCTCTTCCGCCGCTCGTTTCTGTCGCTCCACTTCTGCCTGAGTCTGGGCGATATAGTCCCGCGCCAAGTAAACAGCGCCACCGGCCAAAGCCACCCCTATAATCAGGACTAGTCCAAATACTGCACGCATTCGTGTCCCCTCGTATCATTTTGTTGTCGTTTAATCGCCGATTGGATTTCGGCCATGCTCGACCTTGGGTATCGGTCAATTGTGTCGAAAAGAGGGACAATCCCGATAGTTTTTGCGTTTTTTTGTGCAGAGCTTACTCAAGCCTACACTGAACTTAAGAATCTGGGCTGTCCGAAAAATCCAGGTCTATTTCATGCACAACTACAGACGAGACCGCGGCGCCGTTTCTGGCGTCCAAGTCTTTTACTGGTTCCGCTATGTAAAGGCCGATGAAAGAAGCGAATCCAACAATCGCGGCGGTCAAAACAACCCAGTCGACCGTGACTGCTCCATTTTCGCAATCCAAAAACTGTTTAAGTCTTTTTAGCATGTGGCACCATGGCAAGGACGCTTAAAAAAAATGGGGCCAAGCCTAACTAAGCATGACCCCACCGAATTTGTTTTCAACAGGAGTGGTATTACGGAGTAGTACCAAACGAAGTGTTGATGTCGGACGGAGTGTCAACCGTGCCAAGTGCGGTACCGACGTTGCGCGAAACAGTCGCGGTGCCGTCGCCGATCTGAGTGTAAGCAACTGCGGCCAGGCCAACGATAGCTGCGGTCAGAACGACCCAGTCAACTGTTACGGCGCCGTCTTCGTCTTTGCAGAAGTTCTTGATGAACTTGATCATGTTACGTCCCTCCTAAGGATCAAAATAGTTAAGTAAACCTCGGCGTCTTCCAGAGCTTTCTCTCTCAGTCCGCTCCCGACCGTCTCGGTATGGCATTATGTTTGACGGGCAGGCGTGGCAGGAATTGGGCCAAACCCCAAATTTTTTCGCTTAAGTTTAACTTTTTGATAGCTTTCACGGTAAGTCACTGAGAATAAACAATTAAAATATTCTCTTTTGCTCGAGGATGTGAAATCTGCGATGCAAAATTGCGGCAAATGAGGCGAATCTGCCCCAATTCACGTTGTTTTTATGGCCTTAGCCGTCGATTCCGGGTTCATATCAGCCAAAAGAAATCCGTGAGGCGGGCAAAATGAATCTCCGGAATGTAATGCTGAGCGTCAGCTTGGCGGTTGCGACGATATTGGCTCCTGTTCAAGCGCTTGCGCAGACGCAAGAGCCAAGAGGTGTCTATAAACGTGTCAAAGCGCCAAAGCCGGGGACGCGCCCACGCGTGACCGTGCAGATAACACCTCAGGAACATGCGGCGGCTCCGTCCGCGCCCAGTACCGGGGCAGAGATTGAGGTGCCGGAGGTAATCGCTCGTACCCGCGTCGCACCTCCGGCCTCGCCGGGCGGGTCGGACAAACCGGTTGGGTCCTACAAAGCCTTCTGGGACAAGATATCTCCTGAATTGGCGCAGGCCCGGGCTGGCCGGTTGGAAGATGCGATGAATGCGCTGATCGCAATCAACGTGGCCTCCCCTCGACTGCAGACCCTTCAGACCATTGCACAGCAGCAAGGGATTGAGATCCTGCGGCAGACCGTGGGCACTAATGTGTCCCCAGCATTGGTTTTGGCTGTGATCTCGGTGGAATCGGCTGGCCGGTCTGACGCGGTCAGTTCAGCAGGTGCACAGGGGTTGATGCAGCTTATGCCTGCCACGGCCAGGCGCTTTGGCGTCGAGGACAGTTTTCACCCCGGCCAGAACATCTCGGGTGGTGTGAAATATCTGGACTGGCTGATGAACGAGTTCGACAACGACCCGATTCTGGTGCTGGCAGGCTACAACGCAGGCGAGGGGTCGGTGCGCAAACATGCCGGGGTGCCACCGTTTTCCGAGACTCGGGACTATGTGCCCAAGGTGCTAGCGGCGTTTCAGGTGGCCCGCGCGCTTTGTTCCACGCCACCCCAATTCATTTCCGACGGCTGCGTGTTTCAGACGCTGAATTGAAATAGGCCCGCTTTAACCAGCAGGCCTTTTCATTGGATACTCAGTTGACGATATTGGCCTCGGTGGCGGCACGAATCTCGTCCTCGGTCACGCCCTCGGCGATCTCGACGATCTTGAGGCCGCCGTCGACCACGTCCAACACACCCAGATTGGTGATGATGCGGTTCACCACTTTTTTGCCTGTTAAAGGCAGGGTGCATTTCTTCAGCAACTTTGATTTGCCGTGCTTGTTGGTGTGATCCATCACTACGATCACGCGGCCAACACCGGCCACCAGATCCATCGCACCGCCCATGCCTTTGACCAGCACGCCGGGGATCATCCAGTTGGCCAGATCGCCTTCTTCATCGACTTCCATCGCGCCCAGAACAGCGGCGGCGATCTTGCCGCCCCGGATCATGCCAAAGGACGTGGCACTGTCGAAATAGGACGTACGAGATAGCTCGGTAATCGTTTGCTTGCCCGCGTTGATCAGGTCGGGGTCTTCCTCGCCCTCGAAAGGGAAGGGGCCCATGCCCAGCATTCCGTTCTCGGATTGCAGAGTGATGTCCTTGTCGCCCACATAATTCGCCACCAGCGTCGGAATACCGATGCCGAGGTTCACATACATGCCGTCTTCCAACTCTTGCGCTGCGCGGGCGGCCATTTGATTGCGGTCCCAGGGCATTATGCGTCCTCCTTCTTGCGGGTGGTGCGCTGTTCGATGCGCTTTTCGTGGCTGCCTTGAATAATGCGATGCACATAGATGCCGGGCAGGTGGATCGCGTCGGGGTCCAGCGAGCCACGAGGCACGATTTCCTCAACCTCGGCCACGCAGACCTTGCCGCAGGTCGCAGCGGGCACGTTGAAGTTCCGGGCAGTCTTACGGAACACCAGATTGCCGGTGTCGTCGGCCTTCCACGCTTTGACGATCGCGAGGTCGGCAAAAATGCCTTCCTCCATTATGTAAGTCTCGCCGTTGAAGTCCTTGTGCTCTTTACCTTCGGCGATCACGGTGCCCACGCCGGTCTTGGTATAGAAACCGGGGATACCTGCGCCACCGGCGCGCATACGTTCGGCAAGAGTACCTTGCGGGTTGAACTCTAGCTCGAGTTCGCCGGCCAGGTACTGACGCATGAATTCGGCGTTTTCGCCAACATACGAGCTGATCATCTTCTTGACCTGCTTGGTCTGCAACAGAATGCCGATGCCGAAATCGTCGACGCCTGCGTTGTTCGACGCAAAGGTCAGGTTCTGCGTACCTGCCTCCTTGATGGCCTCAAGCAACAGTTCCGGAATACCGCAGAGGCCAAATCCGCCTGCAGCGATGAACATGTCGTCATGCAGCAGCCCGTCCAGCGCCTCGGCCGCGTTTGCATAGACTTTTTTCATGAAAAAACTCCCCCAATGACATGGTGATGGGCAGGTTGTGCCGCCACGTCACGGGGAAGTCAACGAATCCAACAGGGTGGTGGTATTTCTACCTATGAGGCCGCCTTTTTGGCTGTCTTCTTCGCTGCGGCTTTCTTCTTGGGGGCAGCTTTCTTTTTGGTGCCTTTCTTGGTAGCGCGCTCGTTGACCAGTTCGATGGCCATTTCCTGCGTCACGTCCTCGGGCTTGATATCCTTGGGGATGGTCGCGTTGACCTTTTCCCATTTGACATATGGCCCATAACGCCCGTCCAGCACCTGCATCACGCCGCCATCAGGGTGATCGCCCAATTCCTTGAGCGGTTTTGCCGCCGCCCGACGCCCACGGCCCGGATTGGCGCGCTTTTCGGCCAGCATTTCAACCGCGCGGTTCATGCCGATTTCAAAGACGTCATTGGGGTCTTTGAGGTTGGCATATACCGGCTTCGCCTCTTCCGGCATCTGGTGCATGATATAGGGCCCGAACCGTCCGAAATTCGTGCTGATCATGCCGCCCTCGGGGTGTTCGCCGATCTGGCGGGGTAAGGACAGCAGCGTCAGCGCCTTGTCCAGATCCATGTCATCCTTGCTCCAGCCACGGGGGAGGGACGCACGCGGGGGTTTCTTGTTCTCGGGCGTTGGCTCGCCGCGCTGGACGTAAGGCCCGAACCGGCCGGATTTCAGCCAAATCTCATCGCCTGCATCTTCGCCCAACAGACGTTCGTCGCCTTCGGCCCCTTCACCCGCGATGGGGCGGGTATAGGTGCATTCGGGGTAGTTGCCGCAGCCGACAAACCCGCCGGTACGCGAGGTTTTCAAGTGCAGTTGCCCCAAGCCGCATTTCGGGCAAACGCGGGGGTCGGAGCCGTCTTCGCGCGGCGGATACAGCTGGGGTGCCAGCGCTTCATCCAGCTTGTCCAGCACTTCGGAAATCCGCAGCTCGGACGTCTCCCCAATCGCGGCCGAGAAATCGCGCCAGAACTTGCCCAACAGGTCTTTGTAGTCGCGTTCGCCAGCGCTGACATCGTCCAACTCGCCTTCCAGATTGGCGGTGAACTCATAGCCCACGTACTGACGGAAGAAGTTCAGCAAAAAGATCGTGACAATCCGGCCTTTTTCTTCGGGGATCAGCCGGTTCTTATCCTTGCGCACATATTCGCGGTCCTGAATCGTGGTCACGATCGAGGCATAGGTTGATGGACGCCCGATCCCTAGCTCTTCCATGCGTTTGACCAGCGTGGCCTCAGTATAGCGTGGGGGTGGTTGGGTATGGTGTTGCAGGGCCAGAACGGCCTCATTGTCGGACAGAACTGCGGCCTTGTCCTCGGCTTTCGAGAACTGATTCTTAAGCGAGGTCTTGGCGAACCGCGCCGGATCGCCCTGCGTGATCTGCGGCAGGCGTTTATCGTCGTCATCGGAAACGTCGTCGCGGCCTTCTTCATAGACGCGCATGAAGCCGTCGAACATGACCACCTGACCGGTGGCACGCAAACCGACTTGGCCGTCATCGCTGCCGATCTCGACCGTGGTGCGTTCCAGCCGTGCCGCGGCCATCTGACAGGCAATCGTGCGCTTCCAGATCAGGTCATACAGCTTGCGCTGATCCTCATCCGTGACCTTCAGGTCGCTGGCATCGCGCGACATATCCGTGGGACGGATACACTCGTGGGCCTCCTGCGCGTTTTTGGCCTTGTTCTTGTAGATGCGCGGGCTGTCCGGCACGTATTCCTTGCCATAGCGGTCAGAGATGGCATCGCGAGTGGCGGCCACGGCCTCGGGGGCCATGTCGATACCGTCGGTCCGCATATAGGTGATGTAGCCCGCCTCATACAGTCGCTGCGCCACCTGCATCGCATGGCGCGCGCCCATGCCGAACTTGCGGCTGGCCTCCTGCTGCAGGGTCGAGGTCATGAACGGGGCCGACGGGTTGCGCGCCGCAGGCTTCGCCTCGACGGAGGTAACGCTGAGTGCGCGGCTGGTGATCGCCTGCACAGCTAGTTCTGCCTGCGTGGCGTTTTTCAGGTCGTGCTTATCCAGCTTGTTTCCAGCCAGAGTGACCAGACGCGCCTCATAAGTTTGGCCGCGCGGGGTCTCGAACAGCGCTTTGACCGACCAGTATTCGACCGGCTTGAATGCCTCTATCTCCATCTCGCGCTCGACGATCAGGCGCAGACAGACCGATTGCACGCGGCCTGCCGACTTCGCCCCGGGCAGCTTGCGCCACAGGACGGGGGACAAGTTGAACCCCACCAGATAGTCCAGCGCGCGGCGGGCCAGATAGGCTTCTACGAGAGGCATATCGACCTGACGTGGGTTCTGCATCGCCTCGGTCACTGCGTCCTTGGTGATGGCGTTGAAGGTCACGCGGCTGACGGGCGTGTCCTTCTTGATCGAGCGGCGCTTGGTCAGCGCCTCTTGCAGGTGCCAGCTGATCGCCTCGCCCTCGCGATCGGGGTCAGTGGCGAGGATGAGGGCGTTGTCTTCTTTCAAGGCGTCGGCGATGGCTTTGACATGCTTGCGGCTGTCGGTGCCGACTTCCCATTTCATCTCGAATTCATGTTCGGGATCGACCGATCCGTCCTTGGGTGGCAGGTCGCGCACATGGCCATAAGACGCCAGAACCGTGTAGTCGGGGCCAAGGTATTTGTTGATCGTTTTGGCCTTGGCAGGGGATTCTACAACAACTACAGGCATTTAGGGGAAAACCTCGCTCGACGAATTTGGCGCCTTCTATGATGGTGCAAAATGTGTAGGGCAAGAGCGAATTGTCAATGCGTTCCTTTGCTCATTGGAATTTAGAGGTGATTTCAAAGCGATACAGGCGAAAATCAGGCCTTTAAGCCGAAAGAGACAGCAACCCGCCCGGTTGACGTTGGATACGCCCTTCCAGCTCAAGATCCACAAGTGCAGGGCCGATTTCGCCAGCGGAGGCGGCGATGTCACGGATCAACTGATCCTCGGCAATTGGTGAGGGACCGAGGCGGGTCAGAATCGCCTGGTGCAACGTGGCAGGCGGGGTGGGCTTTGTGATTGTTGAGGTTTCCTGCGATCGAGTAGCTGTGAACAGGTCGTGCTGGGGCAGGGCTTCGATCACGTCTTCTGCCGAACGCACCAAAGTCGCCCCGTCGCGGATCAACAGGTTGCATCCTGCGGCGCGGGCATCAAAGGGATGGCCGGGAACGGCCAGAACTTCACGTCCCTGATCCAGTGCATCCCGCGCAGTGATCAGGCTGCCGGATTTGGCGGCGGCCTCGACCACGACAACCGCCTGCGCCAGCCCCGATATGATCCGGTTGCGGCGCGGAAAATGCCGGGCTTGCGGTGTCACGCCCATGGGCTGTTCCGATACACGCAACCCGAATTCGGCGATTTTATGAGCGAGATCAGTATTCTCGGCGGGATAGATCACATCTACGCCACCGGCCATCACAGCAACAGTACCTGTGTCCAACGCGGCCATATGCGCTGCGGTGTCGATCCCGCGTGCCAGGCCCGAGACGATGACATGTCCCTGTTTGCCAAGATCCGTCGCCAGCCCCCGCGCCATCCGCGCGCCGAGTGACGAGCAATTGCGCGCGCCAACCATCGCCACTGTAGGGTGGTGAATGATCGACACGTCGCCGATGGCCCACAGCATCGGCGGGGCATCGTTAAGATCGTTCAAAGCGTCAGGAAAATCGGCGGACCCAAGGCACAAAAGCTGCGCTTTGGCAGCTTTTGCGGCCTTGAGTTCCGCCTCAATCACGCCGGGCGGGCACGTTTCATACCCTTCAATACCGGCAGCGCGTGCCATTTCGGGCAGCGCGGCCAGCGCATTCTGCGCTGAGCCATGTTCCCGCAGCAGCCGACGAAATGTTGCCGGACCAACCTTGCGAGAGCGCAACAGACGAAGCCAGGAAAACCGATCCTCTTCCGTGGTGGGTGGGAGTGTGGGGTGATAGGAAGAAAGCTGCTCTTCGGTCATCCGTTGCTCCGCCTGATTGCAGAACTGGTTTACGACTGTAGGGGTTAACAGCTTCTGAATCCCCTCAAATTTTTCCGGTATTTTTGCGATTTGATCTCGTGACAATGTCTAGCGTTCTGAAAAATAACGAAAATATTTTTCCGCAACAATAGGGCCAACCAGATATTGCCCAAATCTATGCGCAGGATTTGAGGCGCAGTGTTAACCCTGCGCCCCAACAGATGAGCCACGATTCTAACCTAGGCCGCCGATCCGCCCACGGTCAGGCCGTCCATCAGAACGGTAGGTTGGCCAACGCCAACGGGCACCCATTGACCGTCCTTGCCGCAGGTGCCCATGCCGGGATCCAGCGCCATGTCATTGCCAACGCCACGAATACGGTTCAGCGCGGACGGGCCATCGCCAATCAACGTGGCCCCTTTCACCGGTGCGCCGATTTTGCCGTTTTCGACACGGTAAGCCTCGGTGCACGAGAAGACGAATTTGCCATTGGTGATGTCCACCTGACCACCGCCAAACCCGACCGCCCAGATACCGTCCTTGATGTCGGCGACCAAAGACGCAGGATCGGTGTCCCCGCCCAGCATGACAGTGTTGGTCATGCGGGGCATTGGTTTGTGAGCATAGCTTTGACGACGGCCATTCCCGGTAGGGGCAACCCCCATAAGACGCGCGTTCTGGCGGTCCTGCATGTAGCCGGTCAGGATGCCATCCTCGATCAAAACCGTGCGCGAACTGGGCGTGCCCTCATCATCGACCGAGATCGAGCCGCGCCGATCCGGGATCGTGCCGTCATCGACCACGGTCACGCCTTTGGATGCGATTCGCTGGCCCATGAGCCCGGCAAAGGCGGAACTGCCCTTGCGGTTGAAGTCACCTTCCAATCCATGACCGATGGCTTCGTGCAGCAGAATGCCGGGCCAGCCAGGGCCAAGCGCGACCTCCATCACACCGGCCGGGGCGGGGATGGCGTCGAGGTTGACCAGCGCGATCCTCAATGCCTCTCGCGCCTTGTCCTGCCAGTCTGCCGGGTCGATCAGCCCGTCCAACCCAACACGACCGCCCCCACCGGCCGAGCCGCTTTCGCGGCGGCCGTACTGCTCGACAATCACCGAGATGTTCAGCCGCGTCATCGGTCGCACATCGCGTACCAGCACGCCATCGGGGCGGAGAATCTCAACCTCCTGCACAGCGGCAGCGATGGTTGCGCTGACTTGTACGACCCGAGGGTCCAGATCGCGGGCAAAGGCATCGATCTCGCGCAGGGTTTCGATTTTGACCGGAAAACTGGCGGATTCTATTGGGTCCTCATCCGTATAAAGCCGCTTGTTCGTAGCGCGCGGAGCGTCCGCCAGCGTTCCTCCGCCATCCCCAACCGCCAAACGCGCGGTTTCGGCGGCTCGTTTCAAAGCGCCGATCGAAACATCGGTGGAATGCGCGTACCCAGCCACTTCGCCTTGCACCGCCCGCAGGCCGAACCCTTCGGACGCGTCATAAGACGCAGTCTTTAGCCGACCGTCATCAAAGACCAACGCTTCGGATTTGCGACGCTCGACAAACAGCTCTCCGTCCTCGGCCCCGGCGGTGGCAGATTGAAGGACCGCAAGGGCTTCGTCCTGTGGAAGAACGCTTTCAAACGGGCGAAACGGGTCGTTGGGCATCACTTGGGACCTTTCGGGTTTGATCCAGATCAAAAATAGCGTCTGTTTGACGCAAGCATTTTGCTTTATCTACCCGCAGGAATATGGTTTTTAACGCGGCTAAAGACAACGGGAGAGGTGCGACCGATTCACACCTTTTCGCCAGGGACGCAAAGATCAAACGATCAGGACAGAACATGAAGAATGCTTTGATGCTTTCGGGCTTTATGACAGCCCTCTCCAGCCTTCCGGCCATGGCTCAGGAGCTTGAGATTATTGGCAAACCGGTTGATGGTGGTATGGGCTTCCAGCCCGCCGTGACCGAGCTGGCCACCGGAATTCAGCGGCTGGACGGGATGATTCTGGTGATCATCACCGCGATCTGTCTGTTCGTGGCTGGTCTGCTGATCTATTGCATCGTGCGCTACAATGAACGCTCGAACCCTGAACCTGCGCGGTTCTCGCACTATACCCCGGTTGAGATCGCGTGGACGCTGGGCCCGATCCTAATTCTGGTCTTTATCGGTGCATTCTCGCTGCCGGTTCTGTTCAAACAGCAGGAAATTCCCGAAGGCGACGTGGTGATCAAGGTTGTCGGCAACCAATGGTACTGGACCTATGAATACGTCGACCACGACTTTGCATTCGACAGCTACCTGCTGGGCCATCCGGCCACGCTGGACGAAGGTGCACGCCCGGCGGATGCCGATGTGACCCCGTTTGTTCTGGATGATGCAATGCGCGCCAAGCTGGCAGATGCCGGTTACAGCGATGATGAGTGGCTGCTGGCCACCGACACCGCTGTTGTCGTGCCCGTGGGCAAGGTCATCGTTATGCAGGTCACCGCGTCCGACGTGATTCATTCGTGGACCATCCCGTCCTTTGGCGTGAAGCAGGACGGTGTGCCCGGTCGTCTGGCCGAGCTGTGGTTCCAGGCCGACAAGGAAGGTGTGTACTTCGGACAGTGTTCGGAACTGTGTGGCAAGGACCATGCCTATATGCCGATCACCGTCAAAGTGGTTAGCGAAGAAGCTTATGAGGAATGGCTGCAGGGTGCTCTGGAAGAGTATGCAGGTCAGCCTGACACCTATCAGGTTGCCTCGAACTAAGCCCTTTGCGGCCTAGGTTTTAACAAGTGGGCTGCGCGGGGATCGCGCAGCTTTTGCCCCCAAAGGACCGGACATGAGCGACGCAAGCATCAATGCCAGCCAAGTGACCGCCTCGGCGCACGCGGATGAGGCCAGCTTTGGCGATTATTTCGCCCTGCTGAAGCCGCGCGTGATGACACTGGTCGTGTTCACGGCCTTGGTGGGTCTGCTGGCAGCACCGGTGCCCGTGCATCCTTTTGTCGGGTTCTGTGCCATTCTTTTCATCGCCATCGGCGGCGGCGCGTCTGGCGCGCTGAACATGTGGTGGGATGCGGATATTGATCGGGTGATGAAACGCACCAAGGGTCGACCGATTCCGGCGGGTAAAGTGCAGGAAGGCGAAGCGCTGTCGTTGGGATTGGCGCTGTCGGGCCTGTCGGTGATCATGCTGGGGCTGGCGACCAACTGGTTTGCTGGTGCGTTTCTGGCGTTCACCATCTTCTTCTACGTCGTCGTCTACACGATGTGGCTGAAACGCTCGACGCCTCAGAACATTGTGATCGGTGGCGCGGCAGGGGCCTTCCCGCCGGTAATCGGGTGGGTCGCGGCCACGGGCACGATGTCGATTGAGCCTTGGCTGATGTTCACCCTGACCTTCATGTGGACCCCGCCGCATTTCTGGGCGTTGGCGCTGTTCATGCGCTCGGACTATGACGACGCAGGCGTGCCGATGCTGACCGTTACTCATGGCCGCTGCGCGACGCGCAGGCATATCCTGGTTTACACGGGCCTTCTGGCGCTGCTGGCTGTTGGAACGGCATTCTCGGGCATTGGTGGTCCGGTCTATCTGACCGTCGCTATAGTGATGAACGCCTTGTTCCTGCGCGGTGCATGGGCAATTGCGCGCCGGACCGAGGACGACTCGGAAGCAGATAATTTCAAGGTCGAGCGGTCGTTCTTCAAACTGTCCCTGCTGTACCTTTTCCTGCACTTCGGCGCGATTCTGGTCGAAGCGTTGCTGAAACCCTATGGGCTGGGAGGCTGGTCATGAGCCTGCGCAAAAGCCACGAACTGCACGAACGTCGTTTTAGTCGCAATCTGGGCGTAGGCCTGACGCTGGCGGCGTTCATCGTGATCATTTTCGGTCTGACGATCGTCAAAGTCTCGGGCACCGATTTCAACATGGCGACGCAAGAGGTACAGAACTGATGGCGCTGTCTGGTCCTCAAAAGACGGTTGTTCAAACTGTGGGCGTCGTGGTGCTGATGGGCAGCCTCGCCTGGGCTGCGGTGCCGTTTTATGACTGGTTCTGCCGCGTCACCGGGTTTGGCGGCACCACAGGTGTGGCTGAAGCCGCGCCCGAGGATATTCTCGACCGCACCATCACCGTCCGCTTCGACGCGTCAAAGGCCAAGGACATGGCGTGGGAGTTCAAACCGGTCGAACGTGAGATGGAAGTACGCATCGGTGAGAACGGGTTGGCCTTTTACGAGGCTTATAACCCGACGGACCGACCAATTGCGGGGCAGGCATCCTACAATGTCGCTCCCTATTCGGCCGGCGGCTATTTCCAGAAAATCGCCTGTTTCTGCTTTGAAGAACAGGTCCTGCAGCCCGGCGAGCGGGTTCAGATGCCGGTAAGCTTTTTCGTCGATCCTGAGATGGTCGAGGATCTGGAAGCGAAATATGTGCATACGATCACGCTGTCGTATACATTCTACGAAATTGACCTGCCCGAGGGCTATGCCGCCCTTGATGCGCAGGCTGATACAAACACGAACTAATGCCTTTAGGTGAGGGACGCTGATGGCACACGCTAAAAACCACGATTATCACATTCTGGCCCCGTCGATCTGGCCGCTGATCGGCGCCGTTGGCGGCTTTGTGATGCTGTTCGGAGCCGTCCTGTGGATGCACGGCGTCACGTCGTTCATGTTCTGGATGGGTCTGGTTGCCGTTCTATACACCATGTTCGCCTGGTGGTCCGAAGTGGTGGCCGAAAGCCGCGCGGGCGACCACACGCCGGTGGTGCGCATCGGCCTGCGCTATGGCTTCATCCTGTTCGTGATGTCCGAAGTGATGTTCTTTTTTGCCTGGTTCTGGTCGTTCTTCAAACATCGCATGTATCCGATGTACGACTATGCCGGAACCGAGTACATCCAGCCCGATATCCATGCGGTTGACCCGTTCCACTTGCCGCTGATCAATACCTTGGTCCTGTTGCTGTCGGGCTGTGCGATCACATGGGCGCACCACGCTCTGGTTCACAACAACGACCGCAAGGCGTTGGTGCAGGGTCTGGCTATTGGTATTGTGCTGGGTATTGCGTTCACCGGCTTGCAGGCGTTCGAGTATTATGAGCTGCTGGCGCATGAAGGCTGGGAATTCGGTGGCGACCAGTTCTATTCGAACTTCTTCATGGCAACCGGTTTCCACGGCGCGCATGTGATCATCGGGACGATCTTCTTGAGTGTCTGCCTGATCCGAGCACTGAAGGGCGATTTCACACCTGAAAAACACGTGGGATTTGAGGCCGCCGCTTGGTACTGGCACTTTGTGGACGTCGTCTGGCTGTTCCTTTTCTTTGCCGTCTATATCTGGGGTCAGGCTCCGCTGTTCTGATCCGCTCAGATAGGTAAATTGCAAAAGCCGCCCCGAGGGGCGGCTTTTTCTCGATCGGGGGCGCAAGATTGCGCCCCATACAATTGCGTGGTTGCAATCGGGATTACGCTGCCCTTAACAAGACGCCGGTTTCTGTAACAAGGTTTCACCTGACTATGCGCCGCATTTTGTTCCTGCTGATCTTCGGGCTTGCCGGTCTGGGCGTGCTGCTGTCGCTGGGCGTCTGGCAGGTGCAGCGTTTGGCCTGGAAAGAAGGCGTTCTGGCCGAGATCGACTCGCGCATAGCAGCAGATCCTGTGGACCTGCCGCCGAGCGTTTCCGAAGACACCGACAAATACCTGCCGGTGACAATCTCGGGCGATATGGAGCCGGGGGAGATCCACGTTCTGGTCTCGGTCAAGCAGGTCGGGGCGGGCTATCGGATCATCCAGTCGTTCAGCACCGAGGATCGGACTGTTTTGGTGGATCGCGGCTTTGTGCCCACCACGGCGAAACTGGTCGAGCGACTGACCGGGCCAATGACCGTAACCGGCAACCTGCATTGGCCGGATGAGATCGACAGCTACACACCCGAACCCGATATTGACGACAACATCTGGTTTGCCCGCGATGTGCCCAATCTGGCCGCCGCGCTTGGAGCCGAACCGATCCTGCTGATCGCGCGGTCGGAAACCGACCCCGGCATCACGCCTCTGCCGGTCGATACAGCGGGAATTCCAAACGATCACCTACAATATGCAATCACATGGTTTGGTCTGGCTCTGGTCTGGGCCGCAATGACCGGTTATTTCCTGTGGCGCAACCGCGCCCCTGCACAGAGTGAAGAGCAATGAAATATATCTCGACCCGTGGCCAAGCGCCGGAACTGACCTTTGAAGAGGCGATGCTGACCGGCCTTGCCCGCGATGGCGGCTTGTACCTGCCCGCTGAGATTCCGGTGATGAGCCATAATGAGATCGCCGCTCTGGCCGGTCTGCCCTATGAAGAGATCGCGTTCCGTGTGATGTGGCCCTATGTCAGCGGCTCGTTCACCGAGCAGGAGTTCAGGGACATCATTACCCGTGCTTACGAAGGCTTCGGCCATGACGCCCGCGCGCCCTTGAAGCAGCTGAACGAGAACCACTTCCTGCTGGAACTGTTCCATGGCCCTACGCTGGCCTTCAAGGACTTTGCCATGCAGCTGATCGGCCAGCTGTTCCAGGTTGCGCTGAAGCGGCGCAATGATCGTGTGACCATCGTGGGGGCGACCAGTGGCGATACAGGCTCGGCCGCGATTGAGGCGTTCCGGGGGCTGGACGCGGTGGATGTGTTCATTCTGTTCCCCCATGGTCGTGTCTCTGAGGTGCAGCGCCGTCAGATGACGACGCCCGCCGACAGCAACGTGCATGCGCTGGCCGTGGATGGCGATTTTGACGATTGTCAGGCCGCGCTGAAAGATATGTTCAACGATTTCGATTTCCGCGACGGGGTGAAGCTGGCCGGGGTGAACTCGATCAACTTTGCGCGGGTGCTGGCGCAGATCGTGTATTACTTCTCGGCGGCTGTCAGTGTGGGGGCACCGCATCGCAAGGTCAGCTTTACCGTGCCCACCGGCAATTTTGGCGATATCTTCGCGGGCTATCTGGCCAAACGCATGGGGCTGCCCATTGATCGTCTGGTTGTGGCGACCAACCAGAACGACATTCTTCACCGCTGCCTGTCGGGCGAGGGGTATTTCAAGGGCGACACTATCCCGTCGATCAGCCCGTCGATGGACATTCAGGTCAGCTCGAACTTTGAACGGGCGCTTTACTATGCATATGGCGAGGATGGCAGCGCCGTGGCGCAGTTGATGGATGAGTTGAAACGCGGGGGTTTCAACGTCAGTCAGGGCGCGATGGAGGCCCTGCGCGAAAGCTTCGACTCGGGACGTGTGTCCGAGGATGAAACGCTGACGACAATCAAACACACGCTGGCCCACAGTGCCGAACTGGTCTGCCCGCACACTGCCGTTGGAATTAAGGTCGCCGAAGAACAACGCGCAGTGGCGGTTCCGATGATCACTCTGGCCACCGCCCACCCGGCGAAATTCCCGGCAGCGGTCGAGAAGGCAAGCGGGGAACATCCGCCTCTTCCATCCCGCATGTCTGATCTGTATGAACGTCCGGAACGGGTGACACGGATTGCCAATGATCTGGGTGCCCTCGAGGATCATATCAAAGGGCATATCGCCGAGTGACTGTCAGACAAGACCAGCTGAAGAACGGATTTCGGATCGTCAGTGAGAACATGCCGGGGCTGCAATCTGCGGCCATCGGCATCTGGGTGACCGCGGGTGCGCGGAACGAGCGGATCGAACAGAACGGCATTGCGCATTTCCTTGAGCATATGGCGTTCAAGGGAACCGAGCGACGTTCGGCTTTGCAAATCGCCGAGGCGATCGAGGATGTGGGCGGCTATATCAACGCCTACACCTCGCGCGAGGTGACGGCCTATTATGCGCGTGTTCTGCAAGATGACGTAGCGCTGGCGATGGACGTGATCGGCGACATCGTTCTGAACCCCATCTTCGACCCGCGCGAGATCGAGGTCGAGCGCGGCGTGATCCTGCAAGAGATCGGTCAGGCTTATGACACGCCCGACGACGTGATTTTCGATTGGCTGCAAGAACAGAGCTATCACGATCAGCCCCTGGGCCGCACCATTCTGGGGCCGACCGAGCGGGTCAGCGCGTTTTCGCGCGAAGACCTGTCGGGTTTCGTGTCTGAACATTACGGCCCCGAGCAGATGATCCTGTCGGCGGCGGGTGCTGTGGATCATGATGCGCTGATGAAAATGGCCGAAGAGATGTTTGGTCATCTGCAACCGCGCAAAGGGTTGATTGCCGAGGCCGCGAAGTTCACCGGCGGCGAAGCGCGGCAGGAAAAGAATTTGGAGCAAGCGCATTTCGCGCTGGCAATCGAAAGCCCGGGCTATCGTGATGATGCGATCTATACGGCGCAGATTTATTCCACGGCTTTGGGCGGCGGCATGTCCTCGCGCCTGTTCCAAGAGGTGCGCGAAAGCCGCGGGCTTTGCTATACAATCTTCGCTCAGACCGGGGCCTATGCGGATACCGGCACGACGACGATCTACGCAGGAACCTCGGCCGATCAGGTGGGCGAGCTGGCGACGATCACCATTGACGAGATGAAGCGCGCTGCCGAGGATATGAGCCCGGAAGAAGTCGCCCGCGCCCGTGCCCAGATGAAAGCCGGGATGCTGATGGGGTTGGAGAGCCCATCGAACCGGGCCGAACGTCTGGCGCGGCTGGTGCAGATTTGGGGCCGGGTGCCCTCGCTTGAAGATACCGTGGCCAAGATTGATGCGGTCAGCCCCGAGGACGTGCGTGCCTTTGCCGAAACCATGGCGATACAGGCCCCGGCGGCGCTGGCGCTGTATGGTCCGGTCTCGGGCGCGCCCACATTGGCGGAATTGCAGGAGAGGCGCGCGGCGTGATGCTTCTGGGCCGACGCAAGCTGAAACTTGAGACAGCGCGCCTCAGCCTGCGCCCGCCGGTGCATTCCGATTTCAACGACTGGGCGGCGCTGCGGCGGGCCTCAAAAGAGTTTCTCACTCCGTGGGAGCCGATCTGGGCCAAGGACCACCTAAGCCGCAAGTCTTTTACCAACCGGGTTTATTGGGCGCAGCGCTCGGTTGCGAGCGGGACGGCGATACCGCTGTTTCTGTTCCGGCGCGAGGATGACCGGCTGGTCGGCGCGATCACGCTGGATAATATTCGGCGGGGTCCTGCGCAGGCGGGAACGCTGGGGTATTGGACCGGGCAGGCCTATGCGCGGAACGGCTATATGCGCGAGGCGATCGGGGCAGTGGTGCATCATGCCTTTACGCGCTTGGATCTGAGCCGGATCGAGGCGGCGTGTTTGCCCGAAAACAAGCCCTCGCGCGGGTTGCTGGAGCGGTCAGCCTTCAAATATGAGGGCGTGGCGCAATCCTATTTGCAGATCAATGGACGTTGGCGGACGCATGTTCTGTATGCGTGCCTGCGGTCGGACCGTCGCGGCAGGACCGACGCGGGCTAGGGGGCTCTGCCCCCGTCGCGGCAAGCCGCGCCTCCCCCGAGGTATTTTTGAACAGAAGAACAAGGGGCATGACTTGCGGCGCATCTGCGCTAGTATCGGGTTATGCGCTGGGTGGTTGCGATATTGTTGGTGATTTCGGGTGGGGCTGCGGCGCAGGAGCGGCGGCCAAGCCATTGTATTGCCATTGCGGATGCCGCACCTGGAATTGAGTATGTTCACAAAGCCGCCTGGACGGACCCGGTGCCGGAGTTTTCGGTGCGGATCAGCTATGTCGCCCATGCCTCGTTTCTGATTCAGACGCGGGGCGGGTTGAATGCGGTGACGGATTTCACAGGGTTTATTGGCAGTGCCGATCTGATCCCGGATGTGGTCACGATGAACCATGCTCATAGCACCCATTGGACGGCGCATCCCGACCCGGCGATTCCGCATGTCTTGCCCGGTTGGGGGGAGTTCGGGCAGGGGATCGAGCATCATCTGGATTTGGGTGAGATGCTGGTGCGCAATGTCTCGACCGACATTCGTTCGGTCTATGGCGGGGTTGAGGAGCGCGGAAACTCTATCTTTGTTTTCGAAATCGAGGGGCTGTGCATTGGCCATCTGGGGCATTTGCATCATGTCCCGTCGGACGAACAATTCGCAGCCTTGGGGCGGCTGGACGTGGTCATGGCCGCGGTAGATGGGGGCACGACCATGCCTCTGCCCGAGATGATTGAGGTGCTGAAGCGGTTGAAAAGCTCGGTCATTATTCCGATGCATTGGTTTTCGGGCTTTTCGCTGGACCGGTTTCTGGTCGATATCCGGGATGAGTTCCCGGTTGAGCGGGATGGTATCTCGGAATTGACTGTGTCGCTGCGCACATTGCCGGATCGGCCGACGGTGGTGGTGCTGGAGCCTCAATATCTGATCGAGCTTGAATAGGGCTTGCCGGGTCCGGCGGAGTTGGTCAAGGAATGCCTATGAGACTGAATCCTGCTAACCAAACCTTTGCTCAATCCATCCGCGACTCTCTGGGCGATGACGTTTTACGTGTTCCCGAGCTGCGATATGCAGAGGAGCCGCGCCGCAGATTTTCAGGACAGGTCGGTCTTGTCGCGGCCCCGCGACAAACGGAAGACGTCGCGGCGTTGATACGGTTGGCGTCCGCGGCGTCGGTACCGGTTGTGCCTTATGGGGGCGGAACCGGCCTGGTCGGTGGGCAGGTGATGCCTGATGGGCCTGCGCCGTTGTTGATCTCGTTGGAGCGGATGACAGCTATCCGGGCGGTTTATCCGACCGAGAATATTCTGATTGCCGAGGCCGGGGCCGTTCTGGCTGATATTCAAGCAGCTGCCCGGCAAGCAAACCGCTTGTTTCCTCTGTCTCTGGCTGCGGAAGGGTCGTGCCGGATTGGCGGCAACCTTGCGACCAATGCGGGTGGGGTCAACGTCCTGCGCTATGGCAATGCACGCGATCTGTGCCTGGGGCTTGAGGCGGTTCTGCCCAATGGGGAGATCTGGCATGGGCTTAGCCGGTTGCGGAAGGACAATACCGGTTATGACCTGCGCAATTTGCTGATCGGGTCTGAAGGAACGTTGGGGATCATCACCGCGGCGTCGCTTAAGCTGTCGCCGTGTCCTGCTGGGGTTGGAACGGCGATAGTGCAGGTCCCGTCGCCCGAAGCTGCCATTGATTTGTTGGCCCTTGCGCGGGATCAGTTGGGGGACGGTGTCAGCACGTTCGAGCTGATCCACAGGCAGGGGCTGCACTTTCTGTCCGAGGTGCTGCCGGATATACGTCAGCCGTTTGCATCCCCGCCGGAATGGTCCGTATTGATCGAGATTGGATTGTTCGGCGATACCGCGCCTCAAGAGGCACTTGAGACGCTCTATTCAGCGGCTGAGGCAAGGGGTTTGGTCCGGGATGCCGTGATCGCGCAAAGCGAAGCGCAGCGGGCTGATCTTTGGGCTGTGCGCGAGCGAATCCCCGAGGCGAACCGGCTGATCGGCTCAGTTTCGAGCCATGATATCTCCGTGCCGATCTCGGAAATCCCCGCGTTTATCCGACAGGGGGCAGAGGTTGTTGCCATGTTGGGGCCGTTTCGCATCAACAGTTTCGGTCATCTGGGGGACGGCAATCTTCACTACAACGTGTTTCCCCCGGCAGGGCGTAGTCGATCTGATTTCGATGTGCAGCGGGCCCCGATCAAGCGTGCCATCCACGATCTTGTGCACAAGTTCGGTGGATCGGTTAGCGCAGAGCATGGGATTGGACGGCTGAAGACAGATGATCTGGAACGCTATGCCGATCCGGCCAAGCTGGCTGCAATGCGGGCGATCAAGTCTGCGCTCGATCCCAAGGGGATCATGAACCCCGGGGCTGTTTTGTCGGTATAAGTGCGGCCCGGGTATCCCCGAGCCGCGCGCCGTTTTACGAGGATGGCAGGATCACTTTGTCGATAACGTGGATCACGCCATTCGTCGTTTCGATATCGGCCTGAACGACTGAGGCGTCATTTACCATCACGCCGTTGTCCAGATCGATTGTCACGTCGCCGCCTTGCACGGTCGCAGCCTTCATATCGTCGGACAGATCACCCGACATCACTTTGCCCGGTACCACGTGATAGGTCAGAACAGCGACCAGTTGATCTTTATTTTCGGGCTTGAGCAGAGTCTCAACGGTCCCCTCAGGCAGGGCTGCGAAGGCTTCGTCAGTCGGGGCGAAGACCGTAAATGGACCTTCACCTTTCAAAGTATCCACCAACTCGGCGGCCTGAACAGCAGCGACCAGAGTTTCAAAGCTGCCCGCGCCGACAGCGGTATCCACGATGTCTTTCTTGGCTCCGGCGAAAGCAGCGGTGGCGATCAGGGCGCCGGACACGCCGGCAATTGCGAATTTGCGAAACATGATAAAAGGTTCCCTTGTTGGGATGCCCTTGGTGGCATCAACAGGGGTACGCGCGCTATTCAAAACAGGATCACTGAATATGTTGATGACTTTAACTTGAAGCCGCCAAACTCTGCGCTAAGCCAGCGTAGAACGAATTTTCAACTCACAGCTTTGTGATCAGTTTGCAGTCAGAGACCTTCGAATTCGCACAGGACATGCACATCCATGTCCATCTCCTCCAGCAATTTGCGACCGCCAAGGTCGGGTAGGTCGATGATGAACGCGCAAGAGATGATCTCACCGCCCAATCTCTCGATCAGTTTGATCCCGGCGGCAGCTGTGCCCCCGGTGGCCAGCAGATCATCGACCACCAGGATTTTTTCGCCGGGCTGGATCGCGTCGTCGTGGATCTCAACGATAGCCTCACCATATTCCAGCTTGTAGTCTTGGCTGATCGTCGTGCCGGGTAGCTTGCCCTTTTTGCGGATCGGGACGAACCCGACACTCAGTTGGTGGGCAATCGCGCCGCCCAGAATGAAGCCGCGGGCCTCAAGTCCCACAACCTTGTCAATCCGCTCGCCAGCATAAGGGTGCAGCATCTGATCAATCGCCATGCGAAACCCGCGCGGGTCGGCGAACAGCGTTGTCACGTCCCGGAACATGATCCCTTCATGGGGGAAATCGACGATGGTTCGGATGTAATCCTTGACCGTTTTGTTTCTGGACATGGAAGGACCCCTTTGGCGTCAAAACACGCTGGGCTGTTTGGCCCATTGGGGTCGGTCATGCAAGGATTGATTGCGAGTGTTTATTTATGACGTTCCGCAAGAATGGTCGGAAAGCTTTTGTAGCGATACAGCGCCGAGGGCAGCCAAGCCAGGTGAGGTTTGCGCCAGTTGCGCTGGTCTTGCAAAAGAAATGCCTGAGCAGCATGAAGGTTCATTGCCATATTCCTTATTTATTGTTAGGTGCTCGATAACTACAATTTCTATGCGATGTATATACAATGCATCTCGGAAAGAATCAAGACTTTGTCAGGGATATAAAGCGTGGCCAAGAAAGACGGTAAGGGTTCTACCAAGAAAAACAGTCAGTTGGTCCTGCGTCTGGACAAGGATGAGCGGGACGCTTTTGTCGAACTGTGCAAAGAGTTGGACACTTCGGCCGCCCGCGAAATTCGGCGGTTCATACGCGGCTTCATGAAGGAAAACGCCGAAGACTAGGCTGGACGGCGCAAAACCGCAGTCGCGACACCCATTCCGATCAGGGCCAGCCCTCCGAACCGGGTCATGGCAGTGATCACGCCCGCTCGTCCGATCATCACCCGCAGCCGATCTGCCAGCAGCGCATAGGCTAGCGCGTTCAGCCAAGCGAGTCCGACGAATGTGGCGATCAGGATGATGAATTGCGGGCCCAGAGGGTCCGAGGGGCGCAGGAATTGCGGCACGAAAGCAATGAAAAAGGCAATGGATTTCGGGTTTAGCGCCGTCACGGCTGCTGCGTGACCGAACACGCTGCGGGCAGTGACGTCCCGGCTGGTCTCGACGGTGCTCAACCCACCGGATGGGGCGCTGCGCAGCAATTTGATGCCAAGCCAGATCAGATAGGCTGCCCCCACCCATTTCAGGACCGAAAACAAGGTGGCCGAGGCCAGCACCAGTGCGCCTAAGCCTAGCAAAGACGCGGTCATGGCGATCAGATCCCCGACGGCAACGCCAGTGGCCGAGGCCACGGCAACACTGCGCCCTTTGGACAGAGCATAACTTAGCACCAGCAGGACGGTCGGTCCGGGGATCAGCAACAGTGCAGTCGAGGCAGCCACAAAGGCCAGCCAGAGATCAAGGGACATGGGGGCTCCTGTCAGAATAGTACCGCCAGAAAGCCCTGCGATACCGAGAAGGTCAAGCCGCACGTGGCTGAGTCATGCGACGCATCAGGCCCTCAAGCGGTCCACGCGTGAACCAACGCGACCAAAGCTGGCCCGCCAGTGAAGACAGTATGCAAAAGCCCAGCGCATAGAAGACAATCTGAGCGGGGGAGAGAGAGCCGTCCAGCAGATCTGCTTCCTCTAGCGCGCCCATACCGATCAGGATATGCGCGACATACAGTGTCAGGCTGATCCGCCCCGGCGCTGTCAAAGCTGATGCGACGCCCAAGCGTTTGAGCTTTGGCCACAGTTTTAGCAGCAGCCCGATCACCACGCAGGCCGATCCGGTTCCGGCGAGGATATAGAATGGTCCGGGCGGAATGGATTCGGTGCCCAGGTAAGCGACCAGGTCAGGGTCCTTGACCAGTATCGAAGGAAACATTGCAAGCACGGCTGCGCCGAACCCCCACATGATCAGGCGGTGTTGGATACAGATCGTGTGGAGTTCTGACCGCCCAATTGCCATGCCAATCAGCAGGAACGCAGCCCATGGCAAAACCGGATGCCAGCCGTTGAAGACCGCGTTGCGCAGAAAACCGGGTAAGGTCCAGAGGTCGTTATACGTCAGGGTCGCCCAGTTCCATCCATTGCTGTAGTCGAAGGTCAGATTGGCCAGTACAGCCAACCCGACGATACCCAGAGCACCCAACCAAAGGCTCCGCGCCGAGGCGGTCAAAAACGCTGCGCCGACCACAAAATACAATGCGTAGAAATGCAGGATGTCGGCGTCAAACACGTTCATGTTGATCAGCCCCAATCCAAAAAGGAACAAAGCACGCCGCAGCAGCAGAGGGGCCGCGATGTGTGACAGGCTGATGCCGATCCCAGCCAGGATCACGAACAAGGCCGCTGCACGCCCCTCCAGCGCATCGACCAGAGCCGTCGCCCAGCCGCCATCTGGCGCAACCTGCGCCGCGATCCGGAAATTCACCAACACCATACCGCAGAACGCCAAAAACCGGGCTGCGTCCAGTGCCTCTAACCGTTTCATGCTTGTCCTCATATTTGCCGCCTGCGGTTCTGCTGGGTCTTTGTGGCGCAAGTGCGGCTGCACTCTGTAAACAAATCGCGAGCGGCTGCGCCTGTTTTCAACCTTGACCCTATCCAACCCGCGCACAGGGTGTATTTCCGCAACAGTCTGAAGATTGCATTAAACCGCGCGGTCGCGCCTTGAAACACAGGGCAGGGTTCCCAGTCTATGAACAGGCAGATTTCAATCGGGAGGAGGCCTATGGCACAGGTGCAAACGGATCATCCGCACAACACGGGGCATGTACTCACAAGCGCGCGGCTCAAAAGGGCGCTGATCCTGTTGGTTGCGATCTGTGCTGCTGTCTATGCCGCGATCCTTGGGTATATGTACGCCAACCAACAATCGCTGTTGTTCAAACCGGGTGAGATGCTACCTGCGCCGGCAACGGTCGGTCTGGCGGATGTAGAGGTGCTTGCACTGCCCATGGCCGATGGTACCCAGCTGGCTGTGTGGACGGCTCCTCCGGCCACCGAAGGCGCGCCTACAGTGCTGTTTTTCCATGGTCAATCCGGCAGTCTGGGGGATCGCGCGGATCGGATGCGTGAAATCCTCAACAGTGGTTTAGGCCTGTTCGCCCCCAGCTATCGCGGCTTTCCGGGTAGTGAGGGCACGCCCTCTGAACCAGCGCTGATCGGCGATGGGATCCAGATGTATGACCGCCTTGCTGCCGAAGGTCACACGGTCGTTCTGCATGGGCAAAGCCTTGGAACCGGCGTTGCCGCCGCCGTGGCCGCGCAGCGCCCTGATGCACGCCTCTTGGTGTTGGAGGCACCGTTCACCGCAACGGTCGATGTCGCCGCTGAACGCTATCCGTTCCTGCCGGTCTCAGCCCTTATGAAAGACCAATTCGCAACCCGCGACCTGATTGATCAAATCACCGTGCCAACGCTGATCTTCCACGGCACGGCGGACACGACCATCCCGGTCCATCACGGGCAAGCTCTGGCCGAAATGGCCGGAGACAACGCGCAGCTTTTCATCATTCCCGACGGTACGCATGACGACCTCTGGTCCCACGGCCTATGGGATCAAGTACAACAGGCGCTGATCAACTAGCGGTCACAGAATCCGCCCGGCCACCGCATCCAACTTGGCCAGCAGGGCCGGGTCACGTTTTTCCGGTGCGGTCAGAATGGCGTATTCCAGCGCTCGGTCACATCCATGCGGGCAGAGGGCGTGGTCTGTTCCCAAAAGCGCGGGCAACCCTTTGACCAGGGCCCTGCCTTTTTCCGCGTTGCCGGTCAGGGTGGCGATGATGGCGGTCACGTCAACCTCGCCGTGGTCAGGGTGCCAACTGTCGTAATCCGTGACCATCGCGATTGAGGCGTAGCACAGCTCGGCCTCGCGGGCGAGTTTCGCCTCGGGCATGTTGGTCATGCCGATCACGTCACAGCCCCAGTGTTCGCGGTACATCTTGGATTCCGCCAGAGATGAGAATTGCGGGCCTTCCATCGCCAGATAGGTGCCGCCCCGGTGGATGTTGATCCCGGCGGCCTTGCCTGCGGTTTCACACGCATCCGACAGGCGCGGGCAGGTGGGATGGGCTACGCTGACATGCGCCACGCAGCCGGTACCGAAAAAGCTTTTCTCGCGCGCAAAGGTCCGGTCGATGAACTGATCTACGATCACGAAGTCCCCCGGTGCCATATGATCGCGAAACGACCCGCAGGCAGAGACCGAGATCACATCGGTGACACCCAGCCGTTTCAACGCGTCGATATTGGCGCGATAGGGTACCTCGGTCGGAGAGTGCACGTGGCCGCGCCCATGGCGGGGCAGGAACGCCATTGCAACACCGTCCAATGACCCGGTCAGGATCTGGTCTGAAGGGTCTCCCCAGGGCGTCTCGACAGTGATCCATTCTGCATTTTCCAACCCGTCAATGTCGTAGATGCCTGATCCGCCGATGACGGCTATCTTGGTCTGGGTCACGTGCTTTCTCCGAGTTGTTGTGCGAGTTGAAGGATTTGTGCGCCGAGCGACGACGGCTGACAAGGGGCAATGCGGCTTATTGTGACGTCAACAGACTGCGCGCCTGCGCCTGTTGTTGGAAATCCGCCCAAGCGGCGCTGAATTCCTGCAATGGCCATGTTAGGTCCTGTGCCTGCCCATGCCTGTCGCGGAATTCGAACCGATAGGCCTCGCCCTTCAGCATGGCTTCAACGATCTCATCCGCACCGACGCCGTCAAACGTGCAGCTCAACCCGGTCAGACATCCAGGTCTGCGCGTGCGCCAAACCGCTCCGTCCTTTCCATCGATCCGAAAACCGGATGGCCGGAACAACGTGCCGGGCTCGATACCGAACTCGATCTCCACGCCATCCGGGGCAGGGGTGATAAAGATGAACTGTGCTCCAAATTTCGGGCGCGGCGAAAACACCTCGGCCCGGCGAATGTAACAGCGTTGCTTGAGCGCCCCGTATTCCTCGCGCTCATCGCAGATGGAATTCCAGACCCCGTAGGTTTCATAATGGGTCACACGCCAGTTACTGGCAGTGTCATTGCCCTGCAAATCCTGCGCCAAGGCAGCAAGAGGGGTCAGAAGAAACAAGATCAGCCATCGCATGGCGCAAAGGTGTGCCCCCGGTGTGGCAGGTTCAACTCACGACTTTGTGAGATACCGGCTATGCGCCCCGTGCATAGCAGCCTCCCGCTTGATGCGGTGGCTCAGAGAGCGGATGACAGGTAGAAGGCCCCTTTCGCGCGCAGATCAACCGACAGGACATTCCATGCCCCGAGCCATGCTGGCAAGCTTTGCCAACCGTATTGCCAAACCCGACCTGCGTTGGGTGCCGGATGAAGGGCTGACACCGTCCCGTTTGCGGATCGAGCTACTGTCTGGCCTGACCGTGGCCCTTGCGCTGGTGCCCGAAGCGGTGGCATTCGCCTTCGTCGCGGGCGTGCATCCGTTGGTTGGCCTCTATGCTGCCTTCATGGTCGGCCTGATCACGGCGCTGATCGGCGGGCGCCCGGGTATGATCTCGGGCGCGACCGGGGCCTTGGCGGTTGTGATGGCGGCGCTGGTGGCGGAGCATGGCGTGGAATACCTGTTTGCGACCGTGGTTCTGATGGGCATCCTGCAAGTGATTGCCGGGGCCATGCATTGGGGCCGGTTTATCCGCTTGGTGCCGCATCCGGTGATGTTGGGCTTTGTAAACGGGCTGGCGATCGTGATCTTTCTGGCGCAGCTTGGGCAGTTCAAGGTTCCGGGCACAATGGAGAACACCGGCCACGGCATGGGCGGAGGTGAGTGGCTTTCGGGTCTGCAGCTTTACACCATGTTGGGCCTGGTCGCGCTGACCATGGCGGTGATTTGGGTCATGCCGCGCATCACGCGTGTTGTTCCGGCCCCTCTGGCCGGGATTGTCGTTGTTGCCGCGCTGGTGATCGGCTTTGGCCTGGATGTACCGCGCGTAGGCGATCTGGCCTCGATCGAAGGCGGCCTGCCGCCTTTCCACATTCCGATGGTGCCGCTGACCTGGGAAACCATTGAAATCATCCTGCCCTACGCCGTCATTCTGGCCGCCATCGGCCTGATTGAATCGCTGCTGACCCTGAATCTTGTGGGTGAAATCACGGGCAAACGGGGCGGAGCGTCACAGGAATGCATCGCGCAAGGCGTGTCCAACGTCGCTACCGGGTTCTTCGGTGGCATGGGCGGCTGCGCGATGATCGGCCAGTCGATGATCAACGTGAAATCCGGTGGTCGAACTCGAATCGCTGGCATCGCGGCAGCCTTGTTTTTGTTGATTTTCATCCTTTTCGCGTCCCCGCTGATCGAGCAGATTCCGCTGGCCGCATTGGTCGGCGTGATGTTCATGGTGGTCATCGGTACCTTCGCTTGGAACTCGTTCAACATCATGCGCAAAGTGCCCCTGATGGATGCGTTCGTCATCGTGCTGGTGACGGTTGTTACGGTGATGGAGGACCTTGCGGTTGCAGTTGTCGTCGGCGTCATCGTCTCGGCTCTGGCCTATGCCTGGAACAACGCCAAGCGCATCCATGCGATTACGCGGGATTCTGAAACAGAGAAAGGTGCGAAAGTCTACGAAATCCAAGGCCCTCTGTTCTTTGGTTCTTCTGACGGATTTGTCGAACTTTTCGATGTCCCGAATGATCCCGAGACCGTCATAGTGGATTTCGCCGAAAGCCGTGTGGTCGATCAATCTGCCCTACAGGCGATCGAAAACATCGCTGGCAAATACGAAGCGGCCGGTAAACGCGTGATGCTGCGCCACCTGAGTCGAGATTGCCACAAGCTGCTGAACAAAGCCGGTCACCTTATGGTCGATAGCGACGATGACCCTGATTATGAAATCGCGGTCGATTATTCAGTTCGCACCGGCATTCTGGGCGGTCACTGAGGATTTAGCGAGGCTCCGCCTCGCGCTCCGGGATATTTGGGGCCAGATGAACGGAGGATCCCCTGCTTCATCTGGCTATAAATATCCCGGGGGAGTCGCCGAATAGGCGGCGGGGGCAGCGCCCCCTATACGCTCAGTCATCCGGGCGGTTGAGTGAGAATAGTTCAGTAACCACCGAATAGTCGCGGTATCCGAGCCGCGCCATCGGCTGAAACGCCGTGACGTCGAACTTGCCATCCTTCAAACAGTCATCGCGCAGGTGGACACCGGTGACTTCGCCGAAAACAACGCGGTTCGCCGCGCCGGGCAGTGTGACGATCTGGGTCAGCTTGCATTCCAGGGCGGCGGGCGCGTCCTGAACCCTAGCACATGGGATCGTCTCGCACTCCACTGCAGTCAAACCTGCGTGGCCGAATTCATCCACATGTTTTGGTAACCCGGCAGAGCTGGCGTTCATCGCATCACGATGCGCATGGGCGACAACGTTGACGCAGAAAACGCCTGTTGCTTCGATATTGGCGAGACTGTCTTTGCCGCCGTCTTGGTCGGGTTTCGTCCCGGTCGTGGCAAACATCACCTGTGGCGGTGTATACGCGACCCCGTTGAAGAAGGAGTACGGTGCCAGATTGTTGATCCCATCGCCGTCGCGGGAAGAGATCCAGCCAATCGGGCGCGGGGTTATGATGGCGTTGAAAGGGTTATGCGGCAGGCCGTGGCCGTCTTCGGGGCGATAGAACATATGAACTCCAAGCGTTTGCCCAAGGCGTAACGAAGTGCTAGGGCGAATTCCAGCAAGGAAAAGAGGGCAGGGGTGCAGCAATTCACGATCAAGCCGGAGGACCCGGACGATTGGTGGGAGGTCGAGGCTTTGTACGACCTGTGCTTTGCGCCTGGGCGCGAGGCGCTGTCCTCGTACCGGTTGCGCGATGATGTTCCGCCGGTTGAGGGCTTGTCTCTAGTGGCCCGAGATGGTGAGGGCATTTTGGCGGGGGCGATCCGGTTCTGGCCCGTTCATGTGGGGACCTTCGATGCGTTGTTGCTGGGGCCGGTGGCCGTGCACCCCACCCATCAGGGGGAGGGCTTGGGCGGTTTCCTCATACACGAGGGCTTGCAGGCAGGTCTTACCAGAGGATGGGAGCGGGTGATGCTGGTGGGCGATGCGCCTTATTACAGTCGTTTCGGCTTCGCCCGCCTGACCGGAGTTGAGATGCCGCCGCCCACCAATCCTGAACGGGTTCTGGGGGCTGAGCTAACCTTGGGCGCGTGGACGGGTGTCACTGGTCCTGTAACGCGTTGGGACCGATGAACTATTGAAAAAACGGGGCATAGTGCCGATCTTTTTAGGACAGGAGGGCACGCATGCAGAACGTTGTTCTTGTCGAAAAACTGGATGCCGAGGCAGAGTTGGACCGGCTGGCCGGGTACTACCGCTCGGCGGGTGGGCCGGGTGTTCGGTTGCTCAACAGTCTGGGCGGATCTGCGGAAACCCTGCTGGATCAACTGCCCCCGTCACTGCGAGAGGCGTTGACCGGAGCAACCGAGCAGGCGCTTTGGGTGGCCATGCATGCCGCCGAAGGGTCGCGCAGGGCGGTGCCGGATCAACGACCTTGGGTGAATACGGCTGTGACCACGGCCATGGGCGCAGCAGGCGGTGTGGGCGGAGTGTCGACCTCTTTGGTGGAATTGCCCGCAACGACCACGATGCTGTTGCGCGCCATACAGGGTGCTGCCGCACGAGAAGGGTTTGACCCATCGGAAGACGGTGTGAAATTCGATTGTGTGCAGGTTCTGTCCGCGGCGGGTCCGCTGTCCTTCGACGATGGTGCGGATTTCGGGTTTTTTTCAGCTCGGATGACGTTGACCGGACCGGCCCTTCAAAAGCTGATCGCCACCGTCGCGCCGAAACTGGCGGTGGTGCTGGGGCAAAAACTCGCCGCGCAATCCGTACCTGTTTTGGGGGCGCTTGCTGGTGGTGGGACGAACTATGTCTACACACGCTATTACCAGCGTATCGCCCGCGTGCATTTCGGTTTGCGCCGATTGGCCAGTGATGCCGATATCCCGCATGACGATCTTGTGCGAAAACTGGCCGCACGCACGTGACGCTTGGTGGAGTTCGCCAAGTATGGTAGGAGTTCTGCGACGACCCTCTAAATAAGTACAAAAAACCAAAGCTTTGGGCGTCGCAGGTGTTGAAAGGGGCGCAAGGCATGAGCAGGCTATGGCGGTATCAACTGCCGGAAGCAGACAGGATTCCGGTTCGACAACAATCCGCCGCTTTGTGTTACCGTTTGCGTGCTGGCGCCCCCGAAGTTTTGCTGATCACAACTCGTAGGTCGGGCCGCTGGATCATTCCCAAGGGCGGATTGATCAAGGGGATGTCCTCGTCCGAGGCAGCGCGGCAGGAAGCCTGGGAAGAAGCGGGCGTGCGTGGGGTCTGTTCGGCTGAGATAATCGGGCGGTACGCGCACATAAAACAACGGCGCAAAAAAGAGGCGGTCCTTTGCCTGGTGGAAGTGTTCCCGCTGATGGTAATGTCTTTATCGGAGCGCTATCCCGAATGCGATGATCGTGAGCGCGCATGGTTTTCGGTGCAGGAAGCGGCAGCGCAGGTGGATCAGCCTGAACTCGCCCAAATGTTACGGCAGGTGCCAACGCAGTCGCATTGATCTGCAGACTGGGGCTTGTCATTGTTTTGATGGTCAGTATCTATTCGGCAATCGCAATCTGGACGGATCATGATTCAATACGCCTTGAAATGCAGCCAGGGCCACGCGTTTGACAGTTGGTTCCAATCGGCCGCCGCTTACGACAAGCTTGCCGGGGCAGGCATGGTGGTCTGTGCCATCTGTGGCGACGCTTGCGTTGAAAAGGCGATCATGACCCCGCGTGTACGCCCAGCCAGAAAGGTCGAGGCGCGCAGCGAAACACCTGCCAAGGAAGAAAACCCGGTCGAGATGTCGGTTCCGCCCGCCGAGCTTGAGAAGGCGCTGTCCGAGTTGCGGCGCAAGGTCGAGGAAAACTCGGACTACGTGGGTAAGGATTTCGCGTCCGAGGCACGCAAGATGCATTTGGGTGATGCCCCAGGACGGGCTATCTATGGTGAAGCCAAACCCGAAGAGGCCAAGGCCCTGATTGAGGACGGCGTTCCTGTCGCGCCCTTACCCTTTATCCCCAGCCGCAAAAGCAACTGATTCTAAGTTTACCGAGGGGCCAGAGCCGCCGTGGGGATTTCGTATACCTCGCCGGGGTCAACGAAGATCACCATGACGTTTCCCTGCGTCTCATAGCTGAGGCGCGCGGCGGAATCGGTGGATTCTGGGATGCCGTCGGCGAAATAGATGTTGCGTACCTCGCCATTGCCCATGCCAACTGCCAGAGTTATCCGTCCATCGTCGCGATGGCGCAGCTCGGCGTTGCAGCTGCGCAGCGGTTCGCCCGCATTGGTGGCACAGGGTACGGTTCCAAGCGCGTTCTGCCCATCTGTTGCGGCAAGCGAGGCTTGCTGAGCCAAAGCGGGTGTGGACAACAAGACAAAAGCAAGGGCTAGGCGGGGCATGGGGAACCTCTTCACAAATGGAACGGGGCCAAGCTGACACCGTGGTGGGGGGATGTAAAGCACCCGTTAGACCGCAGTGGAAAAGGTTTTGAACACTTGCCCTTGCGGTCCCCCTGACATAAGACGCTCGGGATCTGAATTCCAAGGCGCGGAGACACCAGCCCCCATGCCCGTACTCGTGATGAAATTCGGCGGCACATCTGTCGCCAACCTGGACCGCATCCGCCGCGCTGCGAAACGTATCGGCGTCGAGGTGGCAAAGGGCTATGACGTCATTGTCATCGTCTCGGCCATGTCCGGTAAAACCAATGAGTTGGTAGGCTGGGTGAACGAGACCTCTCCATTGTTCGATGCGCGCGAATATGATGCGGTTGTATCCTCGGGCGAGAATGTGACCGCCGGCTTGATGGCGCTGACGCTTCAGGAAATGGATATCCCCGCCCGCAGCTGGCAGGGCTGGCAGGTGCCGCTGATGACCACCAGCGCCCACAGCCAGGCCCGGATCGAGGAAATCCCGACCGAGAACCTGAACCAGAAATTCGGCGAAGGCATGCGCGTTGCCGTCGTCGCCGGGTTCCAGGGCATCAGCCCCGAAGGCCGCATCACCACGCTGGGTCGCGGTGGATCGGACACGACGGCGGTGGCCTTTGCCGCAGCTTTTGGTGCGGAGCGCTGCGACATCTATACGGATGTGGACGGCGTCTATACCACCGACCCGCGCATCTGTGAAAAGGCGCGCAAGCTGGACAAGATTTCGTTCGAGGAAATGCTCGAATTGGCCTCGCTGGGGGCCAAGGTGCTGCAAACCCGCTCGGTCGAGCTGGCGATGCGCTACAAGGTGAAACTGCGCGTTCTCTCAAGTTTCGAAGAACAATCCGACGAGGCCGGTACGCTGGTCGTCGATGAGGAGGATATCATGGAATCCAATGTTGTGGCCGGTGTGGCCTATTCCCGCGACGAAGCTAAGATGACCGTTGTGTCCGTGGCAGACCGCCCCGGCATCGCCTCGATCATCTTTACCGCGCTCAGCGATGAGGGCGTAAATGTGGACATGATCGTGCAGAACATCTCGGACGAGGGACGCACCGACATGACGTTCTCGTGCCCGACCGATCAGGTGGCACGCGCCGAGAAAGCGCTGTTGGCGATCAAGGACGCGGGTGAGTTGAACTATGCCGAACTGGTCGCCGACGAAGACGTCTGCAAGGTTTCGGTGGTTGGCATCGGCATGCGGTCCCAATCGGGTGTTGCGGCCAAGATGTTCAAAATTCTCTCGGATGAGGGGATCAACATCAAGGTCATCACAACCTCCGAGATTAAAATTTCCGTCCTTGTGGACAGGAAATACATGGAACTTGCGGTTCAGGCACTGCATGATGCCTTTGAACTGGACAAGGCGGCCTGAGCGTTTCAGCCAAAGGTCTTGCCTGACGCACTAATTTGGGTGGGCCATGGCGGACGGTACCGAAACTGAATCCCGCAAGCTGCTTGGGCGGCTGCGTGAAGAGATGGCGAGCGAGGCCGCCGGTCAGGAACGTCTTGACCGGATCACCCACCTGATCGCCGATAGTATCCGGGCCGAAGTGTGCTCGATCTATCTGTTTCGCGATGAAGACACATTGGAGCTCTGCGCGACCGAGGGGTTGTCACCCGAGGCTGTTCATAAGACCCGAATGCGCATGGGTGAGGGGCTTGTGGGTCGTGTAGCTAAGTTCGGCAAGATCGTGAACACACCGAATGCGCCTGCCGCCAAGGGTTTCCGTTATATGCCTGAAACCGGGGAAGAGAGATTCTCGTCTTTCCTGGGTGTGCCGATCCAACGTCTGGGTGAAAAACTTGGTGTTCTGGTGGTCCAATCCCGCGACGCGCGGGAATACTCGGCGGACGAGGTTTATGCGCTGGAAGTGGTTGCCATGGTGCTGGCCGAGATGACCGAACTGGGTGCCTTTGTGGGTGAGGGTGCGGCTCTGTCGCCACGACACCAGCAATCGGTACAGCTGAGCGGCGGCCCGGCGCAGGAAGGCTCGGCCGAGGGCCATGTCTGGTTGCACGAGCCGCGCGTGGTGGTCACCAACCCCATTGCCGAAGATCCTCATCGCGAACGTGAGCGGCTGACCGAGGCCGTCGATGAATTGCGGGTCGGCGTCGACAAGATGCTCGAGATATCAAAGGATGGCGATACCGAGCAGTTGCAGGTGCTGGAAGCCTACCGGATGTTCGCGAATTCCAAGGGCTGGATGCGCCGGATGGAGGAAGACATCGCTCGCGGCTTGAGCGCCGAGGCGGCTGTCGAAAAGGAGCAATCGCAGGCCCGGGTGCGGATGGGGCAAGTAACGGATCCCTACCTGCGCGAACGTTTGGCTGATCTGGACGACCTCAGCAACCGTCTGCTGCGTATTCTCACCGGGCAAGGCAACACCAATGGCGCGGATTTGCCGCCTGACCCGATCCTGATCGCTCGGAATATCGGGCCCGGAGACTTGCTGGAATATGGCAGGTCGCTGAAAGGGATTGTGCTGGAAGAAGGCTCGGTCGGAAGCCACGCAACGATTGTGGCGCGGGCCTTGGCGATTCCGCTGGTTGTGCATGTGGGCCGAATTACGACCGAGGCGTTGAACGGGGATCACATCCTTGTCGACGGTGACAACGGTAGCGTCCATCTGCGCCCCGAAGATTCCGTCGTCACTGCCTTCCGCGACAAGATCGCCATGCAGGCGCAGGCGCAAGAGAGATATGCCTCGATCCGCGAAACGCCTTGTGTGACCCGTGATGGCGAGCGGATTAATCTGGTGATGAATGCGGGTCTGATGGCGGATTTGCCCTCGCTGGGCAATTCGGGGGCCGAGGGCGTAGGCCTGTTTCGGACCGAGTTGCAATTCCTGATCCGCAATCAGATGCCGAAACGGTCCGAGCTTGTGACGCAGTATCAGCGGGTTCTGGACGCGGCGGGCGAAAAGCGCGTGGTGTTCCGGACGCTGGACATCGGTTCGGACAAGGTTCTGCCCTACATGAAACACGTGGAAGAACCCAACCCCGCGCTGGGTTGGCGCGCAATTCGGGTGGGGCTGGACAAGCGCGGCGTGATGCGGATGCAGTTGCAGGCTTTGATGCGCGCTGCCAATGGCCGCCCGCTGACGATCATGTTCCCATTTGTGGCACAAGCTGACGAATTCCGTGATGCCAGGTGGGAGGTCAACAAGACCATTGAACGCGAAAAGCGTCTGGGTCACGTCCTGCCGGAAAAGATCGAAGTTGGAGCGATGCTGGAAACGCCCTCGCTGGCTTTTGCGCCGCAGAAGTTCTTTGATGAGGTGGATTTTGTCTCGATCGGGGGCAATGATCTGAAACAGTTCTTCTTTGCCGCTGACCGCGAGAATGAACTGGTGCGCCGCCGCTATGATACGCTGAATGTCAGCTTTCTCAGCTTCATTGAACGCATCGTCGAACGCTGCAACATCTCGAACACGCCACTGTCGTTCTGCGGCGAGGATGCCGGCCGACCGGTCGAAGCGCTTTGCCTTGCTGCGATGGGCATCCGGTCGCTGTCGATGCGGCCTGCCTCAATCGGGCCGGTGAAAAGCGTTCTGTTACGGGCTGATCTGCAATCTCTGCGCAAGATCATCGCAGATGCGCGGCACCGGGGCGAACAATCCGTGCGCCCCGCTGTCATGGAGTGGCTGCGCAATCAGGGCTGAGCGGGCAGGGGTTTTGAAACTAATTTCAAATCCGGTGTTGATTTATGCGTCGGATTTCATTAGGTCGGCGGTGAATGTTAGCGATAACATAGCTGGTAAACCCAGTGAGTTCTGAAGGAGCCTGTCGATGGTTTCACGCGTAATCCCGGTTAATTCCTTCGATCTGGTGCTGTTTGGCGCGACCGGAGATCTGGCGCAGCGCAAGATCCTGCCCGGCCTGTATCATCGCTTCGAGGTCGGCCAGATGCCGCCCGAGGCCCGGGTGATCGGCACCGCGCGCTCGGATATCGACAGCGCCGCGTTCCGAGATCAGGTCCGCGCGTCGATGAAGGAATTCGCGCCGGAGTTCAAAAAGGATGTGCTGGATCGGTTTCTGGCACAGGTCGAATATGTCTCGGTGGATGCACTGGGGAACAAAGGCTGGCCAGAGCTAGCCAAAATGCTGCGCCCGGACGTGGTGCGCGCCTTTTACTTGTCGGTCGGTCCCAGCCTGTTTTCCGGGATTGCACAACGCCTGAACGACCACGGCGTGGCAACGCCTGACAGCCGGATCGTCGTGGAAAAGCCGTTCGGGCACGATCTGGCCTCGGCCAAGGCGCTAAACGAAGGGCTGCGCGCCTGTTTCGAGGAACATCAGATTTACCGTATCGACCATTATTTGGGCAAGGAAACGGTGCAGAACCTGATGGCCTTGCGCTTTGCCAATTCCCTGTTCGAGCCGCTGTGGAACGCCACTCATGTCGACCACGTTCAGATCACCGTCGCTGAAACCGTCGGGGTCGAAGGGCGCGGGGCCTACTACGACCAATCCGGCGCGATGCGGGATATGATCCAGAACCATCTGGTACAACTTCTATGTCTGACGGCGATGGAGCCTCCGTCGAAATTCGCGCCCAACGCGGTGCGCGATGAAAAGGTGAAAGTGATCGAAGCGTTAGAACCGGTCGACGCAAGGGATATCGCCCGAGGTCAGTACCGTACCGACAAGGGTGGCGACGGCTATCTGGACCATGTAGGAGATCCGGCCAGCCGCACCGAAAGCTACATTGCGCTCAAGGCGCATATTGGCAACTGGCGCTGGGCCGGGGTGCCGTTTTATCTGCGCACGGGCAAGCGCCTGCGAGCCCGTGAATCCGAGATTGCGGTTTTCTTCCGCGACCCGCCGCATACGATTTTCCCGAATGTTGGCCCTCTGCATGGCAACGTGCTGGTGATCCGCCTTCAACCCGACGAAGGCATTACCCTGCGCACTACGATAAAAGACCCCGGCCCGGGCGGCTTCCGTCTGTCTGATGTGGCGCTGGATATGAGCTTTGCTGAGGCGCTGGGCGCAGATGCGCGGGCACAGGACGCCTATGAGCGACTGGTCATGGACGTCATTCGCGGCGACCAGACCCTGTTCATGCGCGGCGATGAGGCCGAGGCCGCCTGGGCCTGGGTCGATCCTATCATAAGCGGCTGGGAACAGCGTGGTGACCGGCCTGCCAAATACGATCAGGGCAGTTCCGGCCCAGAGGAAGCCCTGATGCTAATGCATCGGGACGGACGCCGCTGGCGTCAGATCGGAGGGTAATCATGGTTCATTCCGTCATCACCGACGTCACTCAGCGCATTATCACGCGCAGCGCCGATCTGCGGGGCCCGCATCTGGAACGGATGGAGCGGGCCAAATCCAAAGGCCCCGCTCGCGCGCACCTGTCCTGCAGTGGACAGGCCCATGCCTATGCCGGTGCGGGCGAGGATCAGCAGTCCATGGCCACCGGCACGGCAGGCAATCTGGGCATCGTCACCGCCTATAACGACATGCTTTCGGCCCACCAGCCGTTCGAACGCTACCCCGCCCTGATCCGCGATGCGATCCGCGCGGCAGGTGGAACAGCGCAGGTCGCGGGCGGCGTGCCTGCGATGTGCGATGGCGTCACGCAGGGCGAGGCGGGGATGGAGCTGTCTTTGTTCTCGCGCGATGTGATCGCGCTGGCGACCGGCGTGGCCCTCAGTCACAACACCTATGACGCTGCCGTTTTCCTAGGCGTCTGCGACAAGATCGTCCCCGGCCTGATCATTGGGGCGCAGGCGTTTGGCCATCTGCCCGCCGTCTTCCTACCCGCCGGTCCTATGACCAGCGGCCTGCCAAACGACGAAAAGGCCAAGGTCCGCCAGAAATTCGCCGCCGGAGAAGTCGGCCGCGACGAGTTGATGAAGGCCGAAATGGCCGCCTATCATGGCCCTGGCACCTGTACCTTCTACGGTACTGCCAACACCAACCAGATGCTGATGGAGTTCATGGGCCTGCACCTGCCGGGCTCTAGCTTCGTCAACCCCAACACCCCCCTGCGTGATGCGCTGACCGAGGAAGGCGCGCGCCGCGCCCTGTCGCTCAGCGCGCTGGGCAACCACTATACGCCCGTATGCCAGATCCTCGACGAACGCGCTTTTGTGAACGGGATTGTCGGCTTGATGGCTACGGGGGGCTCCACCAACCTGCTGATCCACCTGATCGCCATGGCGCGGGCAGGGGGTATCGTGTTGGATTGGGAGGATTTCTCTGACATTTCCGCCGTGGTGCCTCTGGTCGCGCGGGTCTATCCCAACGGTCTGGCCGATGTGAACCATTTCCACGCCGCAGGCGGACTGGGCTATTGCATCGGTACTTTGCTGGAGGACGGCCTGCTGCATCCAGACACGCTGACGGTCGCAGGGCAGGGGCTGCATAACTACACCAAGGAACCTAAGCTGAAAGGTGGTGACTTGGTCTGGGAAGAAGGTGCAGGGCATAGCCTGAACGACAAGATTCTCCGTCCGGCCAGCGACCCGTTCCAACCCACCGGTGGCCTGTCACGCCTGACGGGCAATCTGGGAACGGGCGTCATGAAGGTCTCGGCCGTTGCCCCCGAACATCAGGTGGTCGAGGCCCCGGTCCGCGTGTTCCACGACCAAGACGCGGTCAAAGCCGCCTTCAAGGCCGGAGAGTTCACTGACGACACCATCGTCGTCGTCCGCTTTCAGGGTCCAAAGGCAAACGGGATGCCCGAGCTGCATTCTCTGACGCCCATGCTGTCGATCCTGCAGGGCCGAGGCCAAAAGGTCGCGCTGGTCACCGATGGCCGCATGTCGGGCGCTTCCGGCAAGGTCCCCGCTGCGATCCATGTGGTCCCCGAGGCGCTGGATAGCGGCCCCATCGCCTGCCTGCAAGACGGCGATATCCTGCGGGTCGACGCAGTAAAAGGCGATTTGGAGATCCTGACGCCCGGCGTGCTGGATCGTAGACCCGTCACCGCCGACCTCAGCGCCAATCAGCACGGCGTGGGGCGGGACCTGTTCGGAGCCTTCCGCCAGAATGTCGGGTCCGCTGACACTGGCGCCAGCATTTTCGGAGTGTAAACCATGTCCAAAACCCAACGCACCCGCGAGATTTGCGCCCTGGCCCCGATCGTTCCGGTTCTGGTCGTCGATGATGCAGCCCGAGCCCGTCCGCTGGCAGAGGCTTTGGTTGCAGGCGGCCTCCCCGCGCTTGAGGTCACCCTGCGCACGCCTTCGGCGCTCAGCGCAATTCGTGCCATGGCGCAGGTGCCCGGTGGTGTGGTCGGCGCGGGAACACTGATCACCCCCGAAGACGTCCGCGCCGCGAAAGAGGCGGGTGCGCAGTTTGGTGTCTCACCGGGTGCAACCGACGCTTTGATCGCCGCCTGTGAGGCCGAGGGCTTGCCCTTGCTGCCGGGTGCGGCCACTGCCTCTGAGGCGATGCGCCTGTTTGAGCAGGGCTATGACATGCTGAAATTCTTCCCGGCCGAAGCGTCCGGTGGTGCCCCCGCGCTCAAAGCGATCGGCGCGCCGCTGCCGCAAATCACATTCTGCCCAACGGGTGGTGTGTCGCCGTCAAATGCACGCGATTACCTGTCTTTGTCGAATGTTGTTTGCGCAGGCGGTAGCTGGGTCGCGCCCAAACAGATGGTCATGGACGGCGACTGGACCGGCATCGAAAAACTTGCACGTGAGGCGTCGCAGCTGATGGATTGACGCCGCGCCGGTCGTCACTAAATTGGGCGTCAATTCAGACAGGTTGACCTCATGACAAACCACATTTCTCTCGCGCAAGGGCGCGAGTATCTGGCCATTCCGGGCCCATCTGTTATGCCTGACACCGTGTTGCAAGCGATGCATCGGCCGTCGCCCAATATCTATGATGGCGCACTGATCGAGATGATGCCCGACCTGACCCGCGACCTCAAGCGCGTGGCGCGAACCGAACACAACGTGGCGATCTACATCGCCAACGGTCACGGTACGTGGGAGGCGGCACTGTCCAACGTGATCGCTCGGGGTGAGGTGGTTCTGGCCCCAGCGTCCGGCCGGTTCACCTATGGCTGGGCCGAGATGGCCGAAGGCATAGGCGCCAAGCCGCAGTTGATTGATTTTGGGACCTCTTCGCCTTGGAATTTTAACCTCATCGCTGAAGCATTACGCGCTGACAAAACGCATGAGATCAAAGCCGTTTTGGCAGTGCATGTGGACACGTCGACTTCCGTACGCAACGATATTCCAGCATTGCGTGCCCTGCTGGATGACTTAGGCCATCCCGCTCTACTGATGGCCGATTGCATCGCATCGCTCGGGTGCGACCGGTTCGAAATGGACGCCTGGGGCGTCGATGTCATGGTCACCGCCTGCCAGAAAGGACTGATGACCCCTGCAGGAGTGGGCTTTGTCTTTTTCAACGAAAAAGCCGCCGCCAAACGCGCCACCATGCCCCGCGTCTCGCAATACTGGGATTGGGTGCCGCGCGCCCAGCCCGACCTGTTCTATCAGTATTTCGACGGCACCGCGCCGACCCATCATCTCTACGGCCTGCGCGCCGCGCTCGACCTGATCCACACCGAAGGGCTCGAACATGTTTGGGCGCGCCACGAGCGCCTTGCCACCGCCATCTGGACCGCCTGCGAGACATGGGCAGAAGGCGGCGCGCTGCACCTGAATGTAGCCGACCGCGCGCATCGCAGTCACGCAGTCACAGCGCTGCGCCTATCAGACGGACAGGGCACTCCGCTGCGCCATTTCACCGAGACCCAACTCGGCCTAACCCTAGGCATCGGCTTGGGGATGGAGGACTGGGACGGCTGCTTCCGCCTCGGCCACATGGGCCACGTCAACGCCCAAATGGTGATGGCGATGCTGGGCGGGGTCGAAACAGCCCTCGCAGCCCTGAACATCACGCGCGGTAAAGGCGCGCTCGAAGCCGCCGCAGCCACTCTCGCGGCCTAAAGCGCAGATCCGCCCTTCATCTGGCTAAAAATATCCTCGGGGGGAATCGCGCCCAAGCGCGATAGGGGGCAGACAGCCCCCCGCTCGCTCACCACACGAGCTCAGCTCAGGGAAAACGCGCCTGCGCCTCAGCCAGCGCCTTGGGCAAAGCTGATGCAAACGCATCCAGATCCTTCTCTGCACCGCAACTGATCCGTACGCATCGGTTCTGAGGCGCGGCAAACGGCATCCGCACGAAAATGCCCTGCGCAACCAGCGCGTCCAGCACCGCCTTGGCAAACTCCCCGTCACGCCCGCAATCAATGGCAACGAAATTGGTGGCCGAGGGCAGGGGCTCCAACCCGTGATCCCGCGCGATGACACCAATGCGGTCCCGTGCTACCGCAATGCGTTGCTGAACATGGGCCAGCCATTCATCATCCTGCAACGCCGCCAAGGCCCCCGCCTGCGCCGCGCGGTTCATTCCGAAATGATTGCGCACCTTGTTGAACGCTGAAATCAACGCCGGTGCCCCGATCCCATATCCAACCCGCGCGCCTGCCATGCCGTGAACTTTGGAAAAGGTACGCATGCGGATCAGGCGCGGGTCGTTTGCATCAATTGGGGCGGCGGTGCCCTCGGGGGCGCATTCTACATAAGCCTCGTCAAGAACCAGCACGCAGCCTGCGGGCAGTTTGTCCATCGCGGCGACTATATCTGCACCCCTGTGCCAACTGCCCATCGGATTGTCCGGGTTGGCTAGGTAAACCAGCTTTGCACCTACCTCAGCCGCCCTGGCAAACAGCGCCACGGGGTCCTCATGGTCATCTCTATAGGGCACCTTGTGGAGCACCCCTCCGAACCCGGCCACGTGGTAGTTGAAGGTAGGATAGGCCCCGTCCGAGGTCACAACAGCATCGCCCGGCCCGACAAATAGGCGCACCAGATACCCCAGCAGCCCGTCAATCCCCTCGCCCACAACGATATTCTCGGGCGCAACGTCATGGTGATCCGCCAAAGCATGGCGCAAGTCGTGGTTTTCGGGATCGCCATACATCCAGATCCCAGTCCGCGCCATCGCCTCGATCGCACGCGGGGAGGGGCCAAAGACGCTTTCATTGGCACCCAATCGCGCCAGAAAAGGCGCAACGCGCTGCCGCTCCTGCGTTTCAGGGCCGACAAAAGGCACGGTGGCGGGCAGGGATTGGGCAAGGGGGGTAAAGCGGAACTCTGTCATGAAGGCAGATAAACGTAAGGTCATCCGTCAGGCAAGCTTGCGCTGCGGGCAAAACACCCGCACCCTTGCCTCAATTTACAACGGAAGGAGCGCACATGCGCATCGCAATCGGTCTGATCCTAATTGGTCTCGCCTATCTGCTTTTTTGGCCGGTCGCAGTTGAGCCCGTCGTCTGGGACGCCCCAAAGGCCCCTGATTTTACGGGCGAATTCGCCGAAAACAACGCGCTGGATCGGCTTGAACTGATCTCCCTGCCCGACGGCGAGGAGGGCCCTGAAGACATTGCTGGTCTGCCTGATGGCACGGTCTTTACGACCACACAGTCCGGAGCGCTCTATCGCATTGATCAGGATGCGCCTCAGAAGGTCGACGATCTTGGCGGCCGACCGTTGGGCCTGAAGGCCGGTCCTGACGGAGCCCTCTATATCTCGGACAGCTATCGCGGACTGATGCGCTGGACCGGGCCGGGGAATTTGGAAACGCTGGTCTCTGAAATTGACGGCGCACCGGTGATCTACGCCAACAATCTGGATGTCGGGCGTGATGGCACGGTTTATTTCTCGAACTCGTCTGACCGTTTCGACCCCGAAACCATGGGGGGTACCAAACCCACTTCGGTTCTGACGATTTGGGAGCAATCGCCCACTGGCTATGTCGCCCGCTATTCCCCGGAGGGAGCCGTCGAAAAGATCGCCGAAGGTTTCGTTTATACCAATGGGGTCGCGCTGTCGCCTGACGAAGATTTTCTGCTGATTGCTGAGACCGGGCGCGCACGAGTGCACAGGCTGTGGCTGGCTGGACCCAAAGCGGGAACACAAGAGGTGTTTCTGGACAACCTGCCGGGCTATCCGGACAATATCAAAGCCCAGGGCGACGGCACCTATTGGCTGGCCTTCGCCAGCCCGCGCGTACCGACCGAGGCGCTGATGCCCTATCCGTTTCTGCGCAAGGTGATCTGGCGGTTGGGGCCGATGGTCCGGCCTGCCCCGATCCATCGGGGTATGGTGATCCGCTTCGACGGCGACGGGACGATCCTGCAAAATCTGCAAGACCCCGCTGGACGTTTGGGCATCACGACCGCAGGGCGGATTGTAGGTGATGACTTCTATGTCATGACACTGGATTCGCCGTGGTTCGGCCGAATGCCTGCCGAAAAGCTGCCCTAACGTTGATCTGGAACTTGGTGGCACTTGCAGGCATGCTTGCCTCAACCGGTAATGGGAGGTCCGCATGTCACGCGTATCCGTCGAATACAAAGATCACATCGCTCATGTCACGCTGACGCGCGGCGACAAGATGAACGCGTTGGATGACGCGATGATCAAGGCGATTTTGTCTGCGGGGCAAGAAGTGGCGGCCTCGGACGCGCGAGCGGTAGTGTTGTCGGGCGAAGGTAAGAGTTTCTGCGCCGGTCTGGATATGGCGAACTTTGCCAAGATGGCCCATATCGACCCGCGCGAATGGCTGATGGCCCGCAGTCACGAAGATGCCAACGAGATGCAGGAACTGGCTTTGATCTGGCGACGCCTGCCCATGCCGGTGATTTGCGCCATTCAGGGCGTGGCCTATGGCGGCGGGTTGCAGATTGCCTTGGGTGCGGATGTGCGCATCGCGCATCCTGACACCAAACTGGCCGTGATGGAGATGAAGTGGGGCATCATACCCGATATGGGCGGCATGGTGTTGCTGCCCAAGCTGGTCCGCTCGGACGTTCTGCGTCTGTTGACTTATACTGCGCGGCCTATCGGTGCGTCGCAGGCGGCGGATTGGGGTTTGGTGACGAAACTCTCTGACGATCCGCTGACCGAGGCCATAGCACTTGCCGAAGACATCGCGGGCCGCAGCCCGTCGGCCATCCGCGCGGCCAAGCGGCTGATCGATCTGGCCGAAACCCAGCCTCGCGCCGAGGTTCTGATGGCCGAATCCGCCGAACAGGTGGAGTTGATCGGCAAGCCCGAGCAGATGGAAGTCATCGCGGCCCAAATGCAAGGTCGCAAGCCCGTCTTCAAGTGATCAGCGCATAAATGCGCGCCGGGCGTCGCGGGCCATGTTATAGCGCATCTCAAGATCGGCGATGCGCGCCATCGCCCGTTTGCGCGCTTGCGGATCGCTCAGCGTAGCATAGTCCTGCCGGGCAGCGTCGAGTTGCTTCTTGATCGTGAATTCTTCAGGCAAAACACCGGCCTGCGCCATGATCCGATGCCCGGCGGCCAAAGCAGGATCGGTTTGCGCTTCGCCGGATCGGTCGGGCAGGGGGCGGCCTTCGCCTTCAAGGCCCTCTAGCTGCCCCTCGGCCTGCGCCTTTTGGATCTGGCGTTCGATGAGTTTTGCTAGCGACCCGAACATGGCACTATTCTAAAGGCTGTCTCTGAAACTGAAAACCCCGCCACGGGTGGTGCGGCGAGGTTTGGGATTTCCGTATATGGAACGAGAAGAAGATCAGGCTATTTCTTCCAAACGGGCCAGCGCCTCGTTCAGTTTAGCCTCTTCTTCTTCGCGGGCGGCTAGGTTGGCTTTGGCTTCTTCGACAACCTCTTCCGGGGCCGAGGCCACGAATTTGGGGTTGTTCAGACGCCCGCGCAGACCGCCCAGTTCCTTGGCCAGCTTGCCTTTGGCTTTTTCCAGCCGTTCCTTTTCGGCACCGATGTCAATGATATCCGCCAGCGGCAGGCCGAAGGACGCGCCGGGGGCGGCGATGGAAATCGTGCCTTTGGGCAGCGCATCGGCCTTGGTCAGGCTGTCGATCCGGGCCAGACGCTTGATCAGCGCCTCGTTGCGGTCCCATGCGGCTTGGCCGTGGGCGTCGATTTCTGTCACCAGCATCGGCACGTAGAGCCCCGCTGGAACCCGCATCTGGGCACGGGCCGAGCGGGTGTTTTCGATGACCGAGATCACCCAGTTCATCTCACGATCCGCATCGGCATCGACCAGTTCGGTGCCATATGTCGGCCAGTCGGCGTGGACGACCATTTTCGCGCGGTCGCCGGTCAGGCCCCAGAGTTCCTCGGTGATGAAGGGCATGATCGGGTGCAGCAGGACCATGCACTGATCCAGAACCCAGCGCATGGTGGCGCGGGTTTCGGCCTGCGCCTCGGCGTCATCGCCTTGCAGCAGGGGTTTCGACAATTCCACATACCAGTCGCAGACCTTGCCCCAGACAAAGGCATAAAGCCCGTTCGCGGCGTCGTTGAAGCGGTAGCTTTCCAGTGCCGCGTCAACCTCGGCCCGCACGCGGGCGGTTTCGCCGATGATCCAGCGGTTCACGGCGGCTTTGGGTTTCAGGTCGGCCACGTCCAGTTGCGGGACGGTGTCGGTGAAGACCTCGTTCATCTCGGCAAAGCGGACGGCGTTCCACAGCTTGGTGCCGAAGTTGCGATAGCCGGTGATGCGGTCGCGGGACAGTTTCAGGACGCCGCCGATGGCCGCCATCGAGGCGTTGGTGAAGCGCAGCGCGTCGGCACCGAATTCGTCCACGATCTCTAGCGGGTCGATGACGTTGCCGGTGGTCTTGGACATCTTCTTGCCCTTCTCGTCGCGGACGAGCGAGTGCAGGTAGACGGTGTGAAACGGGATTTCGTTCACCACGGCTAGTTGCATCATCATCATACGGGCGACCCAGAAAAACAGGATATCCGCGCCGGTGATCAGAACGTCGGTGGGGAAGTAGCGCTCCAATTCCTCGGTTTGCTCGGGCCAGCCGAGCGTGCCGATCGGCCAGAGGCCGGAGGAGAACCACGTGTCGAGCACGTCGGGGTCGCGCCACACCGGATAGACCAGCTTGGTCGGGTCTTGTTCGACCGCGTATTGGGCAAGACTTTCGGCGAACTGATGGATCGCTTCATGCTTGTCTACGACTTCGATGACCGTCGCGTGGCTCAAAGGGCTAGGAATGTTAGCGTTGTCGTCGAGGAATTTTTCAGTGACGGCCTCAAGGCTTGCGGCACATTCCATGACATTGCCACGATGCAGCATGCCGCCTTCGTTCAGCAAACGGCCCAATTCGACCAGATCAAGGTTGCCGTCGTTTTCGTCATCCTTGAAGTTCTCGGCCGACAGATCGAGCCCATACCAAACCGGAATCTGATGGCCCCACCACAGCTGACGCGAGATGCACCAGGGCTCGATGTTTTCGAGCCAGTGGTAATAGGTCTTTTCGCCCGACTCCGGGATGATCTTGACCGTGCCGTCCTTGACCGCATCCAGCGCAGGGCCGACTACCTTTTCGGCGTCGACGAACCACTGGTCAGTGAACATCGGCTCGATAACGACTTTCGAGCGGTCGCCGAAGGGCTGCATGATCGGTTTGCTCTCGACTAGCGGGACCAGCGCCGCCGGGTCGTCATCCTCGCCCAGCTTGGTGCCCAGACGCGGATCATCGGCGCGGGTCATCACGGCCAGACCGTCGGCGGTGATTTCTTCGACGACTTTCGCACGCGCTTCGAACCGATCGAGGCCGCGCAGGTGATCGGGGATCAGGTTGATCGCGTCGATCTCGTTCTCGGTGAATTCGCGACCACGCGCGTATTCCTGTGCCTTGTCGGCCTCATCGGCATAAGGCGCGCCATCGGCCCGCATCGCGCCTTTGGTGTCCATCAGGCGGTACATCGGAATGCCGCCGCGCTTGGCGACCATGTTGTCGTTGAAGTCATGCGCGCCGGTGATCTTTACCGCGCCCGAGCCGAAATCGGGATCGGGATACTCATCGGTGATGATCGGAATCTGGCGGCGATGTTCTTTCGGGCCAACCGGGATTTCGCATAGTTTCCCGATGATTGGGGCGTAACGCTCATCCGACGGATGAACCGCAACCGCGCCGTCTCCCAGCATGGTTTCGGGGCGGGTCGTGGCGATCGAGATATAGTCGCGCTCTTCCTCAAGCACGACGTTCCCGTCCTCGTCCTTTTCGACATAGGTATAGGTCTCGCCCCCGGCCAGCGGGTATTTGAAGTGCCACATATGGCCGGGCGTTTCGATATTCTCGACTTCCAAATCCGAGATCGCCGTCTCGAAATGCGGGTCCCAGTTGACCAGACGCTTGCCGCGATAGATCAGGCCCTTTTCGTACATATCGACGAAAACCTTGATGACCGCGTCGTGAAAATTCGCAGAATTTTCGTGGCCGGTACGCGGATCACGCGGTGCGCCCGCCATGGTAAAGGCGTTGCGCGACCAGTCACAGCTGGAGCCCAGCCTTTTAAGCTGTTCGATGATGGTGCCGCCGTATTCGCCTTTCCATTCCCAGACCTTGTCCAGAAACGCCTCGCGCCCCAGCTCACGTCGTCCGGGTTGCTGGGTATTGGCCAGCATCTTTTCCACCTGCATCTGGGTGGCGATACCGGCGTGGTCCTGTCCGGGCTGCCACAGCGTGTCGAAGCCGCGCATCCGGTGCCAGCGGGTCAGGATATCCTGCAGCGTGTTGTTAAACGCGTGCCCCACATGAAGCGCGCCCGTCACGTTGGGCGGCGGGATCATGATGGTAAAGCTTTCGTCGCGCGAACGGTTCGCGCCTGCCTTGAAGGCTCCGGCCTGTTCCCAGGCCTCGTAGATGCGGGCCTCGGCCTCGGCCGCGTTGAATGTCTTTTCCATCGCCATGGGGTGCGTCCTGCGTCATCAATCTTGGGTCAGCGATTGCAATAGCGAATGCGCGCAAGAAGGGGAAGGGTGCGTGTGCTATCCGGCCTGGGCAAATCGGGCACGGAAGTAGTCCTGCACCCTCTGATAAGCCGGTTCGTGGAAATCCAACGTCAGCAGAGAGTGATCCTTGCCCTCATATTCCTGCGTTTCAAGGTCGTCACCAAAGGCGTCTTGTAGCGCGCACATCAGCCGTTTCGGGGCCAGCTTGTCACCTGCATAACGCATCGCCAGCCCCGGACCTTTAGTCGCCATACCAGCACGGGCTTGTGCGACATCATCGGGGCTCATGTGCAGTTCATCGCCGCCGAAGATCGGCAGGGCGGGCTGGCTGGCGACGCCGCCCAGAACCGCGTCCTCAGCCATCAGGGTCAGAGCGAAACTGCCGGTCAGGCACATGCCGATGACACCCACGCCTGCTGCGTTGTCACGGGACTTTATCTCGGCCGCCAACGACCGCATCCAGCCTGCGATGGGGCTTTGGCGGCCTTTGAGGAACATGTTGAACTCGCGCCGGACGCAGAACAGTCGGGCCATGTTGCGGCCCATCGTGACTTTGCCATAGGTGCCGAACATATGCGGCAGGTAGACACGAAACCCCGCCCCGTTCAGGCGTTTGGCCAGATCCAGCGTTTCCGGCCCAATCCCGGGCAATTCCTGCAGGATCAGGATGGGTGGGCCTTCGCCCCCGGCATAAACGTCATGGGTTGCGGTCTTGCCGCTCGTCATCGCGGCAGAGAAAGGGAAAACGGTAACATGTGTCCAGGTCATGGGGTCTGAGGCTATCGGAATCCCGCAGAACTTAAAGTCCAAACCCCTGTCTTTTTCTGGACATCGCCCATAGGCGGGCTAGGGTCGCCTTCGGAACCGCGCAGGAGGGTCGCCCCATGGAAAAATTCGGCAGAAGCCAGCCCGTCAAACGGACCGAGGATCAGAGGTTTCTGACCGGGCAGGGGCACTACATGGATGACGTTGTACCAGAAGGTGCCCTGCACGCCGTGTTTGTCCGCTCGCAGGTGGCGCATGGGGTGATCACGGCGCTTGATCTGGGCGCGGCGCGCGCAGCTGATGGGGTTCGGTTGGTGATGACGCTGGAGGATTTGAAAGAGGCCGAGATCGACACCGTGATCAATGCGGCGACGGTCAAGAACCGGGACGGATCGCCCGCAGCAGCGCCTGCGCGTCACATGCTGTCGACCGACCGGGTGCGCTTTGTTGGCGAACCGATCGCGGTGGTTATTGCTGACACTCAAGCCCAGGCCCGTGACGCCGCCGAACTGGTCTTGGTCGAGATTGACGAACGCCCCGCCAAGCTGGACGTGGATGCGGGCGGAGAGACCTTGCACCCCGAAGCGCCGGATAATCGCGCATTTGACTGGGGTCTGGGCAACGAGGCCGCGACCGAGGCCGCGTTTCAGGCTGCGGCGCATACTGTATCGCTCAACGTGGTGGACAATCGGGTCATCATTGCCTCGATCGAGCCGCGCGGCTGTCAGGCCAACTGGGTCGATGGTCGCCTGCATTTTGCTTATGGCGGACAGGGGGTTTGGGCCATGCGCGCTCAACTGGCGCAAAAGCTGCGGGTTGAGCCTGAAGACATCCGCGTGACCACTCCGGATGTAGGTGGCGGCTTTGGTATGAAGGTGATGCCCTACCCGGAATATTTCTGCACTGCCGTTGCAGCGAAGAAGCTGGGCAAACCCGTGCACTGGATGTCCGACCGGTCCGAGGCGATGCTGTCCGACCATCATGGCCGCGACCTGACCTCGCTGGCCGAACTGGCCTTTGATGCCGATCACCGGATCACGGCCTATCGCGTTCACAGCAAGATCAATCTGGGTGCCTATAACAGCCATTTCGGGCAGGCGATTCAGACTAGCCTGTTTAGCAAAGTTTTGATGGGCGTTTACGACGTCCAGACGACCTATCTGCGGGTCGAAGGGTTCTTTACCAACACCACACAGGTCGATGCCTATCGCGGTGCGGGCCGCCCCGAGGCGATTTATGTGCTAGAGCGCGTCATGGACCGCGCCGCGCGCGAACTGGGCGTGGACCCGTGGGAACTGCGCCGCAAGAATTTCATCCGCCCCGAGGCGTTTCCCTACACCTCGGCCACCGGCGAGACCTATGATGTGGGCGACTTCAACATGATCCTGTCCCGCGCGGGCGAACAGACTGCGGGATTTGCCGCCCGCAAGGCCGCCGATGCCGAACGCGGCCTGATCCGCGGGCAGGGCCTATGTTACTATATCGAAAGTATTTTGGGGGACCCTTCCGAGAACGCGAAAGTGGAGTTCTGCGAGGATGGCACCGTGAAACTCTATGTCGGCACCCAATCGAACGGGCAGGGGCATGAGACGGTTTATGCCCATTTCCTGTCAGATCAGACCGGGATTCCGGTGGACCGGATCAATGTGGTGCAGGGCGACAGCGATCAACTTCCTCATGGTGGCGGCACTGGTGGGTCTCGGTCCGTTACGGTGCAAAGCACAGCCACACTGGCGACAATCGACGTCATGATCGCCGCATTCACGCCCTATCTGGCTGATAAGATGAGGGTGGAGGAAAGCGATGTGACATTCGATCACGAAACCTTTCGCGCGCCGGGGTCGAACCTGACGCCCACCCTGACCGAGGCCGCGGATATGGCCCGCGCCGATGGCCGTACTGATCTGCTGCAACATCACGCGCGCGCCAACCTGGATGCGCGCAGCTATCCCAATGGCGCACATGTTGCCGAAATCGTCATTGATTCTTACACCGGAGAAACCTGGGTCGACCGCTATACAGTGGTCGATGATTTTGGTAACCTTATCAACCCGATGCTGGCCGAAGGGCAAGTACATGGCGGTGTGGTCCAGGGGATCGGACAGGCGCTAACCGAGCGTGTTGTGCATGATGCGCAGGGGCAACTGCTCACGGCTTCGTTGATGGACTATGCCTTGCCGCGCGCCGCCGAGATACCCATGATTAAGTTTACCTCGGCGCCGGTTCCGTCAACTTCAAACCCGATGGGGATGAAGGGATGCGGTGAGGCAGGCACCGTGGGCGCGCTGGCCGCAGTGGCAAATGCGGTTCAGGATGCGCTCTGGGATCACGGGGTGCGACAGGCGGATATGCCTTTCACGCCTCAAAGAGTATGGGAGTTGCTGACGCATGAATCTGTCGCGGCTGAGTAGAAAGGTACTGGGATGGCTCGGACGGCCTCTGCGGTCCGAACACTCAGCCGAGTCGCGCCACCGTGAACCGATCAGCCACGTGATTATCCTCGACGGGACTATGTCAACGCTGGAACCGGGGTATGAGACCCACGCAGGCCAAACTCTACGTCTGTGTTGCGAGATGGGCAGCAAGGTCTCGGTTTTTTACGAAGCCGGGGTACAGTGGGACAACTGGAAGTCCTCGCTGGACGTGATGATGGGGCGGGGGATCAATCGCCAGATCAGGCGTGCTTACGGCTATCTGGCATCGCGCTACAAACCCGGCGACAGGATTTACTTCATCGGCTATTCGCGCGGGGCATACGGCGTGCGCAGCCTTGCCGGGGTGATCGATCTGATCGGGTTGCTCAAGGCCGAACACGCGACCGAGCGGAACATCAAGCAGGCCTATCGTCACTATGAGTGCAACGCTAACGGCAAGGCGGCGGCTGAATTCCGGCAAGCCTTCTGCCACGAGGATGTGGCGATTGAGATGGTCGGCGTCTGGGACACGGTAAAAGCGCTGGGCCTACGCCTTCCACTACTGTGGCGCTGGGCCGAAGAACGCCACGCCTTTCACAACCACCAGCTTGGCCCGGCCACCCGCCACGGCTATCACGCCATGGCGCTTGACGAGACCCGCGAAGTGTTCGAGCCGGTCTTGTGGAAATGTACCCCTGATTTCAAGGGCCATGTGGAACAAGTCTGGTTCCGGGGCACGCATGGGGATGTCGGCGGTCAATTGAACGGGTTCGAAGAGGCGCGCCCACTCAGCAACATCTCTCTGATCTGGATGCTGGACAAGGCCGAGATGCACGGCCTGCCACTGCCTGATGGGTGGCGCGACCGCTTCCCGACCGATACAGCTGCGCGGTCAGTGGGCACATGGCGCGGCTGGGGTAAGATTTTCCTGCTGCGCAAGCACCGGAAAGTGGGCAAGGACAGATCCGAGAGGCTGCACGTCTCGGTCTCGCCGGATGATCTGCCGGGCTGGGTACCGATGCCGGATTTGCCATCACATCCGGCGCAGTGAAGGGCTGACGATTTGCTAACGGCTCCAATGATCACCAACACTTCAAAGTCCGGTTCGAGCCCAAAGCAGACATCTTAGGGAAGCAGAATTGGAGTTTTCGTGGCAACGCCAAAAGCAAGCTACATTAATTCGCCAAAACTGCCCAACCGACAGTTGGGCTGCCCGAGGCAATCGAGCCAGCCGCGAAGATGCTGGGGCTTTCAGCCAGAAGTGGACTTAACCTAAGTGGGGGGCTGCGTTGCAGTTGATCTGGCTATACGGGCCACAGAAAACAATGTCATAAAGTCTTGCAGGTCTCGGCGTTTTCGCGCGAACGTCTGGGTCGGTGCGCGGCAAGTTGATCCTGTTGAATTTTTCGCATTTGTAAGCCGATTTGACCGGTCCCGTTCGAAATCTCTGCTGTGTTGGCCCTTGGAACACCGTCAATCGTGGCAGCTGCGTCTGACTGAATGTTGGACAGATTGCCGCAGGTTGTGCAACGCTAAGGCGCATGACACATGCGCTTAGGGAGGTAAAATGTCAGATACAAGTCAAAAAAAGATGCTCGACCCAGACCCTCGCGTCTGGGATTTCGAGACTGAATATGAACTCGGACAGGACAACATCAGACCGCTCGGGTTGGATATCCATAACCCTGTCTTCATCGTTTCTGGTTTGCTGATCCTAGGCTTCGTGATCGTGGCATTGGCCAATCAGGAAGCGGCCGCTGCATTTTTTGGCTGGCTTCGGCCGTGGCTGACCAGCACCTTTGATTGGTTTCTTGTGTTGTCGGTGAATGCGATCACCTTGTTCTGCCTGGCGCTCATTGTCTTGCCGGTCGGAAAGGTCAGAATTGGCGGAAAAGATGCGAAACCCGACTACTCGTATGCGGGTTGGATCGCAATGATGTTTGCCGCAGGAATCGGGATCGGTCTACTGTTCTTCGGTGTATTGGAGCCCGTGTACTACAACTTCTCGGAAGATGGGAATGCGCGCCCCTTAAACATCGACATCACCGAGCCCGGCAATGAGTATATCGGTGTTGTTGGTACGATCCATCACTGGGGTCTCGAAGGTTGGGCTGTGTACGCTGCAGTGGGACTGGCACTGGCGATTTTTGCATACAACTTGAACCTGCCGCTGACGCTTAGGTCGGCGTTCTTTCCGCTACTCGGTGAACGTGTCTGGGGCTTCTGGGGGCATGTCATCGACACGCTGGCCGTGTTTGCGACCCTCTTCGGACTAACCACCTCGTTGGGCCTCGGTGCGCAACAGGTTGCCGCAGGTTTGAATGAAGTGTTTGGCATCACGCCTTCGCCCACATTGACCGTCATCATCATTGTCGCGATCACGCTCATTGCGCTTGGTTCTGTTTTGTTGGGAATGGATGCCGGTGTGAAACGGCTATCTGAGATCAACATGATCATGGCTGTGGGGCTGTTTATTTTTGTGATCGCAATGACCGGGGTGGCGGCCGCAATTGCTCGTTACGTTTCAGTCATGGTAGACTATGTCACGCTGCTACCTGCGCTCTCCAATCCCTTTGGCAGAGAGGATACCAGCTTTTTCCATGGGTGGACTACGTTCTACTGGGCATGGTGGATTGCATGGTCTCCTTTCGTGGGAATGTTCATTGCCCGGATCTCTCGGGGTCGTACGGTGCGTGAGTTTGTTCTTTGTGCCCTTATTGCTCCTACGGCGGTCTGCGCATTGTGGATGTCCACTTTTGGAGGGGCTGCGATTGACATGCTGAACGCAGGTAGCGCTGAAGGCGTCAAAGCAACCGTCATCGACAGTTATGCGCCAGAGGGCGCCCTGTTTGGCTTCCTCAAGGAGTTGCCTCTGTACAATATCGTCGCCCCGATCTCGCTGATTTTGATTGTGATCTTCTTTGTCACGTCATCTGATTCAGGGTCGTTGGTTATCGATACTATCACCGCAGGTGGTAAACTGGATGCGCCCGTTGTTCAGCGTGTATGGTGGTGCACTTTGGAAGGTTTGGTTGCAATTGCGCTTCTTCTAGGCGGTGGATTGAACGCCCTCCAAGGGGCTGCCGTTTCAATGGGGATTCCGTTTACACTGGTGATCCTCATTATGTGTTACTGTCTGTGGCTGGCTCTGCGATCCGAGTACAAAAAGCTGTAACAAGCGGACTGAAACAATGATGGCTTCCTAAAAATGAGGGAGCCATCACTTCGATTTACCGAGGTTTTTTGATTCGGCTAGTGCCGAACAACAAAAACCGAGCAACTGGCATGTGTCACTACGTGGCTGGCGGTCGTTCCCAGCAGGTAATCCTGAATCTTTGGGTTGGCCGCCTCCATCACGATCATATCCACGTTGCGTTCATCGGCGAGCTTTACGATTTGCCGATGCACAGCACCGGTTCGAACAACAGTTTCTAATTCGACGCCTTCCGCCGGGTGATCTTTCACAAACTTCTCCAATTGCTCGCTCCAATAGCCAACAGAGTCGCGAATATTCAAGTTTCGCTCCATTTCTGGCGCAACTGTCACCACGAGAAGCCGCGCTTCTCTGCGCCTGGCCATTGCGATTGCTTCTTCGTAGGCGCTGTAGTCCAACCTGACGTGACGAAGGTTTAGCGGGCATAGGATTAATTTCGTATCACGTGGCATCTACAACATCCCGTTTCACGCATTTGGCCAATAAGTATTGAATGACTTTGCAAAGCGAACAGTCAAGAGCGACCGCGTTCCATAAATAGCAGGCGCTTTGTCCGCTAAGCAGTTTCTGATGTACTGCGCAACGAATGGCCGTGTCGCGTCTTAAGCGGACGTTCGCATGAACGCACTAGCCGAGTGTTGCTGCGACAGGAACTGCCGGGCTTTTGCCGTAACGATGACAGCTTAGGTATATTTCAGCCCCCGGGAGTATACCAAATTGGCGAAGTGTAAGCACGTTCCTGAGTTGACGTGGGCACCTCGGCAGGCAGTTCGTCTCCGAACCGAACAGCATCGTAAATTGTCCATCTCGGTGTGGGAATTTCCAAGACACGGGCATAGTAGAAAGCGCTCATAGAAGGATCGAAATCCGGGTCTTTCCAAACGGTGATCAGTTCCGGGGAACCTATTGAATTCGTAAACGTACCCGTTGCAACATCCACGGTGTTCCCCACCGCTGGCAGGTTGCCGTCCGCATCGCGTTCTCGGTCTCCCGACCAAGCCACGTCATAGACCCGCTCTTCAGATTCGCCGCTGGAATTTAGCCAACCTTTCACAATCTGAACACGGTCGAGATTGCCGGAGAACGGATCTTTCAGCGCAGCAACCAGGAAGGTTGGGGCGTCCGCGCCTTGTGTCGCGTCCGCGAGGTCCCCACCCATCGGAACGCCTTTTTCATATCCTATTTCTGCGGGCAATCGAGATCTTGCGTCAGCTTCCGTAAAATCCCAACCACCAAAGAAACGAACCGCGATGCGACTACCGGTTGTCCCGTATACTTCTTTCCGTTCCATGGCGTCGAAGATGGCTTCGCGTGTGTTGTCCTGAGCCCAAACCGCTGCATAGCCTGAGGCTGCCATTTCCCACCCGAGAATCCTCAAGGCATCGAACTCGCCAACGACATGCTGCCAACGGCCATGTTCCGGCTCGACGCCAGAGTGTTTGCCAAAGAAATTGTCTTCTTCCGCCGTTGCCAAAGCAGTATGGCTGTCGGTCGAGCCCACTACTCCGAACTTGTATGGATTGGTGCCGAGCTGAGCTTCTAGCTTGAGACCGTTCTTCAAGGCCTCGCGGGCGTATTCGTACTGAAGCATCCAGTCTTCTTTGAGTGTCGGACCCAGATTGGATTTGTCCCAGGTTTCATAGTCAGCGAACTCATCGTTCGGGCTGAGAAACGGGTGAGTTTCTCCATCACCTTTGATCTGGGTAATCTCATACATCGGCTCCCACTTGGCACGCCGCTCTGCGTAGTCTTCTGTCAAAGGCTCACCCGTTTCAGGGTTTGTCTCGACCGGAAACATCAAACCGTTGGAGACGTTGCCGTTGTGAGCAAGGGCCAGTACACGACCACCAGTCTCTAGTTCATAAGTTTCCATCCAGTCCCAAAGCCGTTCCGGATTAAATGTTTCCGCAGTTGTGAAGGGCAACATTTGCCGAGCGCGAATGGCATCATCCCGGTAGATCACATTGCGGTGGAGGTTGTTGCCAGCTTCGGTAGATGTCCACTCGTATCCGATGAACGCAGTGAATGTGCCAGGGTCATTGTGATGATCCGCAGTTTGCGTGAACTCGTCCCATACGGATTGCACAAACCTTCGATCTGCAACAGCCTCGGGAAGTGCCTCGCCGGTGATGCCAGCAAAGGTTTCAATAACTTCCATAGTGGCGCCAAGTGCAACGTCTCCGCCCGCATTAAGCCGTTCGCTCCAGTCTCTGAGCGTTGCATCGCGCATCAGTGTGGAGTTTCCCGCGATGATTTCATTCATTGCACCCATGGCGTCAGAATGATCGGATACAACAAGCCAGTCGAGCGGGCGCGATAACTTCACACGGAGGCCATGTGATGTGGTGACTTCCTCACCACGTGCAAACCTATAGGCATCGTCGGGGCTAAGAATAACGCCAAATCCGCGGGCATCGAGTGAATTTGATGTGTGCAGGTGAGTGTCACCCCACAGCGGGCGTGTAGGAAAGTCTCGACCTGCATAGGGTGAGAAATCGGCGGGTGCGGGTTCACGCATATCATCAACCGATATGGTCATCTCTCCGACTAGCCCACCTTGTGCGGCCTCTTGAGCATGTGAAGAGCTTGTTATGAATGCTGCGGAAACTATTGCTGTCGATGTCGTTAGAAAAAACTTCATATGAACCTCCCAGCCGAGCTGAATGCCAGCTTATGGCAACATCTGAGTCGGTTGTTCGTCAAGGAAAGCAACGGTTTTTCTTTGTTGAGCAAAAGAGAGCCTGAGGGAGATTCGACCAAAACCGGACCGCAGCTTCGCCCGCAATTCTGACGCTCTACCACTGTGAGAAAATACCGCAACGAGTGGCCGTTCTTGACGACTGGCAGCTTCGTTCGACAGTCTTGAGTCCGTGAGCTTAATTGGAGATGTTGTTATGAAGTGGTTGTCCCGCACATTCCTACTGTCCTTATCTCTTCTATTTGCCGAGGCCGCTTCGGCTCAAGAAAAACCTAACATCGTATTCATATTTCTAGATAATTTTGGGTGGGGCGAACCCGGGTTCAATGGAGGTGGCATAATCCGTGGTACTGCGACTCCCGAGATGGACGCCCTCGCTGCGGAAGGACTACGACTCACGAACTTCAACGTAGAAAGCCAGTGCACGCCGTCCCGCGCAGCGACCATGACAGGACGGTATGGCATCCGAAGTGGCAACCATACGGTCCCACTGGGAGGTGGCGTTTACGGTCTGACCCAATGGGAAATCACGATGGCCGAGATGCTGAAGGATGTAGGATACAGCACGGCCATGTACGGGAAATGGCACCTTGGATGGACCGAAGGGCGCTATCCAACGAATCAAGGATTCGATGAGTTTTACGGCGTTGAGACCACTGACGTTACAGTCTGGCGCACGCTTCCGGGTTTTGCCGATGCCAACATGGAAGAGCCGGTTGTGATGCAAGGTGTTGCTGGCGAGCCAGCAACCATCGCTCAAGATTACGATCTGGACTATCGCGGCGAAATAGATGGCGACCTGACGAAAAAGGCCATCGAGTTTATCGAAGCAAAGAGTACCGAAGACGCGCCGTTTTTCATCTATCTTGCTTATACTCAGACCCACTATCCAAACATCGTGTCCGAGGAGTTCGAAGGCGCCACTGGAAACGGCGTCTGGGCCGACATTCTGTTTCAAACAGATAGCTATATCGGGCGCATTGTTGATGCGATTGAGGCAGCAGGCGTTTCCGACGACACCGTGGTGATATTTACTGCTGACAACGGCCCCGAAGCTCTTCCGGTTGGGAACGCCAACGTCTCGCCAGTTCCTGCGGTACATGGTACGGCCGGACCTTGGCGCGGTACTCTATTCACCAGCCTCGAAGGAAGTATGCGTGTACCCTTTGCAATCAAGTGGCCGGGAAAGATCCCTGCCGGTTCTGAAAGCAACGATGTTGTCCACTCAATGGATCTCTATCCGACACTTGCGGCTTTCGCAGGGGGCAAGGTACCTGATGACAGAGCCTTTGACGGTGTCGACCAGTCAAAGTTCTTTCTTGGTGACCAACCAAACTCAAACCGAGAAGGCGTGATCGTCTACATGGGTGAGCAGATATTCGGCGTAAAATGGAAGGATTGGAAAGTTCTTTTCAAAGAGAATACGACTGCTTTTGGTGCAACGGAGTCTTTCGACACACCAAGGGTCTACAACCTTTTGAATGATCCACACGAGCGTGAAAGCGTACTCTTCCCGCACACTTGGGCAGCCGAAAAGGCGCTGCCGCAGTTGCAAGAGCACCTCGCTACATTCGAGAAGTTTCCTCCGATCCCCCCGGGAACGCCGGATCCCTATGAACCACCCAATGACTGAGTGACGGCTTTGTCCGCCCAGCCGACGCTCGGACCCAAATCACCCTCGCAGCTTTCAGCGAGGGTGTTTTCCTTGTGAGGGCTCGTTGCGCCTTGCGTAGTTCTTGAATTTACAACACTTCCAGTAGGAGGCTTCACGAAACGCCTCCACTCTTTTCAAGCTCTACAATGTGTATTTAGGTTCCGGTGTTCCCAATCACCGCCTACGATCGCGGCGCGAGCTCATGGGTTGGAAGGCCACGCCCACATGCGCCTCGCAATAAGGCTTACCGGCCTCAACCGGCAGGCCGCAGAACCAGAAATCCTCGGTTGCGGGGTCGCCGACGGGCCATTTGCAGGTTTTCTCAGTCAGTTCCATCAGCGTCAGCTTCTTGGCCTTTTTCTCGACCTCGTTGACCTTGGCCAGAGCCTCGGGGCTGATTTCGTTGGCCGAAGGCTGCGGCGGCAGCGGTTGACCGGCCGGGATGATCTGGCGGCGGGCGGGCACGGCGGGCTTCGCCTCGGCCGTCGGAGCGGGTGCGGGGCGCGCGGGTTCGGTCTTGGGCGCAGGTTTCGGTTTGGCCTCGGCCTTGGGCGCAGCGGGGGCCGGTTTTTCCTTCGGTTCGGCCTTGGCCGGGGTCGCGCCGGTTGCGCGGTTCGACAGGCCCAGACGGTGAACCTTGCCGATCACCGCATTGCGGGTCACGCCGCCCAGTTCTTTGGCGATCTGGCTGGCCGACTGGCCCTCGCCCCACATCTTTTTCAGCAGTTCTACACGCTCGTCAGTCCAGGACATCATTTGCCTTTCAAAAGCGGAAAGCGGCCCCGGATTCGGGCCGCCTTGGGAAATCATCTCAGCGCCCTATTCTAATCACTGCCGCCCGAGTTACAAGCGGTTCTCGAATCAGCTATGGGGTGGGTCATGCAGAATCTGATCGAACAGGACGCGCGCCGCTTTGGGGCGGTGAATTGGATGGGCCTTTTCACCCTGGCGCAACGCGAAACGCTTCGGTTCATGGGGGTGTGGACACAGACCCTTTTAGCCCCTTTGGTAACGGCGGGCCTGTTTCTGCTGATCTTCAACATCGCCATCGGCCCCAGCCGTTCGGACGTTATGGGTGTGCCGTTCCTAACCTTTCTAGCGCCCGGGATCATGATGATGACCGTGATCCAGAACGCTTTTGCCAATACGTCTTCGTCGATGGTGATCGCCAAGGTGCAGGGCAACATTGTCGATACGCTGATGCCGCCCTTGTCGCCGCTGGAGATCCTGTTGGGTTATCTGGCAGGCGGGATTGCGCGGGGCGTTCTGATCGCGCTGGTGGTCGCCATAGCTTTGGCCCTGGTGTTGGGTATCGTGCCGCAAAACCCACTTATCGCGTTGATTTTTGTGGTGCTGGGCGGGGCTTTCATGGGTGCACTTGGCCTGTTCGCCGGGATTTTCGCCAATAAATTCGACCAGATGGCGGCGATTACCAATTTTATCGTCACGCCACTGGCATTCCTGTCGGGCACATTTTACTCGGTAGAGGCTCTACCACCCGTATTGAACCGCCTGAGCCACGTGAACCCGGTTTTCTATCTGATCGACGGGCTGCGATATGGGATGATCGGGGTGTCCGATAGCTCTGCGTGGCTGGGGATGGTTATCTGCGCAGGCGCAACCCTTTTGGTTGGCGCGGCGACCTGGCAGATGTTGCGAACAGGTTATCGGCTCAAGGCCTGACGCTGCCGTCCTTCGCGCCAGACGAGGATCAGACCTCCGGTCAGGATGATCGTGGCGCCCAGCGTGCTAATCCAATCAGGCACAACGCGAAAAATGGCGAAATCATAGAACGCGGCAAAGATGAGCGTGACATAGCTGATCGGTGCCACAAATGACGCATCTGCCCGCGCCATGCCGTTGACGAAACAGGCCTGTGCACAGGCCATCAGCACTCCGATTCCGGCCAGCGCCGCCCATTGCTGCGAGGTGGGCATCTGGAACACGAAGCTGACCGCGACCGAGGCGATGGTCAGACCCATTGCATTGTTGATCAGCAGAATCTGGATGGGAATCTCTCGGCCCGAGAGCTTCTTGATGAAAATCAGCTCCATCCCGATCACCACGGCAGCTGTCAGCGCCAGCAACGCAGCGGGTTGAAAACTGTCGGGGGTGGGGCGCAGCAAGATCAAAGCTCCGGCCAAAGCGACCGCTGCTGCAAGCCAGCGCCACGGGCCGATGGTTTCCCGTAGCAATGGAATTGCTAGCACCATGGCGAAAACCGGGTTCAGGAAGGATATCGCAGTGGCATCGGCGAGCGGGATAAACGCGACCGAAGCGAACATCAGTGTGATCCCCAACCAGCCAAAGCTGGTGCGCCCGATATGCAGCCCCCAATGCGGGCGGCTCAGGCGCGGGCGCAGAATGCCAACTGCGCTGACAATGACCATAAACGCGAACATAAACCGCCCGTGGCTGATCTGCATCGGGTGCAGGGCTGGGCCCAACTCATCTGTTCCCAACGCCTTGGCCAGCAGAGTTGTCCCGGCAAGAAGCGCGCTGGCTGCAATGATCAGTAAGGCCGCGAACGGCGGGTTATGGCGGGCGGGTGTCATGGGCCAGCGGTGCGCCAAGGAGCTTCAAATAGCAAGGGACAAGTTCACCTTTGGACGGAAATTCGACCACGCGTCCATTTCGGGGTTCCCAGTTGGTGCAGACCTCGCTATACGCGCTTGCATGATCAAGACTGCACATATCCTGCGCCTCCGACGTCGACGCATCACTGCGTAACCGGCCTGTTTGATCTATTGCGCGCTGTAATTCCGCGCAAACTCCACCAAATCTGTTGACGAATAGGGCCTTCGTGTTTCACTCACGAGGCTCAACTGATCCAAAAAGGATGATCCCATGATCCCGTCCGTTCTGCCGACCTATAATCGCGCGCCTTTGACCTTCGTGAAAGGTGAGGGCGCCTGGCTGACCGAGGCGGATGGCCGACGTTTCCTTGATCTTGGCGCCGGGATCGCCGTGAACGCGCTGGGCCATGCGCATCCGGCGCTGGTGAACGCGTTGTCCGAACAGGCGCATGCGCTGTGGCACGTGTCGAACCTCTACCACATTCCCCAGCAGCAGGCCTTGGCCGACAAGCTGGTGGAACATACCTTTGCCGATACGGTGTTTTTCACCAACTCGGGCACGGAATCTTGCGAACTGGCCGTGAAGATGGCCCGCAAGCATTTCTATGACAAAGGCGAGCCAGAACGGGTCGAGATCATCACCTTCGACGGCTCGTTCCACGGTCGGTCTTCGGCTGGGATCGCAGCGGCAGGGTCCGAGAAGATGACCAAGGGCTTTGGCCCGCTGCTGCCTGGCTTCGTGCACCTGACATTTGGCGATCTGGACGGTGTGACCAACGCCGTCACCGAGAAAACCGCCGCGATTCTGATCGAACCGGTGCAGGGCGAGGGCGGTATCCGCCCTGTCCCCGATGCGGAAATGAAAGCGCTGCGCCAGATCTGCGACGACAATGGCCTGCTGCTGATCCTTGACGAAGTGCAATGCGGCGTGGGCCGAACCGGCAAGCTCTTCGCCCACGAATGGGCTGGGATCACGCCGGATATCATGATGGTTGCCAAAGGCATAGGCGGAGGGTTCCCCCTGGGCGCCGTCCTGGCCACCGAAGACGCCGCCAACGGCATGACCGCAGGCACTCATGGATCGACCTATGGCGGCAACCCGCTGGGCTGCGCCGTGGGCTGCGCAGTGATTGACCAAGTGGCAACCCCTGCCTTCCTCGAAGGTGTGAACCGCAAGGCGGGCCTTCTGCGTCAGAAACTCGAAGGGCTGATTGCCGACCACCCGGATGTTTTCGAAGAGGTGCGCGGCACTGGTCTGATGCTGGGTCTGAAATGTAAGCCCACCAATATCGACGTGGTGAATGCGGGCTATGACAATGAGGTCATCACCGTCCCTGCTGCCGACAATGTGATCCGCCTGTTGCCACCGCTGACCCTGACCGAGGACGATATCGCGCAAGCCATGATCCGCCTGGAAAAAGCAGCGCAGCAGGTCCAGGCCAATCTGACCACTGCCTGATCCTTCTTATGTTCAAAAATACCTCGGGGGCCGCCATTCGGGCGCCATTGGTTCAAGATCCAATGACGACGGGCAGCGCCCCCGGCAACCAAAAGCCAAAAGCGAAACGAAATGAACCATTTTCTCGACATTCACAAAACCGAAGCAAGCGACCTGCGGGCTATGATCGACCAAGCCGGCGCAATGAAACAGGCGCGCCTTGGCCGCCCCAAAGCCGCCGTTGATGATGAACAACCCCTCAAGGATCGGATGGTTGCTCTGATCTTCGAAAAACCCTCGACCCGGACGCGCGTGTCTTTCGATGTCGGCGTGCGCCAAATGGGCGGTCAAACGATGGTGCTGTCCGGCAAAGACATGCAACTGGGTCACGGAGAAACCATCGCCGACACCGCGCGCGTGCTGTCGCGCTATGTCGACATGATAATGATCCGCACCTTTGACGAGACGATCCTTACGGAAATGGCCGAATTCTCGGACGTGCCGGTCATCAACGGCCTGACCGACCGCACCCATCCCTGTCAGATCATGGCCGATGTCCTGACATTTGAAGAACATCGCGGGCCGATCGCAGGCAAAAAGGTGGTCTGGACCGGCGACGGCAACAATGTCTGCGCATCCTTTCTTCATGCGGCCGGTCAATTTGGCTTCGACTTCACATTCACAGGCCCTCCACAGCTTGACCCCGAAGAAGAGTTCATGGGATTCGCCCGCCAAAAAGGGTCGCAGATCGTGATCGAGCGTGATCCGTTCAAAGCCGTCCAAGGCGCCGATCTGGTGGTAGCCGACACGTGGGTCTCGATGCATGACAGCCAGTCTGCCAAGGAACGCCGCCACAACCTTCTGCGCCCCTATCAGGTCAATACCGAACTGATGTCACATGCTAAGCCGGACGCGCTGTTCATGCATTGCCTGCCGGCCCACCGCGAAGAAGAGGCGACATCCGAGGTCATGGACGGCCCGAACTCGGTGATCTTTGACGAGGCCGAAAACCGTCTGCACGCGCAAAAGGCTGTGATGCGCTGGTGTCTGGGCGTCTAACGCCTGCGCAGGTCCCATACACGCAATCTGGCGAGCGTCCAAACGCTCGTCACCAGAACCAAACCACATAGGGCGGCTTTGGTCACAACCTCCATCGTGCCTTCAATCAGGAGCGCATGAGCGACGGTCCCGGCAATTGTCACAGAGGCTAAAACGGTGTGCAAAAGCCGCCAGATGCGAAACCGCAGGGCCAGCCGCTGCCTCAAAACGCCCAACCCACAAGCCACGAATGCAGTCCACATGGCGATGACGCCCCACACTGAGAATGGAGTGGGTGATGTGAAGGTCAAAGCATCTATAACATCCGGCGGGCTGGTGATCCACAACCCGGCGACGTGGATGATGATGGCACCGATCAAAATCAGGCCAACCCAGCGGTGCAGGCGGCGGCTGAGAAGTGGCGTTACTCCCGGTAGAGCTTTTGAGGCCAATAGCGGCTGCAACAACAATAAGCTCAGCGACAGCGCCCCCGCGAAACCTGCAACGATGTAGATAGGACTTCGCCAGGCCAGATAGGGGCTGAAGCCAGCAGCAATGACTGGCACCAAAAGCGCAACAAACAAGGCCACCCAGACCAATGCGGTGCGACGAGCCACTTAGATAGGTTGCAACACGAAATGCGCCGCAAGGGTTTTGTCCCGTGCACTGGACATCACAGGGCGTAGGAAAACCGTCTCGAATTCGCCGCTATCATAGGCCAGATGCCCATGCGGTTGCCCAAAAGCAGGCACGATCTGTGGCATCTCCAGCCGGAACGCACCTTCCGCGTCGGTTAAGGTTGCGCCGTGGCTTTGGGGGTCGCGCTCATGACCTTCGGTTGTGTGCGCCCAGATTTGAATGCGTTGACCGGGCAGAGGGGCACCGTCACCTGCGCGGCGCACGGTACCCGTCATCCAGAACCCGCCGCCACCAATCCGTTTGACCACAGGAGCGCCGGGGCGATAGTTGTTCGATCCTCCGCGCATCGACGGCGTCGGCGCCAACCCTTTGGCGCGAGCAGGAACCAAAAGGCCCGAGGCCAACACAGCCCCGCCTCCTGCGATCAGAGAACGACGATTGAGGGGCGAACCGGTCATGCAATCCTCCTGCGGTTTGACGCTAGATATAAAATAGCACGATCTCAGCTTATTCCGAGGAGGATATGCGAATTGTGAAGTGGCTCGAGGATGCGGGGGCCACTTCTGGGCGTTCGGAGCAGGGTTTCTTTGCCGCGACTAAACGAATGGTATGTGATAACATAATTGCAATGAAATGATGTAGCTCGCAATGCGCACTATTTATGTGCAAAAATTGCAGTATGAATGATGTTTTTTGGGGTATATGTTGCATCCACGAACAGAGCCTACGTTTGCAACTGAGGACACCGGAATGAGTTGGAACCCCACCCACAGCCCCGAATGCCAGTCTGAGAGCGCCGCGCTTGAAACACTGATCATTCCTCGGGCTCGCGATCTCGGCGGGTTTGAGGTGCGACGGGCGCTGCCTTCGGTAAAACGTCAGCTTGTCGGACCATTTATTTTCTTCGACCAGATGGGCCCGGCGGAATTTATCACCGATGGTGGCATTGACGTGCGCCCGCACCCGCATATTGGGCTGGGTACCGTGACTTACCTGTATCAGGGTGAATTCGAACATCGCGACAGTCTGGGCACCCATCAGATGATCTATCCAGGCGAGGTGAACTGGATGGTAGCGGGGCGCGGTGTGACCCATTCGGAACGCACAAGCGCCGAAACACGCGGCAAAAAGCACAGTCTGTTCGGCATCCAGACCTGGATCGCACTGCCGGACCAGCACGAGGATATGTCCCCCGATTTCGAACATCACAAGCAAGGTGCGTTGCCGCATATTCAGGACACAGGGGTCAGTGCGAGGCTCATCCTTGGATCGGCCTATGGCGCGTCCAGCCCCGTAAACATGCTGTCCGAAACTTTTTATCTGGATGTTCAACTTGACCCCGGCGCGGCCATTCCCTTGCCCGACGATCACGAGGATAGGGGCGTCTACGTGACGCAGGGCTCGATCGAGGTTGCAGGCGACGTTTTCGAAGCCGGCCGCATGATGGTGTTCCGGCCAGGCGATCGCCTTTCGGTCAGGGCAGGACCAGCAGGGGCGCGGCTGATGCTGTTAGGGGGCGCAACATTGGGGCAAGATCGGTATATCTGGTGGAATTTTGTCTCATCCTCGAAGGAAAAGATCGAGACCGCCACGCGGGAATGGCAGGCCGCCGATTGGGCGAAGGGTGCTTTTCAACTGCCCCCCGGAGATGACGCCGAATATATCGAGATTTCTGAACAGCTTGCACGCACGAAGCCCAGATTGGCGCGGTGACGGCACGTCACGTGACCTTGCCCCAGTGGCCTATCCCGGCAATTCTTGTCTGAAGGGGAGGGCGCCATGAAAATCGCCATAGCGGGTGCAGGCAGTATCGGGTGTTATTGCGGCGGGTTGCTTGCTAGTGCCGGTCACGAGGTCACTCTGTTGGGGCGTGCCCGCGTTTTGGACCCGATCCGGCAACATGGCCTGACCCTGACGGATTTTGCCGGGCAGAACCGGCACATTGACACTTTGACCCTAGCCGAGGATCCGGTGTGCATGGCAGATGCCGAGGTGGTCATCGTCACCGTCAAATCCGGAGCGACGGCAGATATGGCTGCGCTGATTGGGCAATATGCGCCGCAGTCGGTAGTGCTGTCCTGGCAAAACGGGATCGAGAATGCGCGTGTACTGCGCGCTGCCTTGCCCGATCAGGATGTCCGCGCCGGAATGGTGCCGTTCAACGTTGTTCCAATGGAGGGCGGGCGGTTTCACCGGGCCACCTCGGGCGAGATTGTCATCCAATCCGGCGCAGGAGGTTTGGGGCAGGCGCTGGGATCTGCGGAATTGCCTGTTGTCGAAAGCGACAGGATCGAGGCCGTTCAGTGGGGCAAGCTGGTCATCAACCTCAACAATGCGCTGAACGCCTTGTCCGGGATGACGTTGAAACAGCAGTTGATGGACCGGAACTGGCGTCAGCTCATGGCCGACCAAATGGCCGAGGCTCTGGCTGTTCTCAGGGCTGCGGATCATCCCGTTGCATCGACCACACCGTTGCCTGCTTGGGCTATCCCGCATGTTCTTCGCCTGCCGACGCCGTTGTTTTCAAAAATTGCGGCGCGGATGCTGACGATAGATCCTAATGCGCGCACCTCTATGGCATATGACCTGATGGCCGGGCGCGTTACCGAGATCGACAGCCTGCAAGGCGAGATTATCCGCCTCGGAGTGCAGCATGGCGTGGCGACGCCGTATTGCGCGGGTGTGCAGGCTTTGATCGAAGAGGCGCAGGATCAGCCTTTATCCGTTGATCAGGTCAGGCGCGCTGTGGATTAGTGGAAGGCCGTCAGAAGGCCGAAGATCATCGCCGACATGACGGCCGAGGCGGGTACTGTCACCATCCACGCCCCAAGGATCGTCATGAAATGCGACCGGCGGACAAGCTTGCGGCGTTGGCGTTCCTCGCGGGCACGTCGTTGTTCAGGCGGGCGCTGTTGGTTGGACTTTTTCCAGCGGCGATCTGTCTCCCATTCGCGGAAGAAACCCACCCCGAATACTGCGCCGATAGCGATATGGGTGGTGCTCACGGGTAAGCCCAGCCAACTGGCCAGAATGACGGTCAGAGCTGTGGCGAGGGCGATGCAAAAGGCACGCATCGGGTTCAGTTTCGTGATCTGGGTACCCACCATGCGGATCAGGCGCGGGCCGAACAGGAATAAACCGAAAGAGATTCCAAACGCGCCGATCAGCATGATCCATTGCGGCACGGCTACAGTGGCCGCAAGGTCGTGGAATTCGGACACGTGGACGATCCCGACCAAAGGGCCAATCGCGTTCGCCACGTCATTTGCCCCATGCGCGAAGCTGAGGAAAATGGCAGCGATGATCAGAGGAAGGCCAAACAGAGATTTCATCGCCCGGCGGCGGTTCTCTATGTTGCGGGTCCGCCTGTGCACCCATGGGATCGTAAGTCGCCAGAAAACAAGCCCCAAACCTCCACCGGCGCTCAATGCGATGACAGGATCAACTTGGACGACCCGCTCTAACCCTTTTACCGCCATATAGGTCGCAAAAGCACCTGCCATCAGCCCCACCAAAATAGGAACCCAGCGGCGCGCGGCGGTGATTTTGTCGTCCTGGCGCAGAATGCGCGCGCGGATAAAAGCCAGGAACATGGCGGCGACCGCGCCGCCAATCACGGGCGAGACCATCCAACTGAGTGCTATGGTGCCGACGGTGCTCCAGTTCACGGCGCTCAGACCTGCGGCTGCGACGCCTGCGCCGACCACGCCCCCAACGACCGAATGCGTGGTCGAAACCGGGGCCCTCACCCAAGTGGCGATATTGACCCACAACGCCGCAGACATCAGGGCCGCCAACATGGCCCAGATAAAGTGCGCTTCTGTTGTGACCGAAGCCGGATGTACGATATCGCGCGAAATAGTCGTCACGACATCACCCCCGGCCAGCAGCGCACCTGCGCTTTCGGCGATGGCGGCGATTGTGATGGCGACACCCATCGGCAACGCGTTGGCGCCCACGGCGGGGCCCATGTTGTTGGCGACATCGTTGGCACCCACATTGATCGCCATATAGGCGCCGAATACGGCGGCTGCGACCACAACCAGACGCCCGTTGGCCTGCCCAAACAACACTGCAGCGGTCAATCCCGCCAACACCACAAAGGCCAACGCAACGCCGGAGGCCAGCAGCGGGCGCGCAACGAACGCATTCGCGTGTTCTATACGCGAAATGCGGTGCAGGTCGCTGTCCAGCGCCTTCCATCGGCTGTTGGTGTGGATTTCAGTCATTGGGTTTTGCAAGTGGTTGCGGGCTAGCGCAGGCCGATACAAGGTTCGGGCCTGCTATTCAACCTTCTGCCCTTTCAGGGCTTGCGAATGTGTTAATACCGACGAAGAAGCGCACGCAATTCGGGCTCATTCACCCGCTCTGCCGCCTCGGACGGGCGAACCCAGTGCCGCTCGCGCTGGCCGAGCTCCGGGAACTCGTCCGCCAACTCCTCTACCTCAATTCGGTACACGCTGGTCAGAACCGGAAGCAAAGATCCGTCGTTTAGCTTTTTGTCATATGTATAGCGCCCCACCGGGTCCCGGTGGATATGTGCGGCCTGAACGCCGGCCTCTTCCCATGCCTCTTGCGCAGCCGTTTCCGCACCGTCTTTGCCATCCATGGGCCAGCCCTTTGGGATGATCCAGCGACCGGTGTCGCGGCTGGTGATCAGTAGCACCTCGATCCCACTATCGGTCTGGCGCGTGCACAACGCTGCGACCTGCACCCTGCGGGGACGCAGGAACAAGGGGCGAAGGATCTCCTCCCAGGTATTTCGCAACCAATGTGACATGTATTTTTTACGCCGGCCTGCCCGAGCGCCTCCTCAAGCGGTCAAATAACAACGAAAGAAGATATATTCAATAAACCGGAGGGGCAGGCCTAATTACGTCGTTTCGCACGCAAGGTTGGGTCGGCCTGTGTGGGGTCTTCGGGCCAGGGGTGTTTGGGGTATTGCGCGCGCATGTCCTTTCGGACATCAGCGTAGGAGCCCGCCCAGAACCCCGGCAGGTCGCGTGTGATCTGAATGGGGCGTTGGGCCGGGGACAGCAGGGTGATCTTCAGCGGTTCGCCTCCGACAACCGGATGGCGCGTGACACCGAACAGTTCCTGCAACCGGACCGAGATTTCCGGGATCGCCCCGCCATAATCAATCGGTACCTTGCGGCCCAACGGCGTCTGAAACGCGCCCGGCGCACGTCGGTCCAGTTCCTGCGTCTGGGTCCAGTCTAGCCGTGCACGCAGGGCAGGCAGCAGATCAAACCGCTTCCAGTCCTCGGCCGAACGCACGCCCGACAGCATGGGCAGCAGCCAGTCCTCTAGAGTGTTCGTCAGCCCCTCGGCTGAGAAATCGGGCAGGTTGGCACCTTCGGCGCGGACAAGTTCAACCCGCGCCGCCAGCCGGGCGGAGGCCCCTTCGAGCCGCAAGCCGAGGTCGCGGACACCGTCCAACATCGCCAGTGCCAAGGTTTCGTCGGGCACGTCCTTCCAGATACGGTCATCCAAGGTGATCGCGCCCAGCCGTTCCTGCCTGCGGGCGATGACGCGGCGGTCGCGTTTGGACCACGCACAACTTTCGACCCAGGCGATCTGATCCGCGAAGAGATCACGGATTTCACGTTCCGAGATCTGCGCAGCCATGCGCACGCGCGCCTCGCGCGGATCGCCGTCGGTGTCGGTGACAACCAGATAGGGGGCTGCGGCCAGGGTGTCCGTGCTGTCCAGTACCACTCCCTTGCCACCCGACAAGACATAGCGCGGCTCATCGCCTTTGCGGCTTTGGCCGATGCGGTCGGGATAGGCCAGCGCGGCCATGGCGGCGGGGCTCAGGTCGGATGGGCTGCCCTTTCTGCGCAGCCGCTTGGCTTCGGCCTTGATGCGATCAAGCGCACCCGTATTTACTTGCCAGACGCGGTCGCGTTGAAAAGTGCGCAGGTCACGCAAGGCCTCATACCGCAACAACATATCAACAGGCGCGCCACGCAGTGGGTCGCGCTCGGCCATCAACGCGGCCAGAGGGGCGGCGTCCGGCCCGGCACGTTCCAGCATATGTCCTAGCCTTGGGTGCAGGGGCAGGGCGGCCAGCGCGCGACCGTGATCGGTGATCCGCCCCTTGCGGTCCAGTGCGTCCAGCATGGTCAGCAAGGCGCGGGCCTCAGACATCGTGCCTTCGGGCGGAGGGGTCAGAAAGGCCAGATCGCCCGGTTCCGCCCCCCAAAGCGCCAGTTCCAGCGCCAGACCGGTCAGGTCGGCTGCCTCGATCTCGGCCGGAGGGTAAGCGGCCAGCGCGCCGTCTTCGCCCTTAGACCACAGGCGATAGCAAACGCCTTCAGCCACGCGTCCGGCACGGCCCGTGCGTTGGGTTGCCTCGGCGCGTGTGACCCGTTCCGTTACCAGCCGCGACATGCCTGATCCCGGATCAAACCGCGCCCTCCGTGCCTGTCCCATATCGACCACAACGCGGATGTCGGGAATGGTTAGAGAGGTTTCGGCAATCGACGTGGCCAGAACGACCTTGCGCCCCGTCTCGACCGGACCAATCGCCTTGCGTTGGGCGGCGAAGGGCATCGCGCCGAATAGGGGGCGCACAACACACACATCGGGCAAGCGCCCGGCCAAGGCGTTTTCGGCGCGGCGAATCTCGCCCTCGCCTGGCAGGAAAACCAACATCCCGCCGGTTGTTTCGCGTTCGGCCTGCACCACCAGATCGACCAGAGCATCCAGCCGTCGCGCCTTCGTGCCCAAAGGATGGTCCAGCCAGCGTGTTTCAACCGGAAAGCTGCGGCCGGACGAGGTTACTAGTGGCGCGTTCATCAACCGCCCGACAGGTTCGGCGTCCAACGTGGCAGACATGGCCAAAAGGATCAGATCGTCGCGCAACGCGCTTGTCACCTCAAGGCAAAGCGCCAGTCCAAAATCGGCATTAATGGACCGTTCGTGGAATTCGTCAAAGATCACCGCGCCAACGCCGGGCAGGTCGGGTTCGGATTGTAGCATCCTGGTCAGGATGCCTTCGGTCACGACCTCGATCCGGGTGTTGGCCGACACCTTCGCTTCGCCCCGTACCCGGTAGCCCACCGTCTGCCCCGCACGTTCGCCCAGCGTTTCGGCCATGCGTTCCGCTGCCGAACGGGCGGCCAGACGGCGCGGTTCCAGCATCACGATCTTGCCGTCACACAAACCCGCCTCGAGCATCGCCAGAGGGACCCGGGTCGTCTTACCCGCGCCCGGAGGCGCTTGCAGTACGGCCCGCCCTGCGGATTTTAGGGCAGCCAGCAGTCCAGGAATGGCGTCGTCGATTGGTAGTCGAGTCATGCAGGCTTTATCCGCCAAGCGCCGGGCGGCGTCCAGTTCCTCTGCACCGGTTTCGTCAGAGGAGAGGACTATCTCGCACGCCTTTACCCAAAGCGGGTCCGCACGCTGGGCCTGAGCAGCGACGGTGAGGGGGACAAAAACCAATCGCCAGGGTCACAAAAACAGCGCAGCGTGTTGGCATCCAGCGGGTTCTTCGCACAGTCCGGTCTGGACAAATCGGCTGTGGCGACGGCAAGTAGTGGAGCCGCAGGAGGTTGGGACGAAAATGGACATAGACAACCTGAGTGACAGGATTTTGGACGGAGACCGGCGTGCGCTGGCCCGCGCGATCACTTTGGTCGAAAGCGGCCGTGCTGACCACCGGGCGCAGGCGGGTGAACTATTGGCGCGTCTGGCCAATTCCGGGCGGCAGGCGCTGCGCATCGGGCTGTCGGGCACGCCGGGCGTTGGCAAATCCACATTTATCGAAAGCTTCGGCATGATGTTGATCGGGCAGGGGCTGCGCGTTGCTGTTCTTGCGGTCGATCCCAGCTCGGCCCGGTCCGGCGGGTCCATTTTAGGCGACAAGACCCGGATGGAGCGTCTGAGCCGCGAACGCGCCGCCTTTATCCGCCCGTCCCCAAGCCAAAGCCATCTGGGTGGTGTGGCCCGTCGCACCCGCGAGGCCATCGCCCTGTGCGAGGCCGCAGGGTTCGACGTGGTTCTGATTGAGACCGTTGGCGTGGGGCAATCCGAAACCGTGGTGTCCGAGATGTCGGACTTGTTCCTGCTCTTGCTTGCACCGGCGGGCGGGGACGAGTTGCAGGGGGTCAAGCGCGGCATCATGGAAATGGCGGATATGATTCTGGTCAACAAGGCGGATGGGGACCTCAAGGCTACTGCAACCCGTACCTGCGCAGATTATGCGGGAGCATTGCGGCTGTTGCGCAAGCGCCCGCAGGACCCTGAGGGCTTTCCCAAGGCAATGACGGTTTCAGCCGTCGAAGAACACGGGTTGGAACAGGCTTGGGTCGAGATGCAGGCGCTTAGCCAATGGCGCCGTGAAACAGGTCAATGGGCAGCGAACCGGTCCGATCAAGCCTGTTTCTGGTTCGATCAGGAGGTGCGCCATGCCCTGCTGGCCAGGCTGGAAACGTCCGAGGCCAAAGCTGAAATGGCATCGTTGAATGCCAAAGTCGCGCAAGGGGTGCTCAGCCCGGCTGCTGCTGCGCAACAGATGCTGTCTCATCTGGCTTAGGGGGCTGGTTAGTGTGGTGTTTTTTTTTGAATTTTCCTGACAAAACCATGATGTGACGGGTGCGCCCCGGCGTCATGCAGCAAAGTCAAAGAATTCCGTCGATCCGTCTTGACCCTCTCGGCGATTCCCACTACACGCATCCAACCAGTTTTCGGGCGCGACTTCGGGTTGTGCCCCTAGTGATTTGGCCGAGGGCGTTTTGCCTGGCCTCCAGAAACAAAGGAAGAAACCATGTCGCGCCGTTGCGAACTGACCGGAAAAGGCCCGATGACTGGCAACAATGTCAGCCACGCCAAAAACAGAACTCGTCGTCGTTTCCTGCCCAACCTAAACGACGTCACCTTGCAGTCCGAAGCTCTGGGCCGTGGCGTGAAGCTGCGCATCTCGGCGGCTGCGCTGCGCTCGGTCGACCACCGCGGTGGTCTGGACGCGTTCCTGGCCAAAGCTAAGGACGAAGAGCTGTCGGCCAACGCGCTGAAAGTGAAAAAAGAAATCGCTAAGGCACAGGCCTCCGCCTAAGCTTTTTCCGATCTGCGAATTTTGGCCCTGCACCTGTCCGGTGTGGGGTCTTTTCGTTTGTAGTCAGGGCATTACGAGAAAAGCACTTCCAGCGTGACAATGTTCACATACAGTTGGCTGACGTAGGGTTAAGCTTAGTCATATTCATCTGGCGGAGTTCACTCTCATGTCTTTCAAATCCTACGATTTTCTTGCCCTGTTGACCGGTTTTTTCGGCAATACCTTTGGGACAGGTTTTCGGATGCAACGTCAGGTGAACCGGCTGCATACGAGCTTGACCAAAGGGTCCGTAAAACGACCGGAACTGGACCGCTGACTGTTCATTTCAAACCAAGGGCTTCTAGCGCTGCCGATTGTGCTTGAAGCCCGCTTTCCCTCGGGCTTATACCGTGGGTCAGAGTGAGACCCGTTCTGAAATATCTCTTGCCTTACATGCTTTCGCTGCTGGTTGTCCTGACCGGTCAGAGCGTTGCGGCCTCGCGCGGGGTGGACGCCGCTGTAGGGCAGATGGTGCTGTGTACGGGCACAGGGCCGGTGGTCGTCTATATGGACGCCGAAGGACAACCGACGCAACCGCCGCACTATTGTCCGGACTATGCGCTGACATTGCTGGGGGCGATTGACGCGCCGCATGTGGACGTTCCGCCTGCGCCGCGCCCCAAGGTTGCCGTGCCGGCACGCACACGCGGAAATCTGATCGCGGCACCCCGTCCACGTCATCCGGCGCGCGCGCCTCCGGCCCGGATTTGATCGCAAACTCAGTTCGTTCAAATACCCAAGTCAGGAGAGGCGCAATGCCCTTTTCATCCAAATTCACGGCGGTGCTGGCCGCCGTTACCTTTGCCTCCGCCGCTATGGCGCAGGACACTATCACGGTCGAGGATGCCTATGCGCGGTCGGCAGGCAAAGCAGCCAAGGCCGGGGCGGCCTTTATGGTGATCCAAAACAGTGGTGATGCCGAGGACCGGCTGATCGGTGTGCAATCCGATGCGGCGGCACGGGTCGAGTTGCATACCCATGAGATCGATGAAAACGGCGTTGCCAAGATGATCCATGTTGAGGAAGGCTTTGTGATCCCGGCGGGCGAGTCGCATATGCTGAAACGCGGCGGCGACCATGTGATGTTCATGGGACTTGCCGCTCCGTTCGAACAAGGTGAGACGGTTCCTGTGACGCTGATCTTCGAAAAAGCCGGTGAGGTCGTGATCGAGGTTCCCGTCGATTTGGAACGTCACGATACGGGCGGCCACGGGTCGCATTCCAACTAGGCCTACGCCTGTCTTCAGGCCGCGATGCGGCCGTCATCCATGCGTCAGGCCGGGTAAAACCCGGCCTGTTTGCGCCTTAGCGGTTAACGACACGCGGGGCGACCCGGTCATGGGCGCGTTTGAAGCGCGCTGCCAGAAAGAACATGACGGCAGAGAAGGCCAGGGCTGAGAAGGCGATCGCCCAGCCAAGCGCGACCATACCACTACCGGGCCAAAACAACAGGACCAGCCCGATGATTAGGGCAACGATCCCCGAATTGCGAACAGTCCCCGCATCTGGGTTGCGTTCGGGCATTTGTCGCCACGCCATCAGCGCGCCGATCCCCACGATCAGCGCCCATGCGCCTAGCAGGAAAAAGGTCAAGCGCGCGACGCCTTCGGGCCAGATCAGTAGTACCAGACCGATCAGCAGCGCGCCGACGCCAACACCGCCGATCAGGCCGCGCCGCCCGAACCCCAGCAGGGTGAGGCCGCCATCCAATACCAGCAACACCCCCACCAGCCGCAGCAGCAGTGCGATACTACCCGTGGGCCAGAACAGCGCTGCAATTCCCAGCGCGCCTGCCAGAAGGCCGCGCAGCAGGAAGGTCCACCACAGATTGGCCAGTTGATCGCCCAGCGCATCGCGGCTGTCCATGCTGTGTGCCTCAAGGATCTCTGGCTGGGGGTTGTTCGGGTCGGTCATTGGGGCCTCCGGTATTGGCAGGGTTATTCAGCCCCAAAATAAATCGTTTTTCAACCGCAGGTTAGGATTGGGTCAGCAATCCGTCGACCCACTGCGGCACGATCTGAGTGGCTGGGCCCAGAATGACTTCATCATACCGCGAGGCGCCATCCGAGGGATCAAGGTTTAGTTCAACCGTTCGCGCTCCGGCCAAGGCAGCTTCGTGTACGAATGCAGATGCCGGGTAGACCTGACCTGACGTGCCGATTGATGCAAAAACGGTCGCCCCTGCCAAGTGGTCGTAAATGAGGTCCATGTGATACGGCATCTCGCCGAACCAGACCACGTCGGGTCGGGCAGAGGGGGCGGTGCAGGCCGGGCAAACCTCGCCCACGGACATCTCGGGTGGGGCAGTCCAGCGATGATCGCAAGTGGCACAGAGTGCTCCTGCAAGCGTGCCGTGCATGTGCAGGACGTTTTCGGCCCCGCCAGCCTCGTGCAGGTTGTCAACATTCTGGGTGACGATCACAACCTCCGACGGAAAGTCGCGTTGCAGGCGGGCGAGCGCCAGATGGGCGGCGTTGGGCTGCGCTTTGGCAGCCTGAATACGGCGGGCGTTGTAAAAGCCGTGAACCAACGCTGGATCACGTGCAAAGCCCTCGGGCGTGGCGACGTCTTCGATCCGGTGCTGGGACCACAGACCGCCTTCGTCGCGAAATGTGCCCAAACCGCTTTCGGCGGAAATCCCGGCACCTGTCAGAATGACGATCTTTCCCATCTTTGCCTCACGCGCTACACCTTGCCTCATGAGCCACCGTATCCTGTTTGTCTGTCTGGGCAATATCTGCCGTTCTCCTGCCGCCGAAGGTGCTTTTCGTACCCGTGCGCCCCATTTTGTCACCGACAGTGCCGGGACCTCGGGCTGGCATATCGGTGATCCGCCTTATGGGGCGATGCAAAAAGCGGCGCGGGCGCGCGGGATTAAGCTGGACGATCTACGGGCGCGGCAATTCGTGGCCGAGGATTTCCACCGGTTCGATCTGATCATCGGGATGGATGCCGACAATATCGCGAATATCGAGCATCTGCGCCCTGCGGGAAGTGACACTCCGGTTCGTTTGCTGACCGATTTTGCTCCGCAAACTGGTGCGGACCATGTGCCTGATCCCTACTATACCCGCGATTTTGATGGAGCCTTGGACCTGATTGAAGCAGCCGTTGAAGGCCTTGAGGCGCATCTGCGGGGTTAGCCCATCACCTTGAGCCTGTCTGACAGCCACGGCAGTTGCGATAGCGCCGGGTCCACGATCTGGCTGCGCATCAGGCGGCGCATCATATCGGCCACCTCTTGCGGGACCTGATCGGACCAATCGGTGCGGGTGAACAGGGAAATCATCCTCGAGAAGTCCCCAAACGGGGCTGGGTGCGCCTCTAGGCTGTCATGGAACCGGGCGGCGCGCATGAACCCCAAGGGCGTGGTGATGGCCCAGCCGAGGCCACGCGCGACCATTGCCATCAGCGCAAGATGCGAGCCGATCTCGAACCGTTCCTCGAACTCTAGCTTCTGGCGGGCCAGATGTGCCTCGATCTGGCGGCTGATAAGCTGTTCACGGGCGTAGCGCAGAAACGGAAGCGTCTGCACCGCATCCTGCGCTCCTTTGGGAGTGACCAGAATGAACGGATCCTGCACTAGGGGGTATTCGGCTACGCCTTCAAGCACTTCACCGGAATGCGCTGATACAGCCATGTGCAGGCGCTGGGCTTCTAGGTCGGCGAACAGGTCAAGACTGGGCAGGGTGATCAGCTTGAACTTCGAACGCGTCAGGCTGTCGGCCAGCAATGTCGCCAGTCTGGGTGTCAGGTCATTGTCGAAATCGTCGATCAGCCCGATGGACAGGGTAGTCAGATGGCCCAGATCCATCACGGTCAACTCGCTCTGGGCCATTTGTAACTCGGCCAAGACGGTTTCGGCGCGTGCCAGAAAGCTGCGCCCAGCCTGCGTCAGCCGCATCGGGCGACGTCCATGGTCGACCAGTTCGGTGCCCAACGCATTTTCCAGATTGCGCAATTGCTGGCTGACCGATGGCTGGCTGAGCCCGGTGATCTCGGCCGCCTGCGCCACCGAACCGGTGCGCGCTAAGGCCTCGAACACTTCAAGGCCCCGCAAAGTCAGCCCTTTCATCACCATAGCACACCCCTTTTGCTGCGCCTTTTCTGAGGCGCAGGACGGGTCAGGTCAAGGATGCTGAGGTATTTAGCTACAGATCGCCTGCGCCATCTGGCCGAAATTCTGATACCGATCCCACAACGCATCATCGCGCGCGGTGCGCGACATCTTCAGCTCTTGCGCCTGATGTGGGTCAGCGAACCATTTCGAGACGGTCTTCTGATCGCTGCGCGTCAGTGCCTGATCGGCCACGCGCTGAATGCAGGTGCACCGATCCCGTGTCGCTGCCGACCGGTCCGATGCCAGACACGCCCGCTTGATTTGCGCGGCCTCAACAGCCAACGGAGAGCTTGCCACGGACGCAGCACAGAATGCGATTAGGAAGAACTTTTTCATGCTCATGCCTCGTTTTTGCCTGCCCGGAGGGATCTTGCGCCCCTCTCGGCTTTCGACAGAGTATGAATCAAACTGGATTCGGGATCAATCAGGCGTTGCAAAATTGTGATTGCGCAGTGGAACAAAGTCGCATTTGCTAAGGCAAACCATCGGATTTGAAACTAAAATGCTTAAGAAATACGGCCGCACATTCCATTTGCCGCAATCCCCCGGGGCCACCAGCGATGACAAGATCATGCGCAGTGTCGGCGGGTTGATTGCCGCAAATGAGGTTGTCTTTACCGAGAAAATGGACGGTGAGAATACGACAATCCACAGTCAGGGCTGCCATCCGCGCAGCCTTGATGCCCGATACCATCCGTCGCGCGATTGGATGAAAGCCTTTGCGGCTGGAATCTCGCCTCAACTGGCCGGGGATGAGCGCATAGTTGGCGAATATCTCTTTGCGCGCCACTCTATAGCGTACCGCGCGTTGCCATCCTATTTTCTGGGTTTTGCGTGGATTAAGCAGGAGGAGGTTCAGGCCTGGGACGCGACTCTCTTGCGCTTTGCCGAACTTGGGATCGCATCCGTCCCAGAACTGTATCGCGGGCGGTATTCGGATCAGGTTGTCAGCACGGTTCTTTCCGATCTTGATCTGGAGAGGCAAGAGGGTTTCGTCGTTCGAGACTTTGCAGCATTCCCAGAGCGGGATATGCCAACGCACCTGGCGAAATACGTGCGCGAAGACCATGTGCAAAGCGACACGCATTGGATGAATGCCGAACTGATCAAAAACGAGTTGGCTTCATAAGCAACAGACCCGGAAACAAAGGGGTTTACCGGGTGCGGTCCCACCTTGACCAGCGCCCGTTTTCGAACCATATCCCGTCGCTATGACAGACCTCGCTCATATCCGCAATTTCTCCATCGTCGCGCATATCGACCATGGCAAATCCACCCTTGCTGACCGGCTCATCCAAGAGACCGGAACGGTCAAGGATCGCGACATGAAGGAACAGCTGCTCGACAGCATGGATATCGAGCGCGAGCGGGGCATAACCATCAAGGCCAACACGGTCCGTATCGACTATACCGCCGACAATGGCGAGGCATATGTGCTGAACCTGATCGATACCCCCGGCCACGTGGATTTTGCCTATGAGGTCTCACGGTCCATGCGTGCGGTCGAAGGGTCTCTGCTGGTTGTGGACTCGACCCAAGGGGTCGAAGCGCAGACGCTGGCGAATGTCTATCAAGCCATCGACGCCGATCATGAGATCGTGCCAGTGCTGAACAAGATCGACCTGCCCGCGTCCGACTGTGACCGCGTGGCCGAACAGATCGAGGACGTGATCGGCATCGACGCGACCGACGCCATTCAGGTCAGCGCCAAGACGGGGCAGGGCATCCACGAGACGTTGGAAGCCATCGTGCAGCAACTGCCCGCACCACAAGGCAATCTGGACGCGCCGCTCAAGGCGATGCTGGTCGACTCGTGGTACGACGCATATCTGGGCGTGATCGTCCTGGTCCGCATCATGGACGGCACGCTGAAAAAGGGGATGCGGGTCAAGTTCATGTCGAACGGGACCCTCCATCATGTGGACCGCGTCGGAGTCTTTCGCCCCGAGATGGAGATGGTCGACAGCCTAGGCCCCGGTGAGATCGGCTTTCTCACCGCGTCGATCAAACAGGTCCGCGACACCCGCGTCGGGGATACCATCACCAATGACCGCAACGGGACTGAGGACGCGCTGGACGGCTTCAAACCCGCGCAGCCGGTGGTGTTCTGCGGCCTCTTCCCCGTCGACAGTTCCGAATTCGAAGACCTGCGCGATGCGATCGACAAGCTGGCGCTGAACGACGCTTCGTTCTCGTTCGAAATGGAGACCTCGGCCGCGCTGGGCTTTGGCTTCCGCTGCGGCTTTCTGGGCCTGTTGCACCTTGAGGTCATCCGCGACCGGATCGAACGTGAATATGATATCGAGCTCATCACCACCGCGCCGTCGGTGATCTATCACGTCTACATGAAAGACGGCGAGATGATCGAGCTGCACAACCCTGCCGACATGCCCGACCCCTCGAAGGTCGACCATATCGAGGAACCGCGCATCAAGGCGACCATTCTGGTGCCCGACGAATACCTCGGCGACGTGCTGAAACTGTGCCAGGACCGCCGTGGTATCCAGCTGGACCTGACCTATGCGGGCAGCCGCGCCATGGTCGTCTATGACCTGCCGCTGAACGAGGTCGTCTTTGACTTCTACGATCGCCTGAAATCGGTGACCAAGGGCTACGCATCCTTCGACTACCAGATGACCGGCTATACAGAGGACAATCTGGTCAAGATGTCGGTGCTGGTGAATGACGAACCCGTCGATGCGCTCTCGACCATGGTCCACCGCGACCGGGCCGAGATGCGGGGCCGGGCGATGTGCGAAAAGCTCAAGGACCTGATCCCGCGCCATATGTTCAAAATCCCGATCCAGGCCGCCATCGGAGGCAAGGTCATCGCCCGCGAGACCCTCTCGGCCCTGCGCAAGGACGTGACCGCCAAGTGTTACGGAGGCGACGCCACCCGGAAACGCAAACTGCTGGATAAGCAGAAGGCGGGGAAAAAGAAGATGCGCCAGTTCGGGAAGGTCGATATCCCGCAGGAGGCGTTTATTTCAGCGCTCAAAATGGACAGCTAAGGCTGTCCATTTCTTCCTCTTGGTTTGTCTAAGTTTATGCGGATTCTGGATCGGCGTCCGATTGTCCGAGGTCGGTGAGTTCAGTCCAGACCGCCTCAGGTATGTCCCAATCGGCCCACTCAAGCGTTTGGTTTACATGCTGGGGCCACGTCACCCCGCAAACTGTTGAAGCAATGTTTGCATCTCGAAGCGAGTATTGCAGCGCCAGCGCGCCCATTGGAATGTCGTATCGGGCACAGATATCTTCGACCGCGCGCACAGGCGCGAGCATTTCTTCTGTTGCTGGCCGGTAAACGTAAAAGTGGTGAACCGCGCTACCTCTTGCCAGAATTCCTCCCGCGTAGGGTGCTGCATTTAAGACGGTGACACCCTTGGAAACGGCTTGTTCGATTAGGGGCGAAGCATTCACGTTTACAAGTGTGTGCCGGTTATGCGTCATCACGACATCGAAGTCCCAGTCGCGCAACATAGGCGACAGAACGTCCAGCCGTCCGCCGGCCAAACCAACGGCAGTTGCAAGGCCTTCCTCTTTGATTTTGAACAATTCGTCCAGCGCACCTCCGCTGCGCGTGATCTCTGACATATCACCAGCGTATTCCGGGTCGTGGAGGTGAAGGATGTCGACGCTGTCTACGCCGAGTGCCATCAGGCTTTGCTCTAACGACCGCCTGGCTTGGGTAGCGTCGAACACGCTCGTCTCCATGTCGCGGTCGATTTTCGTGGACAATACACAACCTTCTGGCAAACCGCCGAGTTCACGAATTACGCTCCCAATGCGGTCTTCACTTCGGCCCATAGCATAGCCGCGTGCGGTATCGATAAACCCGTCGGGGCGGGTAAGTATTTTGCGCAAGGTTTCTCGCGCCCTATTCTCATCAACTTCGTAACCATAGATTTGCGGAATGCTACCTATTCCTGTTGACCCAAAACCAATTCGAGGAATTCGCACCCCGGTTAGACCGATTTCGTGAAACGTCGTCATGGCTCCCCTCCTTTAAAATTCGAATCAGAATATATGAATATTCTGCGGGGCCGTTATGCACTTCAAGCTTGAGGGCTGAGTAAAATCACTTGAAATCCAAACAGGATATCCGGATCTGTGATCCAGCTCACAGCCCAACTTTTTAAAACTTGCTAGTGTTGACCTAGCGGCAACTTCGGCAGGAGGCCCCTATGTCCATGGTCCCCATAATCGCCCTCGGATCGGCAGGTCTCTATTCCATTGCCATGATCTCGATGAAGTTCTGGTGGAAAATCCCCGGCCTCGGCCTTAGCCTGTTGATCGTGGCAACCCTGCTGGCCGCCGCAACGCTGGAGCTTGCCGCGCTGCGCGAGGAGCGGTTGGGCATCATCTATACCGGCATTCTGGGGGCCGAGGTTGTGCTGATCGCCATCGCCTCGTTCTTCTTGTTCGGTGAAGACTTCTCGATGCGGGAAGGGGTCGGGATTGCCTTAGTTGTCGCCGGAACCGCCTTGGCGTGGGCCTGATTAACCGCAATCTAAACCCTTCATGAAGCTTCCTTCACAAATGTTGTAACGTGTCCGCCTCCTCCCAATCTGTTGAGCAGGCCAGCATCGGCCCGGACACAAACGGAGGAGAGACCATGACCAGATTTATAACTGCCGGAGCAGCCGCTTTGGCCACGAGCCTCAGCCTTGCCACCGCAGCCGCAGCCGATACGCCGGACCTGCGCGGGACGTGGACGGGCAGCTATACCGCCGTCGGGCCGAACCGGACCTCGACTGGGGACGCGCCTCGGTTCAACAACGCCGAGTGGGTTCTGGATATCCAAAAGCAGCAGGACAATGTGTTTTGGGGGCCCAGTAAGTGGCGTCCGAATGCGGCTCAGACCTGGCGGGTGATGGACGCGACTGGCACCATCAGTCTGGATGACCCGACCCGGATCAGCATCGTCGAAAGCTCGGCCAACCCCGAGATCGGTGTGAATGCGCTGATTGATGCCCGGTATGAGGACGGCAAAATTTACGCGGATTTCCGTAGCCTGCGTCGTGGAACGACCTACAGCACCGTTCTGGAACGGCAGGTGAACTGAAGCGACCCTGACTCGGACGGGCTGTAGGGGGTACCGGCTGCTAAGGTATGCCGCGGCGTAGTAGGTAATTCCGGCCGGGTCAGGGCGCTTCTCAGGACTACCCGTCTCCGCAGGGAGGAGGCGGTTCGGGCGGCGGCGCGCCCCACATGCAACAGGCTTTTGGTCCTTTCCGCCAGATACGCGGCGTCTCTTGGCGGCAGGGGATTGGGCCCGCGACCTTCAGCGCGGTGTTGCAGTGGTTCGATGCTGTCGCCCGAGCTCTCTGGTTATTCAGGTCGAATTGCGCGGTTTGATTCGGATTGGCAACGTGATTCTGCCTCTGCACCTTCAGGAAACCCATTTGCGGGTGCAGAAACGGGTGCGAAGGAGGCCATTTTTCACAGACGGGAGTTTTCCGTACTCAACAGCCCCTCGCGGCTGGGTTTCCAGACTTGTCCACAAATTCATCCCTGCGGATATCAACACTTTATCCACGGCTAATTTTCATGCTGCGGTGCTATTTTCTTGCCGGACTGCGGATCGGATGTAACAGTTTCGTTATCGCCAAGGCCTTTAGGGGTCACGGCGGGACGCAAAGGCCAAAGGGGCTACGCGGATGATGGGGAACTTTCGGGTTTTTCTGTGATCGCAGCGGGTTACCGACTGGTTTCAAGGTGGTCCGGGCATCATGGCCGGACCGTTTCGAAACCTTATCAGATGGTTAATGCGGGCTGTGACGCGCTTTCACGAGCGTGGCACGGTGGTCGCGGTTCCTGCGGGGGCCGAGACAACTGGAACGGTGCGTCCCTCGGGTGTGCCGAACCGGCAAGGCGTCAGGAGTGTTCCGCAAGGGCACATGCAAAGACCGCGTCTGCGCACCTGACGCCTTTTCCTTTTCCCAGGCTATTGGGCAATCAGACTGCCACTTACCTTTCGCCAAATGCGAGAAGGGGTTCTTGTGTGACCACAAGAACCCCAACGTCCTGTCAGATATGCAATGCCGCGTCTATGCACCTGTGGCTCTATTATAGCCACGATATGCTGGATCATTCAACAATATATTGAGGGCGGCAAAGTTCTTGCCCCAAAATGGAGGGGATCAGATGTTTTCCTGAACGTCGCTTGCCGTGTTGGTAATTGCGTCCCCGGCTTTCTCGATATCCCGACCAACGCCTTTTGCAGTTTCGCAGGCGGTCAGGGCCAGCAGGGTCAGTCCAATCAGAGCGGTGCGGATCATCTGTGTCTCCATAGGTGTTTGCTACGCCGTGCCTAGCAGTTTTTCAAAAGCGAAACCAGCGTTTTGCAGCGGAATCAGTCCTTGCGGATGAAAGGGCCAAAAAGCGCGGTCAGCAGGAAGATTATTGCGGCGGCACAGACGATGCTGGGACCCGCCGGTGTGTCGGCCAGATAGGCACCGCCGAGCCCACCCAAAGCGGCGAGGGATCCGATCACGGCGGCGAAAACAGCCATGCTTTCCGGGGTTTTGACCAGCGACCGCGCCCCGGCTGCCGGAATGACCAACAGTGCGGCGATCAGCAGGATGCCAACCACTTTGATTGCGACTGCAACGGCCAGCGCCATGGCGAGGGTCAGCCAAAGCTCCTCGCGTTTGGGGTCGATGCCTGATGCATAGGCCAGATCGGGGTTCAGCGTGGCGACCAGCAAAGCAGACCACCTGAGTGTCATCACTGTCAGGATCAGCGCTCCTCCGATCCAGATGGTGGCAAGGTCCCCTTTGGTCACGGCCAGAATGTCGCCAAACAGAAAAGCGTTCAGGTCAAGACGTACATCTGACAACAGCGCCACCGTCACCAGACCTGCCGCCAGCGCGGTATGGGCGATAACGCCCAGCAATGTGTCCATGGCAAAGCCTTTGCCGCGCAGCAACGTTACGGCCAACCCCATGGCAAGGGCCGAGGCCAGGATTGCGGGCAGAAGCGGAAGCGAGAAAGCAAGCGACAGCGCGACCCCAAGGACCGAGGCATGGGCCGTGGCTTCTCCCATATAAGCCATTCGGCGCCAAACGACGAAACAACCCAAAGGGGCTGCGGCAATCGCCACGCCAACACCAGCCAGCGCTGCGCGCACCATGAAGTCATCCAGCATCAATGTGCCTCATCATGCGAGTGATCATGGTCGTGCGAATGGCTGTGCTGATGCTGGTAGAGCGCCATGGTCCCCTTAGTGCCACTGCCGAAAAGCGCACGGTATTCAGGCGCATCAGCAACCGTTCGCGGCGACCCTTCACAGCAGATATGTCCGTTCAGGCACAGAACCCGGTCCGAGGCCGCCATGACCACGTGCAGATCGTGACTGACCATGACGACTGCGCAGCCGATATCGCGGCGCACCTGCTCGATCCTTTGGTAAAAGGCCGCGGCGCCCGGTTGATCCAACCCTTGCGTGGCCTCATCCAGCAGAAGCACTTGGGGTTTCTCCAAAAGGGCGCGGGCCAGAAGGACACGCTGGAACTGCCCGCCGGACAGATTGGTCATTTGCCGGTTTCTGAGATCCGGTACACCAGCCAATTCAAGGGCCTGAACAGCCTCTTTTGCCGGGACCCGTCGGGGTAGGCCGAGGAAACGCTGAACGGTCATCGGCAGGGCCGCATCCAACGCCAATTTCTGAGGGACATATCCAATGCTCAGGTTTGGCGCACGGTGGACTGTTCCTTCTGCTGGCGGGATCGCACCGATCATGGCGCGCAACAAGGTTGACTTGCCCGATCCGTTAGGACCGACAATCGTCACGATCTCAGCCTCGGACACCGATGCGTTGACGTTTCCCAGAATTGTGCGCCCATCCACCCGGATCGTCAGGTCCTTGAGAGTGATCAGTGGGGTCGTCACGCCTGTGTTCCAATACATTCCGGGCACAGGCCCTCAGCCTCGACCACGACGCGTTCGATTTGAAAGCCGGATGTGTTTGCGGCAACGCCCAGACGGCCCTGCGTCAGTTCGGTTTCGGTTTCGGCGACCGCTTTGCAAGATCGGCAAATCAGAAAGGCTGGTACGTGATCATGGGTGGGGTGCGCGCATGCTGCATAGGCATTGAGCTGCTCAATGCGGTGGACAAAGCCGTGTTGCACCAGAAAATCCAGTGCCCGATAGGCCACGGGGGGTTGTGACCCCATGCCTTCCGCAGCCAGCACGGCCAGGATGTCATAAGCACCCATAGCCTTGTGTTTTTCCAGCAAAATCTCAAGAACCCGCCGTCGAACTGGCGTAAATTGCAAACGTTTTGCTTTGCATTTCGCCTCAGCTTGGGCGAGAGCGGTATGAACGCAATGGGCGTGATCGTGCTGTCTGAAACCGACGGTGCTCATCCGGTGCTCCGAATTATTTTTGGCTTGATATGTTATAACGTCGGGCATATCAAGCGACCAAGAAATGTAATAACATATCACTCGAGGGTAAATATGCGACGGTCAGTTCTTTGTGCTGTGGGCTCTGTGTTGGCAAGTCAGGCGGTCGCCGAGCCGCCTAAAGTAGCGACGGATATTGCGCCTGTTCATTCGTTGGTCGCGCAGGTCATGAACGGTGTTGGAGAGCCGGCGCTGATCATCCCGGCCGGATCTTCGCCGCATAACCACGCCATGCGCCCATCCGAGGCGCGGGCGTTACAATCTGCCGATGTCGTGTTCTGGGTCGGCGAAGAGCTAACACCATGGATGGAGAAGCCGCTGGCTGCGCTATCGGGCGATGCGCGCCTCGTCACGTTGTTGGATTCGGAAGGTACAGTGCTGTATGAATTCCGCGACGTGGTTGCAGATGTTCACGACGATCATGATGACCATGCGGGCCACGATGGTCACGATTCGCATGATGAACACGAAGAACATGACGATCACGCCGGGCATGACGATCACAAAGATCATGAAGAACATGTGGGGCATGACGATCATGACGATCATGACGGTCATGCCAAAGATGATGAGCACGCGGCGCATGAAGATCATGATGACCACGCCAGCCAAGACGAAGATCATGACGAGCACGCAGGCCATGATGACCATGGTCACGATCATCAAGGCGTCGACCCGCACGCTTGGCTCGACCCTGCAAACGGGCGTGTTTGGGTCCGTGTCATTGCTGAGGCGCTGGCCACGTCAGACCCTGAGAACGCCGCCATTTACAGGGAAAATGCAGAGCGCGCCAAAGCGGAGCTGCTTGAGTTGGAAGCCCAGATCGCTACTGAAATCGCTGGGATGCAGGATCACCGGTTTATTACGTTCCACGACGCCTATCAGTATTTCGAAAACCGCTTTGGACTGCAAACATCTGGCTCCGTAAGTCTCGGCGACGCGTCCAACCCTGGGCCTGCGCGACTGGCCGCGCTGCAAGAGAAGGTAGCAGAGGATTCAATCCAATGTGCCTTCGCCGAACCTCAATACGACACGCGCCTTGTCGAGACAGCGATCGAAGGTTCTGGGGCCGGAGTTTATGAATTGGACCCGCTTGGCGTCGACGTCACCCCCGGAACCGATCATTACTCGGCGATGCTATTGGGGATGGCGCAGGGTTACGTGAATTGTGCCAGCGGGTCCTGAGCCGCGCTCAGGCTGCTTCTTCGGTGCAAAACAGCTCGTAAACAAGTTCCAGCATCCGGCGGGGGCGATCATCTGCCAAACGGTAGAAGATCGCCTTGCCCTCGCGTCGGGGCGCGACCAGCCCCTCAAGACGCAGGCGAGACAGTTGTTGGGACACTGCGGCTTGTCGCGCCGACAAAAGTTCTTCCAGTTCGGTGACCGATTTTTCGCCGGAGACCAAATGGCACAAGATCATCAGCCGCCCTTCGTGGCTAATGGCTTTCAGGAAGTTCGACGCGTCCGTTGCGTTCCCCGCGATCTGCTCGAGGTTCTGAGGTGACATATCCTGTGAAATCTGGGGCAGTGCCATTTATATTTTCCTTGTGGGCCCGGTCGACGGGCGAGTGTTTTAAATTTTCAATGATCTCCGCTGTGCGGAGGCCGTCTGCCTGTATTTTGACCAATTGCCCCCATATGCATGAATCAAAATGACGTGATGGGATGATGCTTGCACATGATTGTGAGGCTCTGTGTGCAAGATGCGTGTTTTTCGAGTCCGAACGGTCTCATTTGCACAAGAAGATACAGAAGTCTTTGGCCCCCCTTGCAGCCCCTCAGTGGCAGCACTAAGACTCGGGTAACGTTTCTTCGGGTATTGTCCCGATCCATAGCAAAGCAGGCAGGTTCCGTATGTTCGATCCCGTTGATACCTATATGAATACGCTCGTCCCCATGGTGGTCGAACAGACAAGCCGTGGTGAACGCGCCTATGATATTTTCTCGCGCCTTCTGAAAGAGCGGATCATTTTCATCAACGGCCCGATCCATGACGGGATGAGCCATTTGATCGTGGCCCAGTTGCTGCATCTTGAGGCCGAGAACCCGAACAAGGAAATCTCGATCTACATTAATTCGCCCGGCGGCGTTGTGACCAGCGGTTTGTCGATCTACGACACAATGCAGTATATCAAGCCGAAATGTTCGACATTGGTGATCGGTCAGGCGGCCTCGATGGGGTCGGTTCTGCTGGCCGGGGGCGAGAAGGGGATGCGCTTTTCGCTGCCCAACAGCCGGATCATGGTGCACCAGCCCAGCGGTGGTTATCAGGGTCAGGCCAGCGATATCATGATCCACGCGGCCGAGACGCAAAAGCTGAAGGATCGTCTGTATGACATTTACGTGCGCCATACAGGACAGACAAAAAAGGCGGTTGAAAAGGCGCTGGACCGTGACAATTTCATGAGCCCGGAAGAAGCAAAAGAATGGGGCCATATCGACGAAATCGTCGAAAATCGTGCAAAAATGGACGGGGACGACGCGTAGGAATCTGTGCCCGTGTTGACCACGTTGGGTACATTTTTGAGATTGTAGCCGCCCCGGTGGTGGCCTAAGCTGCACCAACAAGCGGCAAACGCGGCCCCGGGCGGGGCCGCAGAGACGAAGCCCGAAAGGTATAACATGGCGACGAATTCAGGCGGCGACGGCAAAAATACGCTCTATTGCAGCTTTTGCGGCAAGAGCCAGCATGAGGTGCGCAAGCTGATTGCCGGACCCACAGTATTCATCTGTGACGAATGCGTCGAACTGTGCATGGACATCATCCGCGAAGAGACCAAGGCCAGTGGCCTGAAGTCCAGCGACGGGGTCCCGACGCCCAAGGATATCTGCGAGGTTCTAGACGATTACGTGATCGGTCAGGCCACCGCCAAGCGCGTTCTGTCGGTTGCGGTTCACAATCACTACAAACGTCTAAACCATGCTCAGAAAGCGGGCAGCGATATTGAGCTGGCGAAGTCCAACATTCTGCTGATCGGCCCGACCGGCTGCGGCAAGACGCTGCTGGCCCAGACGCTGGCGCGTATTCTGGATGTGCCCTTCACCATGGCGGATGCGACGACCCTGACCGAAGCCGGGTATGTGGGCGAGGATGTCGAGAACATCATTCTGAAACTGCTGCAAGCGTCGGAATACAATGTCGAGCGTGCGCAACGCGGCATCGTCTATATTGACGAAGTCGACAAGATCACGCGCAAGTCCGAAAACCCCTCGATCACCCGCGACGTTTCGGGTGAGGGCGTGCAGCAAGCGCTGCTGAAACTGATGGAAGGCACAGTGGCCAGCGTTCCGCCGCAGGGCGGACGCAAGCATCCGCAGCAGGAATTCCTGCAGGTGGACACCACGAATATCCTGTTCATCTGCGGTGGCGCATTTGCGGGTCTGGACAAGATCATCGCGCAGCGCGGCAAAGGTTCGGCCATGGGCTTTGGTGCTGATGTGCGTGACAATGATGACCGGGGCGTGGGCGAGATTTTCAAAGATCTTGAGCCCGAAGATCTGTTGAAATTCGGCTTGATCCCGGAATTCGTTGGCCGTCTGCCGGTTCTGGCAACGCTTGAGGATCTGGACGAGGATGCTCTGGTTACGATCCTGACCAAGCCCAAGAACGCGCTGGTCAAGCAATACCAGCGTCTGTTCGAGCTGGAAGATGCCGAGCTGGCCTTTACCGATGACGCACTTAAGGCGATTGCCAAGAAGGCGATCGAACGGAAAACCGGGGCACGTGGTCTGCGCTCGATCCTGGAAGATATCCTGCTGGATACGATGTTCGAACTTCCAGGTCTTAAAAACGTGACCGAAGTTGTGGTCAACGAAGAGGCCGTGACCTCAGAGTCGCAACCGCTCATCATCTATGCGGATGCAGCGGAATCTGCGTCAGCCGGGTAAACCGCTTAATTTCAAACACATACGGCGCGGTTTTCCGCGCCGTTTTCTTGTGAGGCGCAGGAATGATCAAACGTATTTCGTCCGGTGGTGAGTTTGAAGCCAAACTCGGATATTGCCGGGCTGTTGTTGCAGGTGGCTGGGTCCATGTTGCGGGCACAGTCGGGCAAGGCAATGACGTGGTCGAGCAGTGCCGTTCGGCGTTGACGATCATTGAAAAGGCGCTGGCCGAGGCCGGAGCTGGGTTTGCTGACGTGGTCCGCGTGACGTACATGTTGCCTGACAAGGCCGAGTTCGAACCCTGCTGGCCAATCCTGAGCGAGACATTCGGCGCGAACCCACCGGCGGCAACGATGATCGAATGTGGGTTGATCGACCCGAAATACCGGATTGAAATCGAAGTGGCCGCATATCTGCCGGAATGACAGGTGTGATCCTTGTGAGACTGGACCTTGGCGCGCCTTTGGTCCATATCTGCGGAAACAGAATTGCCGGAGGCAGCCCATGGGTATCCTGAACAATCTCTTGCGAGCCGTGACTTGGTGGAACGGGGCGACCTTGAACACGCAGATTTATACTGCACGCAAGGGTGAGAAGGTTGGCGAAGATGACCAGGGTAACGTCTTTTATCGCAACGCCGATGACAGCAAGCGCTGGGTGATCTTCAATGGTGAGGCCGAAGCCAGCCGCATTGATCCTGACTGGCACGGTTGGCTGCACCGCACGTGGGATGAACCACCGACCGACAAGCCGCTGGCCCATAAATCATGGGAAAAACCGCATCAGGAAAACCTGACGGGCTCGGCGCTGGCATATGCACCGGCTGGGTCGCTGCGCCGCCCGGACCCGATTGAACGTTCCGATTACGAGGCCTGGAGCCCCGAATAAACGAGGCAATTTATGTCGAGCTATAACGTAACCGAAGTCCTAGTTGGCGGCGCTGTTTTAGCCTGTGCCGTTGCGTTTGGCATCTATGCCAGCCAATCCACCGGCCTGTCGCAGGGCGGTACAGGGTACGAACTGGGGGCCTCGTTCCGGTCGCTGGAGGGCGTGGGCGTAGGGACAGATGTGCGCCTTGCCGGGGTTAAAATCGGAACTGTGACGGGGGTAACCCTGAATTCCGATACCTACCGCGCAGATACAACCTTTTCGATATCGGACGGCATTCTGGTGCCTGATGACAGCGCGATCGTGATTTCCTCCGAAGGGCTGCTGGGCGGCAACTTCGTTGAGGTAATGCCTGGTGGTTCGCCCTTTTATTTTGAGCCGGGTGACGAAGTTACCGACACGCAGGGCGCGGTCAGCCTGATCTCTTTGCTGGTTAAATTCGTTGCCGGGGACGGCAGCTGATGCGACGCGCAGCCCTTGTCGCGGCATTGTTGACCGCAACGGGCGTTTCGGCCCAGCAAAAGGTCCAATCCGGGCCGGGCGCGATGTTGCGCGGGTTGGACAAAGTCAGCGGCCAGACCGTGGATATCCAGATGCAAAATGGTCAGACCGAGGCAATCTTTGGTCTGGATGTCGCCTTGGGCGACTGCCGATATCCGGCCGAGAACCCGACAGGTGATGCTTTTGCCTATCTGACAATTTGGGAAAATGGCAAGACGGATCAACTGTTTGACGGTTGGATGATTGCGACAGCTCCGGCGTTGAACGCCCTGGATCACGCGCGCTATGACGTCTGGGTCATCCGTTGTATCACGCCTTCGGCGGATTGATCCAAAGCCGTGGCAAAGTCCGCCTCAAGGTTGATCGCCTCTTCCAGTTCCTGCCGATATTGCGCGCGCGGTATCTCAATCGCGCCCAGCGAGGCCAAGTGCGCCGTCAGAAACTGCGTGTCAAACAGCTGAAACCCGGTTCTGCGCAGCCGGTCGATCAGATAGGCTAACGCGATTTTCGACGCGTCCGTACGGCGGGAAAACATGCTCTCACCAAAGAAAGCTGCGCCAAGGGTCACGCCATAGACGCCGCCAACCAACGCGGATTCGTCCCACACCTCCAGCGAATGCGCATGGCCCGAGCGGTGAAGCTGTTGGTAGAGCAGGTGCAATTCGCTATTGATCCATGTATCTGCGCGGTCGGCACAGCCATCGACCACCGAAGCGAAGTCTTGATTGATGCTGATCGAGAATCCGCATTTGCGCATCCGCCGCGCCAGACTGCGAGAAATGTGAAACCCGTCCAGCGGAAACACGCCGCGAAACTTGGGATCGACCCAGAACAACTCCGGGTCGTCGCGGTGCTCGGCCATCGGAAAAATGCCGACGGAATAGCCATGTAGCAAAAGTTCCGGCGAGAGGCTCATGCAGGACATCCCGCGGTCGAAAGGCCAAGGCCCTTCGACCGGGTTGTGTTAATCGGCCATGTTCTCCGCAAGCCAGTGCTCCAGCCAGTGGATGTTGTAGTCACCGCTGTGAAGATCAGGCTCTTGCAGCAAGGCGTGGAACAGAGGCACGGTGGTGTCGATCCCGTCCACGATCAGCTCGCCCAAGGCACGTTCCAGACGCGCTAGCGCCTCGGCCCGGTCGCGGCCCTGTACGATCAGCTTGGCAATCAACGAGTCGTAGTAGGGCGGGATCGAATAGCCGTCATAGAGCGCCGAATCCATCCGTACGCCCAGACCACCCGGCGCGTGATACGCTGTGATCTTGCCGGGGCAGGGCGAGAAGTTGGGCAGCTTTTCCGCGTTGATCCGAACTTCGATGGCGTGGCCATTGATCTCCAGATCGTCTTGACCAAACGACATGTCTTCGCCGGCCGCCACGCGGATTTGCTCGCGCACTAGATCGACGCCGAAAATGCCCTCGGTCACCGGGTGTTCCACCTGCAGGCGGGTGTTCATTTCGATGAAATAGAACTCGCCGTTTTCGTACAGGAACTCGATTGTACCCGCGCCGATATAGTTGATCTTGGCCACCGCGTCCGCGCAGACCTTGCCGATCTTGGCGCGTTCCTCGGGGGTGATGCATGGCCCGGGGGCCTCTTCAAACACTTTCTGGTGGCGGCGCTGCAGGGAACAATCGCGTTCGCCCAGATGGACGGCATTGCCCTTGCCATCACCAAAGACCTGAATCTCGATATGGCGGGGCGTGGTCAGGTATTTCTCGATATAGACCTCGTCATTGCCAAAGGCAGCCTTGCCTTCGGCACGGGCGGTCATGAAGGCGCTTTCCATCTCATCCGCGTTCATCGCGACTTTCATGCCGCGTCCGCCGCCGCCGGCGGTGGCTTTGATGATGACGGGATAGCCGAATTCCTCGCCGATACGTTTGGCGTCTTCCAGCGTAGGAACGCCACCGTCGGAACCCGGAACGCACGGCACGCCAAGTTCCTTCATCGTGTCCTTTGCGGTGATCTTGTCACCCATGACGCGGATATGCTCGGCGGTCGGGCCGATGAAAGTTATGCCATGATCTTCCACGATCTGCACGAACTCGGCGTTCTCGGAAAGGAAGCCATAGCCGGGATGGATCGCCTGTGCGCCGGTGATCTCGCAGGCCGAGATGATGGCGGGCACGGACAGATAGCTTTGCGGGCTTGGCGGAGGGCCGATGCAAACCGATTCATCCGCCATGCGCACATGCATCGCGTCGCTGTCGGCTGTCGAATGCACGGCGACCGTCTTAATCCCCATCTCGCGCGCGGCGCGGATGACGCGCAGGGCGATCTCGCCTCGATTGGCAATCAGGATTTTGTCGAACATAGGCCCGCCTTACTCAACGATGACCAGAGGCGTGCCGAATTCCACAGCGTCGCCGTCGCCCACCAAAATACGCTTGATGGTGCCGGATTTCGGCGCATGGATGTGGTTCATGGTTTTCATCGCTTCCACGATCAGCAGCGTGTCGCCCTCGGACACCGACGCACCGACCGAGATAAAGGCAGGCGCGCCCGGTTCGGGCTGCATGTAAACGGTGCCCACCATGGGCGAGGTTACGGCACCGGGGTGGCTGGCGGGGTCTTCGGCTGCCGCAGGGGCTTCGGCTGGAGCAGCAGCAGGTGCGGCTGCTGGGGCAGCAGCGGGGGCTGCTGCCGGGACGGCAACCTGAACAGGAGCGGCTGCGGCTTGGTTCATGCGGCTGACGCGCACGTTCAGGCTGTCTTCTTCGCCATATTCGCGTTTGACCTGCAACTCGGTCAGGTCGTTTTCGCGTAGCAATTCGGCAAGAGCCTTGATGAATGCCACATCCGCTTCGTGTTTAGTGTCTGTCATGAGTGTCCTCGACGGTTCCCCTTGGCCCGTCTGTGAGTTGCGGGCTTTGATCTGATTACGCAGCGTTATAATCTATGCGTCCAGCCATGAAAAGCGCGTCTCGGCCTGTCTGAACCGGGTTTGGTTAAGTTTTCGGTAGGGAAATAAACCTAGAGCGGCATTCCAGAAAGTTTCGCTACCAATTCCGGTAGTTTTCGCGCTCCGAATTTCTCCAGCAGCCGGGCACGGTAGGCCTCGATGGTGCGGTAACTCAGGCCCAGTTCCACGCCGATTTCCTTGGCCGACAGGCCACGGCAGGACAGGATCGCGACCTCGCGCTCGCGCGTGGTCAACTCGACCAAGGGGCGTTCTTCCGAGATGTCGGAAAAACTCCAGATTCCATGCCGGAATGGGTCGTCCGGCGTTAGGGACCGACCGCGTGCACGGCACCAGAACAGGTCGCCATTGCGCCGCCGCATGACCCGTTCGTCCGTGTAATATCCTGTGTCACGCATCACTTGAAGGCTGCGCGCGCCAATCCGTTCCCAATCCGCGACCGAGGGGTAAAGGTGCAGCAGAGGCATGTTGCGGTACTCGAATTCTTCCCCGCCAAAGGTGCGGGCGAATTGCAAGTTGCACCGTCGGATGATCCGGTTCTCCAGCTCGACAAGGCCGATTGGGGCATATTCGAAGGCGGGGTCGCTCATCCCGCTATGGTGCCGGGATTTTAGTGGGATGAGAAGGGGGAAGGCCGGGAATATGTTCCTGGCTTGACCTGTGATTTTGTTAAGGTTGTAAAGATGGTGGGAAAATTTGACTATAAGTAATAGAAATATATCAAAAGTTCCGAAAATTCCACGGACAATGACAGGGAAAGTGCAGCTATGAGGGACGCGCTGACAGGAAGTCGAATCCGCGAAAGGCGTCAGATCGCTGGTCTACGTCAGGCCGAACTGGCGCGCCGTGTGGGTATTTCGGCTTCTTACCTGAACCTGATCGAACATAATCGCCGCCGGATCGGGGGGAAATTGCTGGTCGATATTGCGGCGGCTCTGTCGGTTGAGCCTTCGGTCTTGACGCAGGGGATCGAAGCCACCCTAATCTCGGCCCTGCGTGAGGCTGCGGTAGACGCAGTTGGTCAGCAGGCTGAGGTTGATGCGCTTGAGGAATTTGCTGGGCGGTTTCCCGGTTGGGCGGGGGTTCTGGCGCAGATGCACCGCCGGGTGGTTTCGCTGGAACGCACCGTTGAAACCCTGTCCGACCGTCTGACCCATGACCCGCATTTGGCGGCGTCGATGCACGAGGTGCTGTCGACCGCCGCCGCGATTCGGTCCACAGCCGCCATTCTGGCTGAAACACATGAGATTGAGCCTGAATGGCAGGATCGATTCCACCGCAACCTTCACCAGGATGCGGAGAGGTTGGCAGATAGCTCCAAATCGCTGGTGGCTTACCTGGACGACACCGAAACCACCGATGATCGGAGCGGGGTGCCGCTGGAAGATGTTGAGGCGTTCTTTGAACGTCACGACCATCATTTCCCCGAGATCGAGGCTGGTGCGGACCCTGCAGACTTGGACCTGAGCGGTTTTGATTCGACGGCGGCCCGGACTGTGACCCGCGGGTTTCTGGACGTCTATGCAACCGATGCACGTGCTATGCCTTTGGACGCGGTGAAAGCGGTGCTGGACGGTGCAGAGCCAGACCCGCTGAAACTGGCTGCTCAATTCAACGTGGATATCGCGACCGTCCTGCGGCGACTTGCGGCTTTGCCCGAAGGCGTGCTGCGGCGACCGACAGGGCTGGTTATTTGCGATGCATCCGGCAGCATCCTGTTCACCAAATCCGTTCCGGGCTTCGCAATGCCCCGATTTGGCGAGGCCTGCCCCCTTTGGCCCCTGTTTCAGGCGCTAAATCGCCCTCTGGTTCCGATCCGTCGCCGGATCGTGCAGCTTGGTCGCTCGGCTGCCGAGTTCGATTGCTTTGCCTACGCGTGGCCGCAAGGGGTCGCAGGCTACGATGATGCGCCTGTTTACCATTCGGTCATGTTGGTCCGGTCGGTTGAAGAGGGTCAGCCCAGTGATCAGGCCGTCGCACGTGTAGGTCCCAGTTGCCGGGTGTGCCCCAACGATGATTGCGCGTCGCGCCGCGAACCATCGATTCTGAGCGAAGGTTTTTGACAGTTTCCCGACAGACGGCGTAAGCTGGCGCTGACGGTTTGTGGATGGATGATCCGTCTCGGGGAGGAATACGACAAATGAGCCGCAAGGTTCTGTTGATTGAGGATGAGCCCAACATTGCCGAGGCCATTCGGTTCCTGTTGACGCGTGAGGGTTGGCAGGTCGAAACGCACTCGGAAGGGACGGACGCGATCGAGGTGATCCAGGGCGCACAGCCTGATCTGGTGATTCTTGATGTCATGTTGCCGGGCAAAAGTGGCATGGACATTCTGCGTGACCTGCGCGAACTGGACGATATGCGCAGCTTGCCGGTTTTGATGCTGACCGCACGCGGGCAATCGCGCGACCGCGAGATGGCTGAAAATGCTGGGGTCAGCCGCTTTATGACTAAGCCGTTTTCCAATGCCGAGGTGCTGACAGCCGTACGCGACTTGCACGCTCAGGCCACGCAATCATGAGCAACGGCGGGGATCGACAGCCTCCGGGCGTTCGGCCTTCGCTGTTTCTGGAACGCCAGAGTTACCGCCGCCGCCGGCTGATGGACGCCGCGCGACTGCTTCCGATTCTGGGGGCCGCGCTGATCGCCATTCCGTTGCTTTGGCCGGAATCCGAAGGCGACAACGGTGTGCCCCTGTCCTCGGCCATGTTCTACATTTTCTTTTGCTGGGGCCTGCTGATCGGGGTCAGCTTGATCTTTGGCTTCGCAGCTAGGCGCAGCGCTAGCCGAGATGACGCCGAATCGGATGCGGACAAATGGCAACGCTGAACGTTCTAATCCTTGTTTGTCTGGGCTATGTCGTGCTGTTGTTTGGCGTCGCTTTTGCGGCGGACCGGTTGGCGGCGGCAGGCAAGGGTGCGTGGTTGCGCTCACCTCTGATCTATACGCTGTCTCTGTCAATCTATTGTACTGCCTGGACTTTTTACGGCGCTGTAGGCAATGCTGCCCGCTCGGGGCTGGAATTCGTTACGATCTATCTTGGCCCCACGCTGGTGATGATCAGCTGGTGGTGGGGTTTACGCAAACTGGTGCGGGTGGGGCGCAGTCAGCGGGTGACGTCAATCGCCGACCTGATCTCGTCCCGGTATGGCAAGTCGAACACGCTGGCAATCGGCGTGACCATACTGGCTGTGCTAGGCGGCACGCCTTATATCGCGCTGCAACTGCAATCCATCACACTGTCCTTTTCGATCTTTGCCGAGGCCGACCCCACAGGGCTTTACCGCGAAGGATCAAGCGTGTTTTGGGTTGCGGCAGGGCTGGCTGTTTTCGCCATTTTGTTTGGAACGCGAAATCTGGACGCCAACGAGCGCCACCACGGCGTGGTCACTGCAATTGCGGTTGAATCCGTCGTCAAACTTTTTGCGCTTCTGGCGGTGGGCATCTTTGTCGTCTGGGGCATTGCCGGCGGTGTCGCGCCAATGATGGACCGTATTGATGCCTCGGAGATAGGTCAGTGGAACGTCGATGCCGGTCGCTGGACAACCTTTGTCTTTCTGTCCGCCGCGGCCTTTGTTTGTCTGCCCCGCATGTTTCAGGTCATGGTCGTTGAGAACGCAGATGAAGCGCATCTGAGGACTGCCGCCTGGGCCTTTCCGCTGTATCTTCTGTTGATGAGCCTGTTCGTGGTGCCGATCGCCGTGGTCGGGCTTGACCTGTTGCCCGACGGCTCGAACCCCGATCTGTTTGTGCTGACGGTGCCGCTGTCGCAGGGCAATGAATGGCTGGCCATGCTGTCATTTATCGGAGGATTTTCGTCGGCCACATCCATGGTGATCGTCACCGCCATGGCGCTGTCGACTATGGTGTCGAACCATTTGGTCATGCCCATTTGGCTTAGCACGCAGGAAGGGGGCGGACCTGTCTCGGGCGATGTGCGCAACGTTGTTTTGATGGCGCGACGCGTGTCTATCGCGGTGATCATGGCGTTTGGGTACTATTATTACCGATTGTCAGGAGGAGGAGCGGCGCTTGCGTCAATCGGGTTGGTGGCTTTTGCCGGAATTTCGCAAATCTTACCCGCTTTGGTCGGCGGGTTGTTCTGGAGAGGGGCCACGCGGACGGGCGCGCTTGTGGGGCTGACGACCGGGTTTCTGCTTTGGATATATACGTTGTTGCTGCCCGGAATGGGCGGTGTCCTGATGACCGACAGCGTCTTGCAGCACGGACCTTTCGGGCTGGGCTGGTTACGCCCGCAGGCGCTGTTCGGGATCGAGGGCATGGATCCAATGGTCCACGCGGTGATGTGGTCGCTGTCGTTGAACACGGTGGCGTTCTGCGTGGCTTCGCTGCTGAGCTTTCCCAGCCCGCTGGAACGGTTGCAGGGCGCGCAATTCGTCAATGTATTTGACCATTCCGTTGCCCCACGTGGCTGGAGTGGATCGGTCGCACAAAGCGAAGACCTGATGATCATGACCCAGCGGATTCTGGGGGCCGGTCCTGCGCAGGAATTCTTTCAGGCCGAAGCCCAGCAACAGGGTGGCCGCACGCGCCTACCCGAGCCGACACCTGCCTTTCTGGAGCGGCTGGAACGGGAACTTAGCGGTTCGGTCGGGGCGGCGACGGCCCACGCGATGATCGGTCAGATCGTGGGAGGCTCGTCGGTTTCGGTCGAAGACCTGCTGGCGGTGGCCGACGAATCGGCGCAATTGTTGGAATATTCCAGCCAGCTTGAGGTGAAGTCAGCCGAACTCAGCCGCACTGCACGGCAACTGCGCGAGGCCAATACCAAGCTGACCCAAATCTCAGAGCAGAAAGACAGTTTCCTCAGCCAGGTCAGCCATGAATTGCGCACCCCCATGACCTCGATCCGGGCGTTTTCCGAGATCATGCGCGACACGGACGGGCTGAGCGTTCAGGAACAGACGCGCTATGCCGCCATCATCCATGACGAGGCGCTGCGCCTGACGCGGCTGCTGGACGATTTGTTGGACCTCAGCGTTCTGGAAAGCGGTCGGGTCAGTTTGAACATGGGTGGCGATACGCTGCGGTCCGTGCTGGATCGGGCTGTTTCCAGCGCTTTGGCCGGAGGAAGCCATACTTTGACCGTTCGGCGTTCAATCGCGTCTGAACGCCTGCCGCTCCATACCGATCTTGATCGTCTGGGGCAGGTCTTCATCAATCTGATCACGAACGCCCAGAAGTATTGCGACGCGGATGAGCCGGTTCTGACGATTTCCGCCCATGATGTAGGGGGACAAGTCGTGGTCGATTTCACCGATAACGGCAGCGGCATTCCTCCCGAGGCGCAGTCGATGGTGTTCGAGAAATTCGCTCGGATCGGCGGTGACAAAGCCGGCGGGGCGGGATTGGGTCTGGCGATCTGCCGGGAAATCATGCAGCGCCTTGGCGGAGAGATTACCTACTTGCCCGGTCAAGGCGGCGCAGCGTTCCGCGTTCGCGTGCCGTTGGCCTATCGGCAGGCCGCGCAATAGCTTTTTTGTAAAGACATTGGTAACCGCCGCTGGGTTAGACCAGAGAAGATGAAGTAATTTGGCGGTTTAGGCTATGGCACAACCGGTCAACGCGGTGTTGGCGCGCAAACTCTCGGTCGGGCAAGAAGGGCAGGGGGATGGCCCTCGTTCTGCCCTGCGCGCTTTTCGGCTGGGGTTTGCCCGCGCCGCGGGGGATCGGTTGAACTTACCTCTTTCAGTCATCGGGGCGAAGCAGTCAGCAAGATCTCCGGATGTACTGGGCGATTTTGCAGGCGACGATTGGTTGTTGTTGCGCTTCTCAGATCCCGATGGGGTCGCGGCAGCGGTATGTATGGATATCGGGGTGGTATCGGCCATCCTTCAGGTGCAAACGATCGGAGAGGTCATGCCTGACCCTCCTTCCGGTCGTTCGTTCACAGACACGGATGCCGCCATGGTCGCGCCAATGGTCGAAGAGGCACTGCGTCGCGCCGATGCTTTAGCCGATCCCACTGGCGGCCAGCCTGGCCTAACCGGTTATGAATTCAAAGCCCGTCTTGCTGATATGCGATCGTTGTCCCTGGCCATGGTTGAGGACGCATATTTGACCTTTGATCTGACGGTCGAATTGAGTGGCGGGTTGCGTCAGGGCCATATTGCACTGCTTTTGCCCGAGCGGGCGGGCACGGATGCTGAAATTGTGCCCGAAGACCCCTCGGGGCCGAGCCTGGAGCAGGCAACCGGGGTTGTGCGGGCCGAATTGAACACGGTGATTTGCCGAATGACCCTGCCGCTGGCTGCATTGTCGGGGCTCTCGGCGGGCGATGTATTGCCGCTTACCGGCTCCCGGTTGGATCGGGCCGAGGTTCTGACCATAGATCGCACCCGTGCCGCGGTCGGACGATTGGGCCAATGTGGCGGGATGCGAGCAGTGCGGTTAAATGAATATGCGCCACTGCCAGCACTGGCCAATACCGAAGAGTTTCTGGAAGCCCGGTTGGCCACCGAGCAACCTCACCACACAGAAACAGCGAGGCAAGAAGGTCAGCCCTCGATAAAGGCGCCCGATCTGACAGCAGAGACACTGGAATTCAACGACTCTGATCAGATCGCCGCCGAAATTTCCAAACTCGCTGGTTTGGAAAACAACCCGGATGCATTTGGGTAAAGCGGTAGATCAGTCTGTCGAGCCGCGAATTTGGTCCAGCGTCGGGCGCAGGTTCTCCAGTGCGTAACCCGCCTTGGTTGTGGCCTCTAGAATGTCATCGGTGCTCATCCGGTCACATTGTCCCAAGGCCCAGACAACCGAGCATCGCGTGCCAGAGGCGCAATAGGCCAGAACCGGCCCGGTGCAGTTTTCGGCAAGGTCACGCTGACGGGTCACGTTTTCCGGCGTCATCGTCTGGTGGGTCAGTTCCAGAACCTCATATTCCAGCCCTGCCGCCCGAACAGCCTGACCGATTGCGTCAGACTGCATATCGACCGGCACCTCAGTATTCGGGCGGTTGCAGATAACCTTCACGAAACCTGCATCGACAATGGCTGGGACATCCTCGACCGTGATTTGCGGCGAGACGGCGTAGCGGGGGGTGATGGGGCGAATCTCCATCCTGTTTGATTAGGCCGCGTTGGCCGCCCTGTCCAGTTTCGACCCCACGGCAGGGGCCGCATACATCCCCGCAATCATCGCAAGAAGGAACACAATCCCGCCAACTCCCCCATATGAGATCGACGCAATGGCCGGTCCAGGGCACAGGCCCGACAGCCCCCAACCCATCCCGAACATAACCGAGCCGATGATCAGGTTGCGGTCAAGCTCGGGAGCGGATGGGGCCGGAAACGTCCCGCCAGTCAACGGGCGGCGGTGCTCGGCCAGTCGCCAGGCAAAGAACATGGGCACGATCGCGCCGCCCATCACAAAGGCCAGCGTCGGGTCCCAATTTCCGAAAATGTCCAACCAACCCTGAACTTTGGTGGTGTCGGTCATGCCCGACAAAAGCAGCCCCGCGCCGAAAAGGGACCCTGCAAGGAGGGAAATCACCATACGCATCAGATCAACCCCAGCAGGTGGCGCAGGAACACCAAGATTACGGCACCGGCGCCAATATAAATTACCGTCGCCACGATGCCGCGCAGCGAAAACCGGGAGATGCCGCAAACCCCATGCCCCGACGTGCAGCCATTGGCGATCCGAGTGCCGACCCCAACCAGCAGGCCCGCAATAATGACGACCGAGAGATTGCCTGTCAGATGTGTCGCGGGCGCGGGAGATAGAAGCAGGCTGAGAATCAGGGGCATTCCGACAAGTCCTGCGATAAAGGCCAGTCGCTCTTTTGTACGGTCCGAGCCGTCGATCAGCCCGCCTAAAATACCGCTGGCCCCCATGATGCGACCGTTACCCAACAGGTAAATGGCAGCGCCCATCCCGATCATCAGGCCGCCGCCAAATCCCCAAATCCATTCCGTTTGCATTGTTTGCCCTTTCGACGGATCGTTACAGCTTGTTCAGTGGAACCTTCAGAAAAACATCGCCTTTTTCGTCCGCTGGTGGCATCTGGCCGGCCCGCATGTTGACTTGAAGGGAAGGAAGGATCAGACGCGGCATTCCCAGGGTAGCATCGCGCGCATCCCGCATCTCGACGAATTCTTCGATCGGGCGGCCCTGACCGATATGCACGTTCAGCGCCTTTTGTTCGCCCACGGTGGTTTCCCACGCGAACTCATCGCGGCCGGGGGCTTTGTAGTCGTGACCAACAAAGATCCGAGTCTCGTCGGGCAGGGAAAGGATCTTTTGAATCGAGTCATATAAGACCTCCGAGGACCCACCGGGAAAGTCACAGCGCGCGGTTCCGAAATCGGGCATGAACAGGGTATCGCCGACAAAAGCCGCATCGCCGATCACATAGGTCATGCAAGCCGGAGTGTGGCCGGGCGTATGCAGGACATCACCCCGCATCTGGCCGATGTGAAAACTGTCGCCTTGGCGGAACAGGGCGTCGAATTGGCTGCCATCGCGCTGAAACTCCGTCCCTTCGTTGAAGATTTTGCCGAAGGTTTCCTGAATGGTGACGATCTGGTCGCCGATGCCAATTTTCCCACCCAGTTCCTGCTGAAGGTAAGGCGCAGCCGACAGGTGGTCGGCATGGACATGACTTTCCAAAATCCATTCGACCTTCAGCCCGTTGGCGCGGACATGGCTGATGATCTCGTCGGCTGAACTGGTGCTCGTGCGACCCGAGGCATGGTCGAAATCCAGAACGCTGTCGATAATCGCGCAGGCTGTGCCTTCGGGTTCTTGCACCAGATAAGACACCGTGAATGTATCGGTGTCGAAAAATGCCTTGACCTTGGGTGTCATCTTGCCCTCCGCTTGTCTTTCTCTTTATATAGTAAGTCTGGAATATATCGCAATCAAGCTTGCGTGACTTGATGCCTGTCAAGGCAGATTAGCCGGAAATCGACTAGACTTTAACCGTTCCGCAATTCGCCGCCGATTTTGCCTTACGCAACGGCAAGTTTATGCGCGACCGCGGGCGTGGATCAGCTAGTCTTAAAACAGTTACCTATATGGGTGTAGTCAGACAGCATTTGGGAGGATGACGATGTCTACAAGCAATTTGTATTCCGAAGCCGCACAACTGGAAGAAAAGTTGCAGGGTGCCTGTCTGGAAACTCGTCTGGCCTTGCAGCCTAGCGTTACAAAGGTAATCGATCGGATGCGCCAGCAGGGCGTTCACGTGCCATCGCGGCTGCGTCGCCTGGATGCGGCCCTTTGCGAAGATGCAATGGAAGCGCAGTTCGACAACTTGCCAGTATGACATACAGGTTTAGCTAAACGAAATTCCCAGGATCACCAGCATCAGGCCCAGGACCGACAAAAACAGGGATGCCAGATTCCACGGCAGAACCCCCTGAACAACGGCGCGCAGTTCATCATCAGACAGGCCCGATTTGCGGGCCTTCATCACGCGCAGGATACACCAGACCAGCCCCAGGAGACCGGCAAGCGACAGGGCGGCTCCGCCCCAGGTGATGAGTTCGAACATTTGGCCTCGCAATCTTTTGCTGATGCGCATTGCGCTTACCGGATCGCATTGTGGCGCACAAGCCCGGCCTGCGATTGACCGCTTGCGGCGCCGGCGGGTGCGATGTATCCGGCATATTGCCGCTGCCACCGCGGCCGGACCGCAACCTCTGGGAGAGACGTAGATGGAAGATATGACCGAAGACCAGGCCACCGCCAATTACCGCGTGACCGCCGGAGAACTGCGCCAATTTATCGAGCGGTTCGAGCGTCTGGATGCCGAGAAAAAAGACATCGCAGAGCAGCAGAAAGAGGTTATGGCCGAAGCCAAGGCCCGCGGCTACGACACCAAGGTGATGCGCAAGGTCATTGCCCTGCGTAAACGCGACAAGGACGACATCGCCGAGGAAGAGGCGGTCCTTGAAATGTACAAAGAAGCGCTTGGCATGAGCTAAAGGCCCTTTGCAAACGCCCACACCCGGCGTTTGCCCATCCCTCAATACCTAGAGGGGCGCGTTGCGCGGGCTCAGAACCTGAACCCCGCTCATATTTGCCAACCGAGCTACGTCCTGTTCGTACAGCTCCGAGAATGCATCAACGATTTCTGCGTTCCATCCGGGAAGCTCAAGCTCCTCTTCAAGCCTGTCCGTTTCGGCGTGTTCCTCAAAAATGTGGAACAACTGGACCTGAAGGGCTTCAGGATCGTTGGCTTCAGTGTCCAAGGCTGCCTGCGCCAGAACTTGCCCCTCTGCAGTCAACAACGACAAGATCAGGTCATATTCTCCGGTAAGGGCTGCGGTTTCGGGTATCCCGCTGACTTGGCGCACAACATTGCCCCAGATGAGGGGGGTGTCTTCGTTGCACCAAAGCGTAATCTTCACATCCGGGGCGAGATCACGAATATCCTCGATCATGCCAATCCAGCTCAGACAGCTTAGATCTGTTGTGCGCAGAATCTCTTCGCGATCTGGGTCGGGCAGGGCCATCAGCAGTTTCGGGATGAAACTGCCTGGATTTCTAAGGGCGAAATACAGATTTATAGGTTCTTCTGGAAAGGCCTGCTGCAACAGCGCCATCCTGCGCCCGGCATCGGGATAAAGTTGGCCGTCGCGCAGAAGATTCCCCTGATCACCCACGAAATTGTCGTTCAGGAAAATGGCACGCTTGGTCGCCGCGTCCACAGGCAAGGCCAGTCGCATTTTCTTGATTGCGTCAGGTGACAGAGTTCGAATATCTGGCCCGCCGAAATTCGGTTTGAAATACTGACGATACCGACGAGGGCCAAAGAACCGCGCGCCACACTCGCTGAGCAACGCACCATTCGCCTGAAGCGACCTTTGCAGCCGCCCCTGATCCGTAAAAGCGGCCCCAGCGTGGATCGCAAACTGCATATCCGGCTCTCGTCCCTGCATCTTCTTGCCTCGTTTGTCGGGTTACAGGTTGCAACCCGCGCAGTCAAACCCGCCTCAACTAACCCTTCGCTTGCCTCGCCAACGACGAAACAAGAATTTCCCTAAGTTGCGGTGAAATTTCGGGCTTGCAGTCGCGCGGCAGAGAAAGTAATCGACACCTAGTGCCCCTATAGCTCAGCTGGTAGAGCAACTGATTTGTAATCAGTAGGTCCGCGGTTCGAGTCCGTGTGGGGGCACCACTTTAACATCCAGTTGCGTTCGATTTTGACTGATAGTAGCTTGTAGTTGCAGGATTTCTACTTTCGGATTGTCCGATGTTGTCCTGCCACGTGCGCTGTAATCTGCCCCCAAATGGGGTACCAAATTGGGGTACGTGCCACACGGTGACTGGAAGGTACCCCCAATGCCTGTTTTGAGCGACGCACGGATTCGGGCTCTGAAACCTAGGGAGAAGCCCTACAAGCAGGCCGATTTTGACGGGCTTTATTTGCTGGTGAAGCCGAACGGTTCGAAACTCTGGCGCTTCAAGTATCGTTGGTTCCAAAAGGAAAAGCTGCTGGCGCTGGGCAAGTATCCAGAAGTGACACTGGCCGATGCGCGACGGAAACGGGACGACGCCCGCAGCCTGATCGCAAATGGCGAAGATCCTTCCAGCGTGCGCAAAGACAAAAAAGCCAGAGAAGAGGCAGAGAACAACGCTACCTTCTCCAAGTTGGCGGCAGAACTGCTGGAAAAGAAGCGCAGCGAAGGCCGTGCCGAAGCAACGCTGACAAAGACCGCCTGGTTTCACCGGCTACTTTCCGCAGACATCGGGAAAATGCCGATCACGCAAATAACAGCACGGGATATTCTGGTTCCGCTGCAGAAGATGGAAAAAAAGGGCAATCACGAAACCGCCGTACGGATGCGGTCTGCTGCCGGGGCCGTCTTTCGCTATGCCATCGCCCTGGGACTCGCGGATAACGATCCGACCTATGGTTTGAAGGATGCCCTGATCAGGCCCCAAGTACAGCACCGCGCGGCAATCACTGATCCGGCGCAGGTCGGTGCATTGCTCCGGGCTATCGACGGGTTTGCTGGTCAAAGAACTACGCGCCTCGCGTTGCAACTGCTCGCATTGACTGCCCTGCGCCCCGGAGAGTTGCGAATGGCGGAGTGGGATGAGATCGACGAGGCCAGAATGGCGTGGACCGTTCCGGCACATCGCGCCAAGATGCGGCGGCCTCACACAATACCGCTTTCCCGCCAAACCTTCGATCACTTGAAGGAACTGCGCGACCTGACGGGTTGGGGCAAGTTGCTCTTTCCATCGGTACGTTCATCCAAGCGCTGCATGAGCGACAATACTTTGAATGCCGCGCTGCGCCGCATGGGATACGAGAAGGACGAGATGACGGCGCATGGCTTTCGGGCAATGTTTTCCACACTGGCCAATGAGTCCGGCCGCTGGCATCCGGACGCCATTGAGCGAGCCCTCGCCCATGTGGAAAAGAACGAAATCCGCCGGGCATATGCACGCGGAACACACTGGGATGAGCGAGTTGATTTGACACAGTGGTGGGCAGATCAACTTGATAAGATGAAGAAGGAAAAACTGGGACATGATTGAATGTGAACAAGCCCCGGTAAAACCTACCGAACAATTGATCCAAACTTGGGTCTATCAGAGCAGTTGGTCCCTCAAAGACGCGGTCCTACTTGCGTTGGGCATTTCGCCGGATGATGCCGGAGCCGCAAAGGAGCTGGATGACCACAGTGCGCTACTAACTAGAACGAAGCGGTCGGGTGAACGATTTGGCGCGCCTGTTTTTTGGCTTTGGTGGGCAGAGCGCAACAACCTACCGTTCCATGCAGATTGGTGGCTAGCCATCACACCGGAACGCCCGATCGTATTTGACGGTCAGCATTTTGCGCATCGAAGGAAGGAAATTCTTTCCCCTGAATACGCTGGGCAGGAACGGATTCTGATCGGGGAATGGATCCGAAAACCTTATTGGACAGCCCGCGAGGCAATCGATTTGTCGCTGAACTTTAAGCCATTCCGCACAGAAAGCTGGCGCGGTCACGCCCCGGAAACCGGAGAGACGATACGTGAGCGTGACGACAGGTTCCTGATATTGGAAAGGGCGTTAGAGATCGGGGAAATCAGTGAGAAGGCGCCTGCAAAGGACTATCTGCTTTGGCTGGCGAAAAGGGGGTATTATGTGTCCTTAGCGTGGCGGCGTGCCGTGGGGATGCCGCCTCACGATGGCCAGCATCCGGATTCCGTTGCCGAGAAAGCGGAAATCATCGCGGAGAACGAAAAACTTCGAGATATGCTGCGAGCGAAAGATGAGCGCCTGTCTGCTTTGGACGCAAAGCTTGAGGCCTCTTCCTCCCCCGAAAACAGCCGGGCGCAAAAGTCTGCAAGCACTACACGGATCGCAACGCTTCAAAAAGCCCTCATTGCATGCGCAGTGGACGGTCACAGTTATACGCCCATCCAAAAACGCTCTGACGTGCCGAAGCAGATTGCGGACAAAGCTGCTGAACTTGGCTGCGGGGTGGATCAGCAAACGGTTCGTAGGCTTCTAAAGGAGGCAAGTGAATTGCACGTCAACAGCAACTATTGGAGCGACTGAACCCTTAAAAATATAATTCACATCGTGGATCCACGATCGGACTTCGTGGATAATCGCTGCACAAGACCGGACCTCGTCAGCCTTGGACCATCTGTAACAAACATAGATGGACTACGATGCAATTTGACGATCTTCCCAACGAAGCGCTGCTGCGCGAAAAGCAGATCCTGCACCCTCACGGTCCCGTGCCTGTATCCCGTTCGACGTGGTGGGCAGGCGTCCGTGCTGGGCGCTTCCCTCAGCCTGTACGTCTCGGGCCTCGCACAACAGCTTGGCGTGTTGGTGATATCCGCGAACTCTTGCGGGAGGGCGCTTAATGCACCAGCTCCCGAACCTTTCTCTTTCCCATAACTGGGCATCTCTGAATGGGGGTGCCGATGGCTAAATTCAGCTACAATTCTGCTATAGGGGATCTGTTCGCAGATCCCTCTACTGCCGGTTCGCAACCGCCTGCGTATGACACCAATCAAGGCGGGGTTCAGACTCAAGTTCAGCTTCATTCCAATCCGCCCGCTCTGACGCCAGTGCAGGTTGCTGCATTGGAGGCGATAGAAGCTGAAAACCTCGGCGAAGACGAACGCTATCTCAAAGACGTTGAAGTGGCTAAACGCTTCGGTATCGCTCGCCAAACAGTTTGGAAACGCGTGGAGCTTGGTGTTCTACCGGCACCGATCAAGCTGCCTCCAAACAGCAGTCGCTGGCGCCTATCCAGCCTGCTCGCATTTGAGAAAAAACTGGCTGAAGCATCACACCAAACCAAGAAGAAAAGTCGCAAGTCAGGGCGCAAAATATGACACGGGCCCACTACAAGGTGAAGGTCTGCCAAGACCAAGTCTATTCGGTAGATGAACTGTGTAAAATCTACAATGTTCGCCGCAATGCCATCACCGACTGGATGAAATCCGGCCTGCGGAAATCAGACGATCTGCGTCCTTTTATTTTTCGTGGGGCTGAGCTGCAACGCTACCACAATGGCCAGAAGCGCAAACCGCTCGCTAAACTGAAACAGGGTGAGTTCAATTGTTTGAGCTGCGGCAGCGCATGTTATCCCGCTCCACAGTCGATCTCGCTGATGACAACCTCCAGTCATAGGTACATGGCGGTGGGCGTCTGCGCTACCTGCGATGCCCAGGTAACAAAGTTACTGAAAGCGTCAGAATACGACAGAATAGAAAAATGCCTTATGTCGGGTACCAGCCTGGCTCTGATAGACGAAAGTAATTGTGAGATCCCAGCTGATACCGGGAATAAACCCGGCTTTCGCGAGACGGTTTGGTACCCGACAAACGATCGGATCGTGCATGAGTGGCAAATCTATGCTGGGCGCTTTGAGACTTCGACCAAACGCGCCCATCTGCGGAGCATCCGCATGCTGGAGGTTTTCCTAGGAGGCAAAGCCTTCGACAAGGTCACGCCAAAGGACGCCGCAGACTTTCGTGATCATTTGGTTAATCTTGGCCAAACGCTCAAAGAGCATGGTGGTTTGAGTAATTCTACCATCCGGCACCACGCGTCGCAGGTTCGCCAGTTCTTCGAATGGCTCCGGCTTCAGGACGGCTACAAGCGTTTGAGTCAAAACATCCCACTCTATCTGGAGCTTCCAAAGGCGGTACACGCCAAAACCCTGCCGCGTGATGATCGCGACTATCTGACGATCGAGCAGGCGGAAAAGATGTTGGAGAAGATGCCTGATCGCACGATTGCGGAGCGCCGTGATCGCGCCATGGTGGCTTGTGCTTATGCCAGTGGGTTACGCGCCGCAGCGCTCACTACGCTGAGACTGAAACATATTGACCTTTGTAAAGGGGAGCTGGTTCAGGACGCCTTAGAAATGCGCGCAAAGAATGGGAAGAGCTTTCGCAGTGTTTTCTTCCCGCGTACTGAAGCCTTCCAAGAGGTTTTCGTAAGCTGGCTTTCGGAGCTAATGGTAATGGGCTTCACCCAAGACGACGCTGTCTTCCCTGAGCTTGCACATCTGAAACAACGAGGATCAGAGATCAGCCCCGTACCCCCGATGAAATCCTCCTCAGCCGTGAGCTGCGCCTTTGATCTCGCCACCTCCCAGATCGGACGCAAATGCACACCGCACTCTGTTCGTGATACGCTCAAGGCGCTTGGGGATGAGCTTTGCACCTCTCCCAAAGACCGTAAAGCCTGGTCCCTAAATCTTGGCCATACGAACGAAAAAATCACTGAAATCTACTATGGAAAAATGTCGGACCATCAACGTCGCAGCATTATCGAGGGGCTTTCTACTGGTGGTTTGCTAACCGCCAAGGAAAACGCGATGGTGCTCGACTTCTATGAAAGCCGCTTCGAACGGGGCAGTGACGAGTACAACATGGCAAAACGTTTGGCCGAAAGGCGTGCGGCTGCCCGCGATGGAGATGAGGTGCTGGAGTAGGGGGCATTTACCGCGCTGAACACGAGCGGCGGAGATGCGCAGAAGGTAGACTTCGGAAATCTACGAGAACAGCGCAAAAAATTTCTTTCACCAAACGCCGAACATGCTGAGACGGGGTTAGGCAAACTTACCGCTCACAATGTTCCAAAAGAATCTCTGTGAGGAACTAAGAATCCTTCAGGATTGCGTAATAAATTAGGTTCCGCACTTTTAGTCGGGGTTTTCTGCAGGTTTGGAAAGGTCGTGCGAATTGAAGGTGGGATCCAAATCAGTTCGTACATGCAAAAGGACGCACTTAAAGCCCGGAACATGCCGAAAGCGCAAGGTGTTTGGCAGAGGTGGGGATTTTTAGGTTAGTGATTAAGCCGCTGTTTCGTCCTCATTTATTCTAAAAAAAATTGAGTACAGAGTCGGCACCACTATCAGCGTAAGAACGGTTGCAAAACTCAAACCGCAGATGATCACCACTGCGAGTGACTCGAAAAACGGATCCCACAGCAAAGGCATTACTCCAAGTACAGTAGTAAGTACTCCCAGTGACACTGGGCGGACGCGTAGAACGGCTGAGTCAACAACAGCCAGCAATCGAGGTTTTCCACCGGCAATCTGAGTATCGGTTTCGTCAATAAGGACGATAGCGTTTTTGATTAACATCCCTGTTAGAGACAAAATACCCAGTATTGCCATAAATTCGAGTGGCGTTCTGGTTGCCGCGAGCCCCCAGACGACTCCAATGAGAGCCAGAGGTACTGTCAACCATATGATCAGTGGTTGTCGGACTGCGTTAAATAAGAAGAAAACTACGACAATCATCGCTCCGAACCCAAGCGGCATAGTCGAAGCTAAACCGTCGTTCGCACTTTGCGAGTCCCCGTACTCACCTCTCCATTCAAGAGAATACCCACTTGGCAATTTTATTGCCTCTACAAGTGGTCGGACTTGAGCGAAAAGGTCGCCTGAGAGTACTTCTGGTGCGTTATCGGCTTGTGCGGTGATTGCAAGCTTTCGGTCGATGCGCCTAAGGTTCCCAGCTTCGAAAACAAGGTCAAATCGGTCTACAACTTGGGATATTGGAATATACCCTCCGGCTACATCGCTATAAACTTGAATGTTTTTTAGGTCACTGATATTGCTTCGGGCTGCTTCGAACGGGCGCATAACTATGTCCAATAAGTTGTCGCCTTCGCGATAAATCCCTATCGGCGCCCCTACTTGATGCCAGTAAACTGCCCTGGAAATTTCCGCTTGGGTGAGACCGAGCCTGCGGGCGTTTTCCGTGTCAATAACTGGTCGAATTACCGGCTTTTGTTCGCGCCAGTCGTCTTTTATCGCGATGGCTCCATTTTCAGCGAATATCAGTTTTGCCTGTTCGGCGAGTTCCCGAAGCACAACGGGATCGGGTCCAGAAAATTCAGCTTCGACTTTCGATCCACCACCGGGGCCCAGTACAAACTTCCAAACTTTTGCATATGAGTCAGCGTAGTTTTGGTCAATCCATGACTGAATTTCAGGCTGTAACGCATCGATCTGCCGGTAATCCTCTACGTCCACCAAAATTTGACCATAGGCGGGGTTCTGGTCTTCACTGTCGTATACCAACATGAAGCGTAAATGCCCGCTGCCCACGGACAGATTAGTAGAGTTGACACCTGGCAGAGTTAAGAGATGCGCTTCAATCTCTCGCATGTCCTGACTGGTTTGTTCAATGTCGGTTCCCTCTGGCAAAAAGTAATCCACAACAAATTGCGCCCTAGTGCTGTTGGGAAAGAAGCCCGGCGGTACCAGCGCAAACCCTGCGATCGCAGAGAGAAAGAGCGCAACAACAAGCCCCACAGTCAGGTACCGGAACCGGATCGCATACGCGAGGAGAGCACGATAGGCACGGAGAATTGCATTCTCTGCAGGCGGTTTTTCCGAGGTTGGTTTCAGCAGCAGAGTGCAAAAATAGGGCGTGAGCCAAATCGCTACCAACCACGAAAAAAGCAACGAGATAGAAATGGTCCAGAAGAGGCTTCCGGCGTATTCTCCAGTGTTGTCCGGTGAAAAGCCAATTGGGGAAAACGCCAAAAGTCCTACAACTGTTCCTCCGAGCAGCGGCCATTTGGTTTGATTTACGACAGAGATAGCAGCGTCGCTGGTGGCTTCGCCGCGTTGAACTCGGACCAACGTACCTTCGACAACGACAATAGCGTTATCAACCAGCATGCCGAGCGCAATGATCAGCGCGCCTAGTGAAATCCTTTGCATGTCGAGCCCCAGGAGCTGCATGCCGGCAAGCGTGCCTGCGACTGTGACCAACAGAATACCTCCCATGAGTATTCCGGATCTTAACCCCATAAAAATTAGCAATATGCCTACAACGATGATGAGCGCCAGAACCACGTTCATGACAAAGTCGTTGATCGATTCTTTTACCGAAGCAGACTGATCAGAGATTGGCAAAATCTGGATTCCGATTGGCCTTAGGTTCTCCAGCTCGTTTATCCGTTGCTTCACGGCTTCGCCCATGTTCACAACGTTTCCGCCCAGGCTATTCGATATTCCAATTCCAATTGCAGGCTGACCGTCCCGAAAAAGTAGGGGGCTTGCGGGTTCAACGTAACCGCGCGACACGGTTGCGATATCTGAAAGTCGAAATGATGCACCACTACTCGGCACAGAAACGACTAGGTCTTTGATAGCGTCAATTGAGGCTACTGCCGCCGACGGACGTATCTCTATTCGTCGCGAGTTGGACTTTATGGAACCCGCGGGCGCTACGAGGTTTTGTCCCTCCAGAACTTGCCCAATTTGCTGCGGTGATATTCCAAGTTCTATTAACCTTGCTGGTGCATACTCTACAAAGATTGCTTCATTCTGTTCACCACTTAAGACCACCTTGGAAACACCGCTGACGGCAACCAACTCCCTCTGGAGCTCCTTCGCGTACTCGTGGAGCTCGGCTATTGAATAGCCATCGCCAACAATCGCAAAATATAAGGCATACACATCGCCGAAATCATCGTAGACCTGAGATTGGAGCGCGTTCGGCGGCAGGCTTGTTTGAGCGTCAAGAATCTTTGCGCGCAATTGGGCAAATCTTGCATGGAGTGACGGAAAATCAGGTGTCGTGGGGATTGTAAACTCGACCGTCACAGTGCTGAGTCCGGGTGATGAAACTGACTTCACCTCTTTTACCCCGGAGAGCTCTTGTAGAGCATTCTCAATAACCTCAGTGACTTCTTCGGCGACTTCTTCTGCAGTGGCACCCGGATAAGGTGTTATGACCTGAGCTTGCCTTATTATGAACTCAGGATCTTCGAAACGAGGAAGAGTTAAGTATGCAAAATAGCCAGCCACCAAAATGAGAATAGTCACCAACGCGGAAATTAGACGCTTCTCAATTGCAAACCTTGCGAGATCCATTTGCTACTCACCAACTTTTGAAATCGGGCGAACTACCATGTCTTCCTGCAGTTCGCTCAAGCCTGCAGTTACAATCATTTGCCCTTCTTCAAGGCCAGTTTTTACGAACACGAAGTCTTCAGATATTTCTCCCAATTCAACGGGTCGACGCTTGACAGTGCTGTTGGATCCATCCAATAGCCAGACATAAGGGGAACCGTCGGGGCTTGCCGCTAAAGCTGAAAGTGGAACCACAACATGTGTGTCGCTTTGCCCGTCCGCCCTAATAATCACGCGCGCTACCATCCCAGGCAGTACAATCAAGTCTTCAGGCGGGGTTACTGATAGACGACCTCGATAGGTTTGTGTTGCTGCGTCTGCTTGCGTAGTAAACTCGACAAGGTCTGCGTTCATTTCTACGCCCGGCAACGAGTCGAACGTAACCATGCTAACAACATTGTCGAAGCCAATTGACGACATTGCGATTATGTCAGCGCCGGGCAAGTCATAGCTTACATCTACAGTCGATAGATCTTGGATTAAGGCGATGGTTTCACCGGCTTGAACATTACGAAAATTGTCCACGTTGCGCTTGGCAATCGTTCCGTCGAACGGCGCTCGAAGCGTAGCATCGGAAAGATCGTTTTTTGCCGATTGAATTTGTGTTTTAAGGCCACGGATCGCCGCTTCTGCAGCAATTATTTCTTCTGGCCGTCCACCGATACGACCAATTGTAAGCTGCTCTTCTCGTGACACCAGTTCAGCTTCTGCCAGACGAAAGGCAGCTTCACGTTGTTGGTACTGCGCAGTAGGAATTACCCCCCTCTCCAAAAGCTGAGCTGAGCGGATGTAGTCTTCCCGAGCTTGGTCTCTTTGGGCTTGAGCTGCCTCAACCGAGGCTTCTAGAGCTGTAATTTCTTCAGGGCGTGCACCTGACCTCAGCACAATTAAATTCGCCTCGGCCTCTTCGAGTTGGCTGTTAAGCCTTTCTACCTCGACTTCAAAGTCTCGGGTGTCTAGTTGGGCAACAACGTCTTCCTGCATGACACTGCTAGAGGCCCTAATTGGCAGCTCTGTAATTCGTCCACTGACTCTAAAAGAGAGTTCAACTTCCTTCGACGGATAGACAATTGCAGGATAAATCCTTTCAAAATCAGATGAGGCTTTAAGAACAGTGAAGACTTTTGCTGGTCTTATCATTGTGGGAGCGTCTTGTGCTGCTGCCACGATGGGTAAAGCACCAAGTAAAACAACCGCCAATGCCCCTCGGAAAATCAAATGCATAGTTTTTCACCTGCTTTTAAGATGCTCGCTCGTTGAGCGCACCCAAGGGGCCCACCAAGCTTCGCGAGAAAAGAGATCGCTTGAACCAACTCTGCCCGCACCTGCAGATTTTCACAAATTGGGCCGAGCCAAAATGGCTCGGCGAGAGCTTCAGGGAAGTGGACAGATTTTATTGTTGTATTATAAAGCGTAAGCGAAATATCCGACCAAAAAACTAAATTCGCGAAAGCCTGAAGGTCCACCGTAGTGCCCAGCGATTTTCGATTTCAGTAGAACTCGGTGTTAAGATCTTTAACGAGTAGCGTTGTTTGCTGGAAGATACCGCGCGTCTACCTGAGTAGAAGCGAGAAGTAGGAAAAACTTACCGAGCCTCGGTGCAACTTGGAGCTAGGGTGCATTGGCAATCAGAAACCAAGTTCTCAATCTTCAATCACTCTTCGTTGCAATGGCTGCTGTTCAGCTGGCCACTGCTGGATCTGGTACTTTGGTTCCACTCGCGTTTTCTGAAATTGGGGCGTCTCAAGAAGCCGCTTCGTTTGCGGCGTCCGCATACTCTGCAGGGTTTTTAGTCGGGTGTTTTGTTGTCGCCAGATCGATTGCTGATATTGGCCACATCCGTGCATTTGCTTCTGGCGCAGCTATCACGATAGCGGTGGCCATACTTTTTTCTGTTTCCACCAACACACCATTTCTTGTCTTTTTGCGGTTCCTCTCCGGTTTGGCCACCGCAGGGCTTTTTTCGATCGGTGACACGTGGATCAATGAAACTGCGGAGGAAAAGACCCGGGGAAGAGTTCTCGCAGTCTATGCGATAATAGTCGGCGTAGTCGCCGTGTTCAGTCAGTTTTTAGTTTTTGTAGTGCCCGGGGATATTCGAGAGGTATTCGTCTACGTCGCTTTGTTTTACTGCATTTCGATTGTGGTCATCTCGACTACTCGCTCATCTCCTCCCAATAATGAAACCACGGTACCCATTCGAATACGCGGTTTATTTAAGGACGCCCCAGCCGCAGTCTTGGGCGTATTCGCCATGGGTATGGTGTCTACAACTTTGTTGAGCGTTGTCCCCTATAATGCTGCTCAGCTAGGGGTCGAAATAATCGATGTGGCCCTTATGGTAGCCCTCATTTATCTCGGGCGTGTCCTTTTTCAGTTTCCGCTTGGATGGCTATCCGACAAGATGGACCGTCGGAAAGTAATCTTGATAGCTACGGTAACCGCAACAGTAGTTCTTCTTCTTATGGCGGTTCTGGTCGACGTGGACTACGACCACAGCGTCAATTCATTCGACTACAACTCAATCGGCTTCGTAATCCTTTGCATTATTCTGATGCTACTAGGTGGAAGTTTGCTCACTCAATATTCTTTGCTTGTGGCGCACGCGTTGGACAGAACGGTTCCTGTCTACGTCTCTTCGGCAGCGGTAACTATGCTATTGGTTTGGACTCTCGGATCGATAAGCGGCCCCTTGATAGCCAACTTAGTTACCACTTTTTTTGGTGACATCGCGCTTTATTGGGTAAATTTTGCGGTCATGTTTTGCTTTGCACTGTATTTGGGGCAAAGGATTTGGTCAGTTGAACCCGTGTCACGAGCCGAGCAGACTTTTCACACTGAAGTCTTGCCAACCAGTACGGAAATGGCTCCTACCGAGAAACGTTAGCGCAATAATAAATTTGTGCTTGTTTGGCATGCTATACTTGAACGCAACCAAAAAGACTGCGACGCTCAATGCGCTCCCAGAGCTGGAACGACGATCAAGAGTTATGGTCCAGAAAAAAGTTGCTGGCCCGTGTGTTAGTTTAACCCAATGGAGCTAGTGGTGGAGAAGACGGGACGCGGGCATCGGAGTAAGCTGACTATTTTGCTACTGCTGCTTCTCCAACTGGGATGCTCAAATATATCTAGGAACCCAGTAAGCGAATTGGATCTAGAGAGTCCACAAGTTCCGGGCATCGAAGGTGCTCGTTATTGGGCCGATGTTGCTCCAGTCAATATCAGTGAACTGCTGGAAACAGCTCAACGTCAAAGGCGAACATCTGGGTTATCTTCAGATTATACACTAACACTATCGGGCGGAGGCGAAGATGGAGCCTTTGCTGCCGGCATTTTGAATGCATGGAGCGAATCCGGCACGCGCCCAGAATTTATGGTCGTTACCGGAGTTTCAACCGGTGCTTTGGCAGCGCCGTTCGCCTTCCTGGGTTCTGACTATGACGATGAGCTCAAAGAGTTGTACGGTGGGTTACCACCGTCCCGGATATTCAGAGGACGACTTATAACTGGTATCCTAAGTGGTTCTTCTGTCAAAAGCTCTGACCCATTAAAACAACTTATACAGTCTTACATAACGGACGATTTTCTAGCGCAAATTGCCAAAGAACATGGTCGCGGACGGCGTCTGTTGGTTCAGACAGTAAGCCTGGATGCACAAAGGCCAGTACTTTGGGATATGGGTGCAATCGCTAACAGCAATTCAGCGAATGCAAAAAAGGTATTCGCCGATGTAATACTCGCCTCTGCGGCAATTCCGGGCGTTTTCCCTCCGGTTTTAATTGATGTTGAGACTGATGAAGGTGTCCGGGATGAACTTCACGTTGATGGTGGTGTATATTCTCAAACCGCCTACGTGCCTGGATGGGATATCCCAAGGAAATATGCTCGCGGTGGCAAGCTGTATGCAATCCGAAACGGCAAAGTTGAGCCAGAACTTAGAGTTATTGAACCGGGGGTCTTCCAAGTGTCTGCACGCTCGCTTTCTACGCTAATCAAGGCGCAAGGCGTAGATGATCTTACGATTGCGTACAAACTAAGTCTGCAGCGAGACGCCGAATACCAAGCCACTTGGATTGGAACTGATTTCGAATATCCTCTAGCTGAGCCGTTTGATCCAGAGTACATGCAAGCGCTATTTGACTATGGTTATCAGCGTTTTAACTCTGCGACCCTTTGGAGCGATCGTCCGCCTCGGTAAGCACGATTACTTTATTGGCGCCAAAGAGATCGTTGCTTCAGTTGGCTTGTCAGGTAAATCATAATCATTAATGTATGCACTTATGTCGATGAGTGAAACTGAGCGCAACCGGTTACGACTTTGGCGCCGCTGGCAAGTCACGTTTGATCATTTTAAGTATCCGCCCCCTATGCAGAGGGTGCATCAAGCACTTGTTATTCATCCTCAACCGTGGACAACTCGCGGTTTGGCTAAATATACTAATTTGCCTCAGACAAGCGTGAGACGGCAGCTGACTTTCCTGGCGAACCCGAACGTGCAACGTGTAGACGATGGGTTTCAAATCACAGAGTTGGGATTGGCTTTGAACTGGACTGTGCATCGCGAACTGACAAAGTTCGTTCGAGGCGGGCACCGATTTAGCCAAGAGCTAATTTCCGCACACAAGCGGTCAACTGGTGCGAATGGTGTGGGCGGGGCCGACTACGAATGGCTTGCTACGCATATCTGGTGGCCAGTAATTGAGGCGCCGGAAATTCTGGACGCGTAGGTTGTTTAATAGTTTGGATTGGCAACGCCTTAAAGCTTGAACGAGTGGCTGTCAGTTGTTCGTAGACTTAAGCGCTTATGTGGTTGCAAAGACTGCAGGAAACGAACTCACAATAACTCTAACTCAATTACCTAAAATTGTTTAATGGGGGCAAAGGACGTGGCGGCAAAGAAAAAAATCTCTAAGAAGTCCTATGAGACAGAATTGAAGAGATTGCAGGTGGAGCTTTGCCACCTCCAAGGATGGGTGCAACGCACTAAAGCAAGAGTTGTTGTAGTATTCGAAGGGCGCGACGCTGCAGGAAAAGGCGGCGTCATCAAACGTATTACCGAGCGTGTGAGCCCACGAGTTTTTCGGGTCGTTGCGCTTCCTGCACCAAGCGACCGACAAAAGTCCCAAGTCTATGTCCAGAGGTATTTTGAACATCTTCCTGCAGGAGGCGAAATCGTCCTGTTCGACCGAAGTTGGTACAATCGCGCGGGAGTGGAACGGGTCATGGGTTTCTGTACCAACAAAGAATATGAGAACTTTTTGACCGATGCGCCCGGTTTTGAGCGATACCTTGTCAGGGAAGGTATCATACTTTTGAAATATTTTTTTGATGTTACTAGAGAGGTTCAGCAGGAGCGCTTCAAGGACCGCATGATCGATCCTAGAAAACACTGGAAACTAAGCCCGATGGACGTGGAGTCCTGGGCACGTTGGTGGGACTACACAGAAGCATATGAGAGAATGATATCGGAGACAGACAGTGTACATGCGCCTTGGTTCCGCGTTCCCGCAGACAACAAACGCCTAGCAAGGCTGAACTGCATTTCACACTTACTTCAGTCGATCCCGTATAATGAAGAGCCCTTTGTGCTTCCGGAATTGCCCAATCGCCGCGAACACAGGAAAGGTGCTCCGAAGTCCATTTCGTTCAAACATACTGTTCCGCAAAAATACTAAACGGGCTTTGAGTCGGAACACATCCTTTCACACTCCATTGGATTGCCCGTTTTTTATACCGCTTCACGTCCAAAGGATCACCCACCTAATAAGACAGAAAGTTTTGTCACAAGACTTTAGTTGATCGTCGTTTGTTCACTTAAAGCAGTGTTCGAAAAATTCGTCTATCTCACCTGATTGTAAAATTTCGGCTTCTTCTTCACTGTATGAATCCGGTACTTTTCCAGTGGTTCGATAGCGGACGTATTTATGTGCATAAACTAGGATAATTCCCTGCGCTAATTCATAGAATACTCTACTTTCGTTTTCATCTACTTCGACACCTTGTCTCATTATTTCATAAACACAATTTTCGGTGCCTGTTAGGATCGTCTCTTCGCCTAAGAATAAGTAAGAATGTGTCTTTTCATCTGCTGTAACTGGAACACCAGCTACACTGCAAAGGGCGATGCTGATAGCGCTTTTGATCAATTTTTTCACGTTGATAGCCCTTCTATTCTTCATAAATTGGCTTTTTTGTAAGTATCGGCCCAGTCTAGCAGCAGGATCGTTTTGTTGCACCCTTGTTCGATCATGCTCTACCATCGGACCATAATTTCCGGTTGCACCTGTGCAGCTTGTTCAAGACCGCATGGTGGTGCGGCGAAGTTAGGAGTCTGTTCATGGCAGAACCGATCGTGGTGGACAGTTTTATTGCTGTGACTCTTGGCATCGTTGTGTACTTTCTAGGATCAAGGCTCACAGAGCAGTTTGGGTTTTTGCGCAAGTACTCAATCCCCGAGCCGGTTTCAGGTGGCTTACTGGCGGCACTAGTGACACTAGGCGTGGTAACTGTGACTGGGCGAGAAGTAGTTTATGATCTGGCGTCGCGCGACTCTTTGCTGATCTACTTCTTCACCACAATTGGTCTTAATGCGAAGTTCTCAGACCTAGTTAAAGGCGGCCCACTTCTCGGCCTCATGCTTGTTTTGACCATTGGGTATATGTTTATCCAGAATGGAATAGGCATTCTCGGAGCTTCACTATTTGGCTTGCCATCTCAGGCCGGTGTGATGATGGGGACAACGTCTCTCATCGGTGGTCATGGTACAGCCATAGCGTGGGGCCCAGTTGTTGAAGAGCAATACGCTGTAGCGGGGGCGGCGGAGCTTGGCATCGCCGCTGCAACGATCGGATTAATAATGGCAAGTCTAATTGGCGGACCAGTCGCCAGCTACTTGATTGCGCGTGACCGGCTCGAACCAAGCGCGAAAGAGAAAACATCGATTTCCAGTTCCAATCAAGACGCTATTGAGGTGATAGCTTCTACTGATCCAACCGGTGGCCCGACGAATCCTGGAATGATGAGAGCTATTCTTTGGACGCATCTAGCAATTGTGATTGGCTTCATTGCAGATGAGTCGCTGGAATTAACCGGAGCAAACCTGCCGCTCTTCGTGCCATGCCTTCTTTCCGGTATTTTACTTGCAAACCTGACGCCGAGAGTTTTTCCGAAGATCAAGACACCAACGGGTACCGCCTCGTTGAAACTATTACAGGACTTCTCGTTAGCAGTGTTTCTTTCAATGTCTCTAATGAGTATGCAGCTTTGGACTTTGGCGGGTTCCGCTGGTGTTTTAGCCGTCACTATGACGCTTCAAGCTGCGGCTGCGGCAGCTTTCATCATATTCGTTGTCTATCGAACGATGGGGCGAAACTATTTTGCTGGCGTGATGTCTGCAGGTTTCGCTGGTTTCGCTCTTGGAGCTACACCAACGGCCATAGCCAACATGACGGCTGTGACGCATAAATATGGCCCGTCTCCGCTTGCCTTCATTGTACTTCCGCTGGTTTCAGCTTTTTTTGTCGATATTGCCAATGCATTTATTATCCAATTGTTCGTCTCGAACTTACCTTAGATTCAGGCTCAATTGAGTTTCATAGCCAGAAGTCGACCCCTGCAGCCAAAGCGATAGCGGAGAAGAACGTCGTTGGTTACCAATCGTATCGGCTATCGACACGCCATCAAAAAATCATCTCGATAAGGCTTCGGCGTTACAACGACGCTTGTCGGATTGAGCGGATATTTTGCTTTGCTTTTTTCCTGGGATACAGACGTGTATCCATTTTCTTCTCAATCTGCTGTGTAGGTCGTGCCCGAATTTAGTTCAACTGTAAAGCTACTATCATCATTTGGGCACTTCATGCTGACGCGGACCTATTATTTAGCGGCGTTAGTCGGGCAAGCTACGTTTCAAGAGGGGGTTAACGAGCCCAATCGAAGGTCGCTCAAACACATTTAGCAGCAGAGTTTATCGAGTTGGGAAAACTCCTGCTGGCCCCCAACAGCAATTTACTAGTCTTTCAAGCCGCGCTGCATCCTTCCCACGTGGCGAAAAATGTCGGTGAGCATTGCCGTCATCAAACCAAACATGAAAAAACCGTTTGCACCAGTCATCCCGCCAAGCAACCTCTGGTGCTGTGGGACGACTACATCGCCAATACCCAAGGTCGTATATGCTACCAATGAGTAGTATACCGCCTCTTCCAGCGTGCTGAATACTGACATCTGCAAAAAAACTAGGGCCCACAACCAAACGCCAAATGTGGTCACGCTCATTATGCAAACCACGACCATGATCAATACTACCACGAATGACATAAATCGGTTGTCCGAATGGCGAAGCCACGGCTCCATTTTTTCAAGTACTTCATTGAGAACGCCCCACATTATCGCGCCTGTCATAATTGAGAACAGCGTGATAACTGAGCCCAGCAACAATTGACCAATCACGAGACTTTCTCCTTTGCCGTTTCTTGTACCGGTGCCGCCAAGGCAAAAGTTGCTTCGCACAGAGGTCCGCGCGCGGCACATGATTTTAAAGGTCGAAGGCGGTAACCCAAAGATTTCGAGTGCGGCTTATTTTTCCAGAACCAACTTTCTGCGTATCGCGAAGTGGCATTCGTCAGTTTTTGAATTGTCACACCGAAACATTCTTTTACCGGTAGCGCTTAAAATCATTATCAAAATCTTTCGACCTTTTATATTCTAAAATACGAATGAAAAGGGGGCTTTAGACTTGATTTCTGAGGTGCCAAAGCCATGCGATTGCAGACCGAACGCGGTCGCCATGCAACTTTTGGCCTTGTTTCTTATGTCTAGCGCTTTAACGCCTTCGGTGTTGGCTGAGGAAGTTGAGGACTATTCCGGTCTCAGACTCAGCCTTCCATTTGCCTTTTATAATGAAACATTTGGTCTGAGCGCAGGCTGGGTAGAAGGACGGGTAGGTTACCTGCAACCTCAGGCCAGGATACTTGGCACCATTATTGCCGGTGACAGTGGCTCAGCAACTGGTTTTCTTGCTGCGGAAGACTTACAGGTTCCTCGATGGAAACGCCTCTTTATCGATCCCATATTTTCTCTCGGTTATTACAACGACGCAGACACATATGTAGACGGCAATCCGGATTTCGCAGGGGAGCGAGCTGGAACGAATGACTCGAACAAAGACAACTTTGTCACAGGAAGCGGTTCGGACGTGTTTTCGCGAGTCCGGTTCAAGTACCTTTTGCCGATAGGTCACGGGCGCAATCAAGTTGTTCCTGACTACAGTATACGCGATGGCTTCTTGGTTTCCGGCGCGACAGGTGGATCGTCTCTGAACCCATTTGAAAGTGGGCGAAGCTTTTTTGAGATAAGGCCGTTTCACAGAGCGTTGGTGAGCGACGGAGATGATTTCGACGGCGAGTTACGAACGAATGGTCTTGATTTCGTCTACTTCTGGGATAACCGTGACTTTCCGGTGAACCCCACGAAAGGCGTTGGCCTCAAGCTGCAATACTCAAGGGATTTCGGCTGGTTTGACAGCACAGATTCCTGGACTGTGATGCAGGCTGAATTTGATGCCTATCACGATTTTGGTGAGTCTGCGTGGTTTCGTAGTCGTGTGCTTGCATTCGATTTCTGGACTGCAGACACACCGTCATGGAGTGAAAATGGTGGAGTTATCTCCAATCGTCCTCCTCCTTACACTGGAGCCACGCTTGGAGGTTTGTTTCGTATGCGCGGCTTTCCGGAAGAGAGATTCAATGATCGTTCTGCCATCTACTATTCTGCGGAACTTCGCATGACCCCGTATTGGAATCCATTCGACCAATGGCCCGCCGCCCAAGAATTGCTGGGTGTTGAGTGGGTGCAGGTTGTTCCATTTGGTGAGATGGGCCGCGTCGCAGGCAGTTACGATCTTGGCGAACTGCATTCTGACATGAAATGGAGCGCTGGTATTGGGTTGCGCGCATGGGTTCAAGGCTTTGTAGTCAGAGCAGATACCGCATTTTCTGACGAAGGTGTTAGGCTGCAGATGATGATTGGACAACCATTTCAGTTTTGAAATGAACGCAGTTTCCTTCAGCCCAAAATAACTTTTTCTAAGCTCTGGAAATCTTGGAAACCAATTTTCGAAGTGCTAATTGTGAAGGTAGTGGTATGTGTCACATCAATAGCTTGAGTGCGAGTGTTAAATACAATTGCTAGCCATGCACTCCCGTCTGCCAATGCATCCTCTTGTAAGGAACGCCTGTAAAGTCGCTTAAATCCAGCGCCATTCAAGCCAGCTACAAGCTTTAGTCGACCCTGCTCATCTGTTGAGTTTTTGGCACTTCAATAGTCGCCATCTGGAAGACGGAACTGTATTTCTTAGGAACCACTTTAGTGGATCAGCTCAGAGGGACATGTTCACAACAAAGAAGGCTTCGAGCAGAACTTTCTTGTCCGGCCCATTGTATCAGTGAAACTTGGTCTCTCCCGCGCTCTCAGAAACCGTTGTTCCTTTTTCTCCACGCACTGCCGCAGGGACATCTGCGAGGGCGCAAATGATCGCGCGACCGCCCGAGGATCGCACAAAGTCTTGTGCAGCCTGGACCTTGGGGCCCATTGACCCGGCGGGGAAATCGTACTCATCCAATGAATCCGGAGTGATCGATCTAATACCTGTTTGTTCAGGCGTTCCCCAGTTCAAGAACACGGCTTCTGCATCTGTAGCGATTACAAAGAAATCTGCGCCTAGGTTTTGCGCCAGAAGACAAGAGGCAAAATCCTTGTCGATGACCGCTTCAACGCCCACTAGTTTTCGGTCAGCGTCCCTTTCGTACATGGTTGGAATACCCCCGCCGCCTGCCGCGATGACGGTCGCGCCGTTTTCCAGTATCCACCGTATCGGCTCGACCTGAAAAATGCGTTTTGGCTTGGGCGATGGAACAACACGACGCCAATAGTCCCCGTCCGGCTTGACGGTCCAGCCTTTCTCTGCGGCCTCTTTCTTTGCTTCGGCTTCGGAATAGACCTGCCCGATGAACTTGGTCGGGTTGTCAAAGGCCGGGTCGTCCGGATCCACTTCGATCATTGTCAGCAAGGTGGCGATGTGGTGTTCAAACGGCAGGATGTTCCCAAGCTCCTGCTCGATCATATAGCCGATCATGCCCATCGTTTCGCCGACCAAAACGTCCAGCGGGTACTCCTCGACATCCGTATACATGATCTCTTGCAGAGCCAGCATTCCGACTTGCGGGCCATTGCCATGAGTGATGACGGTTTCGTGCGCTTCGCAGAGCGGGGCGAGGGCTTCGGCGGCAATCTTCGCGTTCTTGCGCTGATTGTCCGCTGTCATCGCCTCACCCCGTTTGAGAAGCGCGTTGCCGCCGAGTGCTACAACAACGCGTCCCATGGTTCAGGCTCCCAATGTGGCGACGAGGATCGCCTTGATGGTGTGCATCCGGTTTTCGGCTTGCTCGAACGCTATGTTCATGTCGCTTTCGAACACTTCCTCGGTCACTTCCATCTCGGTGATACCGAACTGTTCGTGAATGTCCTGACCGACCTTGGTCTCCAGATTGTGGAAGGCGGGCAGGCAGTGCATGAACTTGACGGCTGGATTACCGGTTTTCTTCATCAGATCCATGTTGACCTGATAAGGGCTCAGCAGCTTGATCCGCTCAGCCCAGACTTCTTTAGGCTCACCCATCGACACCCAGACGTCGGTATGAATGAAGTCCGCGCCCTCTACGGCCGAGGTATCGTCGGTGATGGTCACACGTGCGCCGGTCTTTTCAGCCCGCTCCATCGCCAAGTCGCGCACATCGTCTTGGGGCTGGGTTTCTTTCGGAGAAATCATCCGGACGTCGCAGCCCATGATCGCGCCCAACATCAGTAGCGAGTTGCCCATGTTCGACCGACAGTCGCCCGAATAGGCATAGACAATGTCCTTGCGGGGCTTGTCGGCATGCTCGATCATGGTTTGCATATCCGCGAGCATCTGTGTTGGATGCCAATCGTCTGTAAGGCCATTGTAGACCGGGACGCCAGCATAGTCTGACAACGTCTCAACCATATCCTGACCCGCTCCGCGAAATTCAATTCCGTCGAACATGCGGCCCAAAACGCGGGCTGTGTCTTTCATCGACTCCTTGTGCCCGATTTGCGATCCCGATGGATCGAGATACGTAATGTTCGCACCCTGATCGTAGGCGGCCACTTCAAAGGCGCAGCGGGTACGGGTCGAAGTCTTTTCAAAGATCAGGCAGATGTTCTTGCCGGTCAGCGAGGGCTGTTCGGCGCGGGCGTATTTGGCGCGTTTCAGATCGCGGGCCAGATCCAGCAGATACAGCATTTCACGCTGGCTGAAATCGGCGATTTTCAGATAGCTACGGCCTTTGAGATTGAATGCCATTTTGTCTCTCCCTAACAAAAATCAGTCGGCGCAGGGGGCTGCACCCGTAGTAAATTCAATAGGCGGGGTCGCGGTCGATCGGGCAGGTCATGCAGTGGCCACCGCCGCGACCACGCCCTAGTTCCTGACCCGAGATTTCGATCACCTCGACGCCGGCTGCGCGCATCTTGCCGTTCGTAAACGTGTTGCGCGCATAGCCAACGACAACACCGGGCGAGAGGGCCACGACGTTATTCCCGTCATCCCATTGCTCGCGTTCGGCTTGGAACTCATTGCCACCGGTCGAGATGACATCAAGTGAGTTCAGCCCAAGGGCTTCTTTATAGACGTCGAACAGGTGCCCTTCTTCGACCCTTGCATCGAACAGTTTCTTGTCGTCTGGGCGAAGTGAAATGCACGTGATCTGATCCGCGACTTCCGTGAATGCAGTCACTTTGTCGTGGTCAAGACAAGTGAAGACAGTATCCAGATGCATGGCCGCGCGGCTTTTAGGCATCGCGCATGCGACAACTCTCTCTGCCCCACCTTTTTGGAATAGTGCCTGCGCAAGAAGGGTAACAGCTTGACTCGTCGTTCGTTCACCCATCCCGATAAAAACGGTTCCTTTACCTACAGGCTGTACGTCGCCGCCTTCGACTGAGGCATTAGCAAAATCTTCATCGCTATCGCCCCACCAGATATCAAACTCGGATTCCTTAAACATCGGATGGAATTTATACACCGCACGCATCATTAAGGTCTCAGGTTTGCGAGCGGGCCAAAACATCGGGTTCGTTGTCACACCGTTGAATATCCAACACGAAGGATCTCGTTGGAAAAGAGCGTTCGGCACAGCGGGTAATACGAACTCACTTTGGGTGATCAAATCGTCGAATTTTGGGTCAATGGTCCCCTTGGGTAATTCCGCGAATATGATTCCCCCAAGCATGTGGCGCGCGAGATCTGCAGCTTTCATCTCGTCCAGCCAAGCTCTCATCTCAACAGACACACCAAGGCCAACAATTTTTGGAATGATCAATCGGTCAAGCATGAAAGACCTAGCGCTACTATCACTAAGCACTTCAGCCAATAGATCCTGGATGTCATAGACCTCGACCCCGCGTTCACGCATGAGCGAACAGAACTCGGCATGGTCCTTTCGAGCTTGCTCGACCCATATGACGTCGTCGAACAGCAACTCTTCGCAATTTCTCGGTGTCAGTCGATCATGTGCAAGCGATGGGCGCGAGACGATAACCTTGTTGAGCTTTCCGATCTCGGAATGAACGCCGAGCTTCATGGCAAATCTCCTTTCGAGGCAACAGTTGTCTGAATATCTTCGTCGTCGTTGGCCTGGCTCCAGCGGACCCAAACATGGATTGGCACGCCCATAAGCAACAGGACGGAGCCAACCAAAACGGTTTCAGCGCCGGAGCCGATGAAGGCCCAGACCGAATAAATGAACCCAAGCGCGCCCAGAACGACGACCTTGGCCAATTCCGGGCCATGCAGGACCTGCCCGCCTTTCAGCCGGATCATAATCTCCGCCACAGAGCAGATGGCATAGGGCAACAGGCTGGCGACAACGGCGAGCAAAATGACAAAGTTGAATGCGGCGACCAGCCCTTGCGCATAGTTCATGATAATCAAAACCGAGGCCAACGCGTTCGACAGGATTAACGCATTAGCAGGCGTTCCAAATTTGGATTTTTGGCCCAAGGCTGCGGGGAAGACGCGATCCAAAGCGGCACCGTAAGGGACCTGGCCACTGAGCAGCGTAAAGCCGTTCAAAGTGCCAAAGGTCGAAATCACCGCGCCCACAGCAACAAGGACGCCGCCAACGGGACCAAACATCACCTCACCGACGGCTGCCAGAGGTGCGGCGGAAACAGCAAGCAGCTCGGCAGGAATGACGCCCATCGAAACGGCGGTTACCGAGATATAGACGCTTGCGGCGATAATCACGCCGATCACGGTGGCGCGCGGGATGGTCTTTTCCGGCTCGATAACATCGCCAGAGGGAACCGTCGCAGATTCAAGGCCCAGGTAGGCCCAAAGCGTCAGAGCAGCCGCGGCAGAAATCGCCGTAAACGCCGTGGTGCCGCTTTGGTTGACCGGAACATAGTTCTCGGTGTTGATCCAGAAGATACCCAATGTGCCAATCAATATAAGCGGCGCGAGTTTGAGCACGGTGGTCACGATCTGAACCAAACCAGCGCCTTCGACCCCACGGATGTTGACCAAGGTGAGCGTCCAGATTGCAACCAACGCAGTCGAGAGGCCGTACATTGGCACTTCGATGATAATCGGGAACAGGAATCCCAGATATCCCACCAACGCGACAGCGACGGCGGCGTTCCCGGTCCAAAGCGCGATCCAGTACCCCCAGGCAATAATGAAGCCTGCAAAGTCTCCGAATGCTTCCTGCGAATAGGCGTAGGGGCCACCAGGTTTTGAAACGACCCGCGACAAGCGTCCGAAAATGATCGCGAGAACCAACGCCCCAGCCGACGTTAAAACCCAGCCGCCAATTGCAATTGGTCCAAACGGTGCAAGCGATGCCGGCAGTAAAAACACACCTGACCCGATCATGTTTCCAACGACCAGAGCGATACAAGCCGTCAGCCCTAGGGCACCGGATGTCGATGTTGTCTCTGTGGCGGAGCGATCGGTCATTGCGACGGCTCAGTTCGATGTTGTGTCTGAAGTCTCGGTTGTGGGCCCGTCGATCCCCGGATCAGTGATGGCCCCAACGGTGAGTGCCGCGCAGATGATCACGGCAAGTATAACGAGCAGCGGGAAAACAAAGCGTAGCCACCGGTCATAGGAGACACGGCCAATGGCTAGCCCACCCATGACGACGGCAAATGTCGGGTTGAACAGGTTCACCCATCCGTTTGCCGACTGGTATGCTGTAACCACAAGGTCACGACCGACGCCCGCAAAGTCTGCCAGTGGCGCCATGATCGGCATCGAAAGCGTGGCCAGCCCTGACGAGGACGGCACCAGGAATGACATCAAGATCTGAATACCAAACATCGCGTTGATAAAGGCGAACTCGCTCAGCCCCGAGACAAACCCCTCGGCTGCAGCAAGGATCGTGTCGGTAATTTTGCCCGCGTCCATAATGACGACAACACCACGCGCGACGCCAATAATCAGGGCCACGCCCAGCAAATCGCGCGCTCCATCCACGAAGGTTTCCACAAAGGTCCCTTCGTCCATTCTGGACCCCTCATCCGCTTTTCCGACCCACCAGACGATGATGGACATCACAAGGAAGAGACCGGACATTTCGGCCATCCACCACCCCAACGCGACAACACCATAGATCATGATAGCGAAGGTAATCCCGAACAGGAGCAAGATGGTGGAACGGGTTCGAGTCAACTCTGGCAAAGCGTCATCGCCGGCCGACCCTTTGAGAAAATGTCTTCTGTTTTCCTCGGCTTGATCGGCAACCACAGATGCAGAAGGATCGGCCTTTACTCGCTTTGCGTATCTCATGACAAAAGCGATACCAGCTGCCAGACAGAGAATGAGGATAATGAACCTCAAAACGATGCCAGTCGTAAATGGAATACCAGCGCCTTGCGAAGCTACGACTGTTGCAAACGCGTTGAAGGTCGAGCCAAGAGTGCCGATTCCAGCACCTAGCATGATCACAGCAACACCGGTCAGTGAATCATATCCCGCGCGTATGAATACCGGAATTATAAGAGCATAAAACGCCAGTGTTTCCTCAGCCATGCCGTAGCTTGTGCCGCCAAAGGCAAAGGCGATCATCAGAATCGGGATCATTAAAATCTCGCGGCCTTCAAGCCTATGCAGCAACCAACCAATGCCAGCATCGATAGCCCCTGTTTTGGTAACGACCATCAGGAAGCCACCGATAACCAAAACGAAGAGCGCAACGTCTATTGCTGCACTTGAAGAGCTTCCGAGAAGCCCAGGGTCATACATCCCAGCAATTGGTGCGAGAATTACCGAAGTTAGTCCCTGAGGGTTAGACTCGACTTCGTGATAGGTGCCCGGAACAGGAGCTTCGCTGCCCAGAGCTTCGTTCATCTGACGGTCATACTCACCGGCTGGAATAACCCAAGTTAGCACCGCGACAATAGCGATCAGAGCAAACAAGATTGTGAATGCAGTAGGAAACTTGAATTTGGACATAACTAACTCTCGCGTTGAAGGTACAGCGACGCAAAAAAACGAGCATGTATTTAGATTCGTTTCAATTTTTGGCGAGCCAAAATGGCTCAATGGAAAGTGAAAAATCGAGGGCAGGAAGTAGACTAGCAGTGATTCGCGCTGTGTTTGCGCGAAAATTTGCACCCACGTTGTAATGAAAGGGGCTTCTATGCAGCATGCTTTCCATGCCACGGATGACCGAAAAACACTTCCGACAGCTCCTTGGGTGATCGAGAAAACTGCGTTAACCGAAACACTAGCTGTAGATCCTAAACACGGTTTGAGCTCGGAAACCGCAAAGGAACGCCTCTCCCGATACGGTCTGAACCGTCTATCCGAAACCGAGGCTGAACCGGCGTGGAAAATGCTGCTCGTTCAATTTAAGAGCCCACTCCTAATAATCCTTATGGTGGGGGCGGTTATTTCGGCTTTCACCGGACATTGGATCGACGCCGTGGCGATCTTCGTGATCGCGATCTTCAATGCCTTCATCTCGTTTTGGCAAGAGTTCAAGGCAGAACAATCACTCGCCGCACTTCGCGAGATGTCAGCACCTCAGGCTTTGGTAAGAAGGGATGGTGACCAGGTTCAAATAGCCGCTTCTGATCTGGTCCCCGGCGACATATTGATAGTTAAAACAGGCGATATCCTTGCCGCTGACATTCGCTTTCTCCAAGCCAACAGAATGCAGGTTGATGAAGCTGCACTAACCGGAGAGTCCGAACCTGTGGACAAACATGATCGCAAGATCAACGACCAGGAGGTCGTTCTTGCCGACCGTCTCAACATGGGCTTCATGAGCACCCTTGTCACTGGTGGAACCGGCGAAGGCGTCGTGGTTGGAACTGGCATGAGAACCGAGGTTGGCCATATCGCGGATCTGATGTCAGCAGCCAAGGAACCAAAGACGCCGCTGCAGCTCAAAATCGAAGCACTTTCGAAGGTACTTATTATCGCGGCCCTTATCGTCGTGGCTATCGTCATTGGTATCGGCGTTATAAACGGCATGGACCTCGCTGAAATGCTAAATACCGCGATTTCTCTGTCAGTAGCAGCCATTCCAGAAGGCCTACCAACTGTCGTCACAATACTTTTGACGCTCGGATCTCAGAACATGGCTTCGAATAACGCTCTAGCCCGAAAACTGTCTTCGGTGGAAACGTTGGGCGCCACTTCTGTTATCTGCTCGGACAAAACTGGAACTCTTACACAAAACCAAATGCAGGTGATGCGCATTTGGGCGGGGGGTGAAACCTGGGAGGTAAGTGGCGCTGGCTTTGATACGTCAGGGGAATTTCTAGACTCGAAAAACGAAGCCACAAAGGTCGAAGAGGGGACACCGCTATGGCCTGTGCTGATGATCTCAGCTTTTTGCAATGATGCCCGGCTGATTGGTGAAGGTGCTGAGACCTCAGTGCAAGGTAACCCGACTGAAGGTGCGCTTCTGGTCGCTGCGGCAAAGGCTGGAATTGATGTCGAAGAACTGAGGGCTCGTCGGAGCGAGGCTCTTCAATCCTTTCCATTTGATTCAACAAGAAAAATGATGTCCGTCTTCGCACAGCTTCCCGACGGGCGGACTGTTTTGGTCGCAAAAGGGGCGCCTGACGTGATTTTGTCGCGAGCGGTTAAGGTCCGTATCGGCGAGGAGGAGCGGCAAATAACGCCTGAACTACGAGCTGATATAGAAGATGTCATTGACAGCTTTGGCGAGCGGGCTCTCAGAACTTTGGCGGTGGCGTATCGCGAAGTTTCCCCAGACGAACTGGATCACGACAACCCCGAACAGGAAATCGTGCTCGCCGGTATCCATGGTATTATGGATCCCCCCCGACAAGAAGTGCCGCATGCCGTAGCAGAAGCCACTGGTGCCGGAATCCGTACGGTTATGATTACTGGTGATCACGCCGTCACCGCCAAGGCTATAGCCGAGCAAATCGGTGTACTGTCGGGTTCACAGCAAGCCGTATTCACGGGTGCTGAGCTCGATCAAATGAAAGATGAAGATTTAAATAACGCTGTGAAGAACGCAGCTGTGTTTGCGCGCGTGACGCCTGAGCACAAACTTCGCATCGTCAAAGCACTTCAGACCAATGGTGAAGTGGCCGCGATGACTGGAGATGGCGTGAACGATGCGCCAGCGCTTCGCGCGGCTGACATCGGTGTCGCCATGGGGATTACCGGAACACAGGTTGCCAAGGACAGCGCCGCGTTGATTCTTCTGGATGATAACTTCACGACTATTGTCACGGCCGTTCGTGAGGGCCGTAGAATCTTTGACAACCTACTGAAATTCGTCCGGCAAGCTCTGACTGCCAACGTTGCGGAAGTTACCACTATACTTTTCGCTTTCCTGCTAATGGGCGCAGACCCCCTCCTTCCGATCACACCGCTTATGATCCTCTGGGTGAACTTGGTTTCAGATGGCTTACCCGCACTGGCGCTGGGATTTGAAAAAAGCGAGCCGGATCTAATGAGACGCCCGCCACGCCCGCGCGACGAGGACATGTTTGGCGGCGGAATGAAAGAGCGGATTCTGATTAGGGGCAGCGCATTGGGACTTCTGACCTACTACGTATTTCAAGAGTTTCTCGAACGCGGCGCCTCTCTGGAGCACGCGCAAACAGCAGCCTTCATGACCCTCATATTTGCCCAAATTTGGCATGTCTTTGACGCGCGAACTACAACGACGCTTTACCGTAAGTCGCCCCTTGGCAACACCATACTGCTGGGCGCAGTTGGCATTTCAATCGGTTTATCGTTGTTGGCAATTTATTCCGCTCCGGGCCATTTCGTTCTGGGCACGGTTCCGCTGCCTCTTTCACATCTGCTGGGAACGTTCTTTGTCGCGGCGCTTCCGACACTCGTGCTTTCTGGCTTAAAGGAAATGTTCAACCTTAAATTCGTTTAAGCGGAATGAGTGTGGTTAAAATGGCTAATCCAAAAATAGTGGTCACGTGTTTTACTTGGAAAGGAGGATCTTACTAAACTTGTAGACGGAGGGATTTAATCTTTTTGGCTTCTCGGATTAGTTTGCGGCGCGTTTTGAAGCGAACTCAGGAATAGTCATCGGCTTCTGCGGATTGCAAGTCGCGCCATAAACAGATCGAGGTTTCTTTTGTGGTTGGCCGTGTGGATTTCGGATTTTTTTCAACGGGGCTAGCGAGCCAGTCCTGCGGGAAAAAAAGACATTTGGCGCTAGAGTGACGCTGAAAATCGTCGAGGTAAGCTCGGCTGAAATGAAACACTGATAGCTTAGGATATTTCCGTTGGGGAGCAAGCGATGGTGGCGCAGAGAACGCCCGCTTGGCGTCCTGAAGTAGCAAAGAGGGGGAGGTGATAAATGGAACACAAGGATCCATTTGTAGAAAAACTTCAGGTCGTAATTCGGTTCGCCGTCCGTATTCTGGCCGTAATGATGGTTCTGGTTATACTACTTGGCGTCTTGGATGTGGCCTGGACCCTTTATCAGAAACTAATCAATCAGCCTGTCTTCATCCTGACAATCTCTGAAATATTAGCGACTTTTGGCGCCTTCATGGCGGTGCTAATCGCTATCGAAATATTCGTAAACATCACAATTTATCTTCGTGACGATGTAATCCATGTGAAGATAGTGGTTGCGACGGCGCTCATGGCCGTCGCGCGGAAGGTCATTATACTCGATACAGAAAAAACTAGCGGACTGGATTTGGTCGGCTTGGCTCTTCTAGTGATTGCTTGTTCACTCGCCTATTGGCTGGTTCACGATATGCCGTCCTTTAGCGTTCGGTTTGGGCGAACCAAAAGCGCTGAAGAAGCCAAGGAAGAACAATAGTGCCAGTACTTTTCTGTCCTCAGGGGGAAATTCACTCAAGATACTCATTTGTGTGGCGACGAGTGGGTGGACATCTATTACTACATTTTGACTAATTGAGGGTATGAAAGTACGTCTTCATATCGGCGTTGCGACGTTATTCACGTTCCTCACCTTAGCCGTAACAACATTGCTTGTTGCCATTCTCTATTTTGGCAACAAAGAACTCGCCATTCGTACCGCGAATGAGCGGATGACCGAGGCCAGAAATCAGTCAGTCGAAGAGATGCTAACCGTAATACGAGGAGCGGGAAATGTCGTATCTTCTGCGTCCGTCTTTCTTTCTAAGTTTACGGAGTATGCTGGCTCAAGTGCAGGTTTGGAAGTGCTCTATTCGCAGATGCAGGGTAATGAGCACTACTATGGTTTATATTTTGGAGAGGAAAAATCCGGCGACTTTTTCCAAAACATAAACTTGCCAAAATATTGGAAAACCTTTGGACCGAGCGCTTTGCCAGTGCCGAAAGGAGTAGACCGCGTCCAACGTATAATCGCCGATCAATCTGGCGAGCGTGTCGAAACTTACTTTTGGTCCAATGCCAGTTCGCTGCCCACACCATTTCTTAGTGGAACCACTGTCTACGATCCTCGAACGCGCCCTTGGTATCGCGGGGCGTTGGAGCAAAGCGATATTTATGTTTCACCGCTTTATCAGTTTGAGAGCACAGGACGTCTGGGTGCAACGTTCTCAAAAACCGTGGTCGACAACGAAGGTAAATTGCTTGGCGTCGTCGCGCTCGACATAACAATATCGGCACTTTCGCAAATCCTAGACGATATCAGGATTGGCGATCATGGTTTGGTTTTCATGCTAGATCGCGAAGGTCGCCTACTTTCGTACACCAGCACGCGATCCAAAGGTGGAGAGCCGCGCTTCGTGAGTTCCAATACGAATGGGTCAATTGAAGGCAGTAGCAAAATTATTGACAGTGTCATTGATGAATGGCGAGCAAACCAGCAGGATTTTTTTCGCATAGCTCCAGCATCCGATGGAAGAAGCTATATCGCATCTGTGATGCCAATCCCTGAAGTCTTCGGTGCCCAACCTACGCTCGGGCTTATAGTGCCGGAAGATGAGTTTATCGGAGACATAAAAAGAAATACGACCCGTGCTATGCAATTCGGCGTACTTGCTTTGACCCTGGCCGTCGCATTTACCTTTGTTGTCGCTCGTCTGTTGAGCAAAAATCTTGTGCGCGTGGCAGCTGAAGCAAGAAAAGTCAGTAACTTTGAACTAAGTGAGGACTTGAACCTGAAATCAAATATTCAGGAAGTTGCCGAACTCGAAACAGCGATTGCAAGTATGAAAGCTGGATTGTCGAGTTTCGGTGCGTTCGTACCAAAGGAGCTGGTGCGCTCTATCCTTTCAAAAGCAGAGAGAATTAGCGTTGGGGGAGAGTCGCGCGACGTTACCCTGATGTTCGCCGACCTTAAAGGGTTTACGCGCCAGACCGAGGGACTTGAACCAGAAGTTCTGATGCCTGCTTTGTCCGAGTATTTCGAAGCAATGGAAAAAGAGATATCTGGTAATCAGGGTACAGTGGATAAGTACATTGGAGATGCCATTATGGCTCTATGGAACGCTCCGCTCGATGATACTGATCACCCTGTTCACGCTTGCCGAGCAGCTTTGGCGTGTTTGCAGGCTGAGGCGAGTCTCAATTCTGATAATGGAGCGTTACCGTTGCGTCCGTTGCAAACACGTTTCGGCCTACACACAGGTCGCGTAGTTGTCGGCAACGTTGGGTCTCTTTCGAGATTGCAATACACAGCACTGGGTGCTGCCGTAAATTTTGCTTCCAGACTGGAGGGGTTGAACAAAGTTTACGGTACAAGGATTCTCGTGTCGTCAGATGTGGCCGTTCATGTCGAGAGCATGTTTTTGCTGCGCGAAGTTGACCATGTTGTGCCTGCCGGAACTAGTTTTCCTAGTCGTATCTTTGAACTAATCGCGGAAAAAGATGATGAGAGTGGCTTTCTGGCAAGCGTAGCCAAGAAACGCGAACTCGAAGAATGGCGTGTATGCTATGACTTGTATCAGTCTGGAAAATGGGCCGATGCATTAGAAGCCCTCCAGACGCATCGAGAAATTGCAACTAACAAGCTTGTTGTAGATGTCTTTATCGAACGTTGCAGCCGTTTCGCGTTTAAACTACCGGCCGCTTGGGATGGCGTTTACCGTTTCGAGAAGAAATGAATTTGCAGCGCATGAAACAACCATCCTGATGGGTCTCAGGCCAATGATGCGCTTACAATCAAAATGGGCCGGTCAAATCCGACTAACCAAAAAACGGACATTGCTTCAGGTAACGGCGTTCGTCGGTTGTGAGCTGAAAAAAGACATCGCATTTGGTGATGGATTCCGATGAAAAAAATCGCCTAAATGCTATAGATTTGGCGCCAATCAGTGCGGCATGCTAGCATTCGCAAGAGATCGAGGTTTGAGGTGAGCCAGACACGGGGGGCACCATGTCAAAGACGCTATATGAACGTCTGGGAGGAACGGGTGGTATTCGGCGAATAGTCGACGTTCTGGTGGACAATCACTCTAAAAACCCAGTTGTCGCTGCACGATTTGCGGGAACTGATATGGAACACCTCAAACAAATGGCAGGAGACTTCTTCATAACTGGTTCTGGCGGGCCTGAGATATATACAGGCAAGGATATGGTTGCAGCGCATCAGCACATGAACATCAGCGGAGATGAATTTGTCGCTGTTCTGGACGACGCCATGAACGCCCTAAAGGCCAACAACGTCGGCCAACGGGAACAAGAAGAGGTCTTATACATTCTATATAGCTTCAAGGACCAAGTTGTAGGTATCTGAATTTCGCCACAACCGGGTAGAGTCGGCAATCTTCAAAATCTTCAATCAAAGCTTGTTTTCCCCGCATGGTGGTCGTTCGCGAAATTTAGACCAAAGTCTTCCTTGAGCCCAGTACTACCGCTTCGGTGATTTTGCGAGCACGGTAGATACGGTGCGCGTCTTTCTACTTCTTGTGATCGCGATCGCGCCCAGCACTAAGGCGCATGCCAAAGCTTGAGGTAAAGAGATGGCTTCGCCAAAAGCAAGATATCCCACGGCAAACATCGTGGGTAATTCGATGCTTCCGACGACCGCAGTTTGGGAAGCCCCAATAACAGGTGAGCATATTGTGTAGATAAGCTGGGGCACGAAAGCGGTAACCAGACCAATACCAACAATGAAAAGCCAATCGGACTGTTCCATTGGGAGAAGCTCTCCAACCTCAGCACCAAGGATGAGCGGTGCGAGGCCCAGTACAGACCCCAGAGAAACTGACGCGATACGTGCCAAGGGCGCGATACGTGACAACCTGTGTACCAGGATGCAAATTCCGAAACCAAACCCAAATGGGGCGGCAAGGGATAGCAGCAGCGTTGGTAGGTGTTCCGCAGCCACTGACGTAGGTGAGCCAGCAATGACAGCTGCCACCACAATCAGACCAGCGGCCAACATGGCGCGTCGCGTGGGTGCGTCGCCAAACACAGCCCAAGCAATAACTAAGGTGAACACCGGATAGGTCATGTAAAGCACACCCACTGTCGATGCGGGTAGCTTCTCCAGCGCTGTTACATATCCGATCCAACCAAGCCCCATTACGGCTCCGGCGGAGAGACCCCAAGTGATCTCTCGCCATTCTTTTCGGTGCACGATGAGAACGGGAAGCAGAAGAAGAGCCGCAACAATGTAGCGGTAGAATGCGACCGCATAGGGTGCTACACCCTGTTCGGTCAAGCTTCGGCTGAAGTAGGGAACCAGCCCGAAACAGATTGAAGCAAAAAGAACACCAACAACCGCAAAAGCGTAAGGGATGGGCGTTCGATTTCGCGCAGATGCTGTGGCCATAATCTGGAGCTATCACGCATTTGCATCTTCGTCTTTAGAGATTCTAAGAATGACTGCTTTGTTCGCACAGCGGTCACTAAAGCATGCATCTGCGATTGATCAGATTATATACTTCAATGTTCAAACCTATAAAGCTGGCTCGTTGCCTGATTGATCCCAAAGCTCGTGTCATACTAACGACTATTTTTTTTGAGGGCGTAGCTTTGTTCGAGGTCAAAATTGACTTCTAAATGGTGAATCGTCGTCGCAAGTACACTGCAAGTGCAGGCGAGGCAATTTTGCCACTGGGGGTACTATTCGGGGTATCGTATGGTATGTGTTTATGTTTTATACTTTAAAAATATATATTTACTTTGGTTTGTGTATTCCGTGTGGGCACCAGAAAATTTCCTAAAAAACTAAGTCTTAACACCTATCAGGGTGATTTGACCCAGTGCAGTAAGTCCAGAATGGGTCGGAATTTGGGACGCTTTCGGTTTTGCCTTAGGCTGCGTTTAGCAACTCGCGCGCTTTGTCTGACGTGGTCAGATTCGCGAACTTGGCGGTTTTTTGTGTCGGAGTGACCGTCGAGTGACCTAAGAGATGAGACACTTCCTCAGGTCGCATACCTTTGTTCAGCATCCGAGTTGCATAGGTATCCCTGCAGGAGTGAATTGTTGCCGCTCCTTTCTCCGCCAACACACGGGCACTGGAGGCGCAGTTGTCCGTTAGGCTTGCCGCTTGGGTTTGACGGCCCGGTCCATTGAGACGAAAGGTTTTGGTTGCTCAGGGAGCCTTGTAAAAAACGTCGTAGAGCCGGTCGCTGATTGGGACTAACACGGACTTCTTGGTTTTGTGGCCCCGGTTGCCGATCGCTCTGTTTTCCAGATCATATCTGCTTACTCGACCAGAATGGCTTCAATCAGCCTTAAACCTTTATTTTTTAGGTAGTCGAACAGATCGGCCGCCTTCTGATATGCGGCGTTTCCCTCAGATGCCTTGGCGTTGGGAAACTGGGGAATGGCATTTTCTTTGGTTTCAGAAAAAACTTGGCATTTCACTAAGCCACGGTCGAATTCAGTATCCAGGTCAGGGTTCACCTTGTTCTTCTTTTTGCAAAAGTTGTTCACTCGCTTGAGAAAGCGAAGTTCGACTTTAGTCGTGTTTGCCGTCATACCTTCTGCCCGACGTGCCATCCTTAGGTGATCCACGTCGCCACCGGTCCAAGGAGAAAGAGGACGGTCCGGATCAAGCGACCAGTGGCCGTGGAAGACCTTGGTCAGCCCTAGCATTTGATGCATGTTGTATTGGTAGCTGTCCTTGGTCCGGCTTTGGACACTGGCCACCGTGAGCGCGGAGGCGTCTCGGAGCGTTATCTCCGGCTTCTCGCCATGTTGGCGAATGTCCATAACCTTGTTGTATTCCGCCGGCATGACGCGTTTAGCAACAGCCTAGTCTTTGCGCTTGGTACTGGCCTTGTACTCTTTGCCGCCGATCATGAACTTGTCGAAGTACGGGCTGTCATTGGTTTGAAGATATTCATTGGGCTCTTTCTTTAGACACAAAGAAGACCCAGCGCATCCGAACTTGGGCACGCTAAATCGATCCGCTTTGCGCTGGGCATGCAGAGGTCAGGTCTTCAGGTGTGGATTTTGGTTTGGGTTGTTGGTTCTGCTGGTTCAGCAAGTTTTTCAGTTGTCCCTTGTGCAAGGCATCCAAGAAGTTCGCTACTTCCCGGCTGCTCAGGTTGCCAAGAGCGACCAATGCATGTCGGGATGTTATTCTTGGGTTCAAAGACGCACCCAGATATAGCGATCCAAATTGAGAGGTTCGTCAAGTGTTACCCATAGGTTCGAAGGTACTGCCACATTGCCAAGTTCCATTTGCTTGATCATAGTGTGGTGTTCGTCGCCCAATGCCTTGGCCAAAGCCTTTAGAGTGTATCCCTTTTTCAGTCGGACATCTTTGAGACGCGCAGCCAAGTTGCTTCGGTTGGGGCCACCCGCTGTCGCCGTGCTCCTGTCCGAAGTGATCGCACGTGCCGAGTGGTCAGGCATCCGCAAGTATTAAATCGCTCGCCTTTTCACCGATCATGATCGCAGGTGCGTTGGTGTTTCCGCTGACGATTTCTGGCATGATCGAGCAATCAGCGACCCGCAGATTTTCTATTCCGTTGACTTTCAGTTTGGGGTCTACGACTGCATCGCCCGACGCGCCCATCGCGCAAGTGCCCGTCGGATGGTAAATCGAAACAGAATTCGACCGTGCCCAGTCCAGTGTGCCTTCGTAATCATCGCAGGATAGCTGCGCGTCAGGCCGGAACTCTTCCGAAATTTTTGACGCTAATGGGTTATGTCGTGCAATCCTTCGAGCGATGTTCACACCGTCCACGATCGTCCGGCAGTCGGTTTCCGTAGACAGGTAATTCGGGAAGATTTTGACATATTCAGATGGATCGGGCCCATTTAAATGCAGCTCGCCTCGGCTTTCCGGGCGCAATTGGCAAACCGACATGGTAAAGGCAGAAAACGGGTGTACCCCCTCGCCAGGACTGTCCGCCGACCACGGCTGGACGTGGAACTGGATATCGGGCGTTTGCACTTCGGGGCGCGTTTTCAGAAACCCGGTGGCAAGGCTAGCGGCCATGGTCATGGGACCTGCGCGGAACAACGCATATTTTAGCGCAATCCGGGCCTGATTGAACAGGCTACGCACTTCGTCATTCAGCGTGGGCTCGTTGCATTTGAATACAAGTCGCGCCTGCAGGTGATCCTGCAAACCTTTGCCAACGCGAGGCAACGCGTGGATCGGCTCAATCCCGTTGTCCTTCAAGTGATCGGGATCACCAATGCCCGATAGCATCAATATCTGCGGCGAGTTGATTGCTCCGCCGGACAGAATGATCTCGCGACGAACGGTGATTTTCTGCACAGCTCCAGATCGGTCGCGATATTCCAGTCCGGTCGCTTTTTTGCCGTTAAATGTGACGTGCGACACCATAGCGTGGGTGATGATATTCAGATTGGTGCGGTCGCGGACCGGCTTGAGATAAGCCACCGCAGCGCTGCACCTGCGACCGTTGCGCGTCGTCAGTTGAAAATACCCGACGCCTTCTTGTTCCGCACCGTTGTAGTCCGGGTTGAACGGATAGCCCGCGGATTGCGCAGCGGCGACCCAGGCGTCGCAGATCGGACGTTGTATACGCATATTCGATACTGACAGCGGGCCGCCTGTGCCGTGAAAGGCATCCTCGCCGCGTTCCTGATCTTCGCTGCGTTTGAATAGGGGCAGCAAATCTTCCCATCCCCAGCCGACATTGCCCATCTGGCGCCAGCGGTCGTAGTCCTCTTTTTGTCCGCGTACATAAAGGAGACCGTTTAGCGAGGATGATCCACCCAGTACTTTGCCGCGCGGCCAGTCGATGGAACGACCGTTCAACCCTGGGTCGGGTTCGGTGCGGTAGCACCAGTCGACCGACGGATTGTGCATGGTTTTGAAATACCCAACAGGGATGTGAATCCACGGGTTCGTATCTGGCCCGCCCGCTTCAAGCAGGGCGACTTTGGTGTTGGGATCAGCGCTTAGGCGGTTGGCAATGACACAGCCAGAGGACCCCGCCCCGACAACCGCATAATCCACTTCCATGACCGTCTCCTCCCAAAGTCGTCAAAAAACTCTATGCAAATTGCCAGAACTATACTAGCATTTTTTGATACAAAACGTCTCAATAATTGTGAAACGGGAGGATAGCAATGGAGATCGGACGGAAACTGAGTGGCATTTCACGGCGGGATTTCTTCCGTGTGGCAGGGCGCTATGGCATGAGCTCGACTCTGCTGGCAGCTGGTGGGTTCGGCGGCGCGATGAGCCTCGCCAATCTGGCGCAAGCCGCTGAGTCAAATTATGAAAAGAGGTTTTCGAAGGAGCCCAAACACACGCTGAAATTCGGTGCGGCCGGCTTCAATACCCGCAACCTTTTGATCGAACGGGCCGGTGCCATCGAGTTCGCGCGCGACCTCGAAGAGCGTACAGACGGTGAGATTCGCATCGAGTTCATCGGCGACAACCAGATCTGCGGTCAGCTGAGCTGCGTCGAGAAGACTCAGCAGGGAATCGTCGACATTTATGCCGCTTCAACCCAGAACTCGGCAGGCGGCGCGCCGTATTTGAACGTGTTGGACTATGCCTATATGTTCCCCAGCCGCGCAGCGCAGTATCATTTCTTTTACAGCCCCGCCAGTCAGCGCATCTTACGAGACCCCCTTGAGAAGCGCCATGGGCTGAAGTTCTTGTTCACCCATTGTGAACTGCGTGGCCTTCAGATGGGTTCTAACTTTGCAGACAAACCAACTGTTACAAAGCTGGAAGAGCTGTTCGGTACTAAGAACCGCGTGACCGGCACACAACTTGGTCGGATCGCAATGCAGCTGCTGAACCTGAACCCAGTGCCTGTCGCGTGGGAAGAGACGTTGGATGCGTTGAAAACTGGTCTGATCGATGGGGCCGAGACTTGGGCCTCTGCCGTGGCTTATGCCAACATGGCCCCAGTTGTGTCACAGTCGGTGAACCTCAAGTTCTTCTGTGGTACCGAACACACCTCGATGTCAGCAAAAGTGTTCGACAGCCTGAGCGGAGAGCTTCAGGATGCCGTCATGGAATCCTCGTACTTCACACAAGCGCTCATTCAAGGTGCGAACGAGGCTGCGTTGCTGAACACCGTGGGCTTCTCGGACCCGCAACTGCCGAACACGATCTTTGCCGAAAACGGTGTACGGGCCGCGTTCCTGGCTGATGATCAGATCAAATTGGCCGAAGAAATGTGTGCGCCAAACTACAACCCTGAACCCTGGGCGCAATGGCGTGAGCGTCTGAACAACTGGGCGGGTGGCATCGATACCTATCAGGAAATCTACGACATCGCGCGCGAGATTCCGGCGGATATGCTGCCTGAGAATGTCGAACCCCGCCGTTGGTGGATGGGCACTGCCTAATTAAACTGAACGAACCGGTCCTTTCGCGGGCCGGTTCCACTAAACACCGACTGGGAGGACGGGGTTCATGTCGCTGTGGGCAGATATTGGGGCAATTTTCAGCGCCTTACTCAGCCGGGATTCATTCGAGATTCAAACCGCACTGCGGTCTGACGCGGCTTGGGTAGTCGGAACGGTGGTCGCCGCGCTCGGCGGTTTGCTAATCATGATGATCTACCGAAAAGTACCGTTCATCGAGCGCCAGCTTGAACGCTCGGTCATGGTGTACTCCTATCTGGCCATCGCGCTGATCATCTTTTGGGGTGTTATTGACAGGTTTGTGTTCAACGATCAGGAACCGTGGTCGACGACCATCCCGCCGTTGTTGTTCATGGTGATGGCTTGGTTTGGCGCGTCTTACAACGTGCGCCTGCGTACACATCTGAGCTTTACTGAATTTCGCACGGGGATGCCGCGCGGCGCGCAGCTGGCCTGTCTGATATTGGACGCTGTTCTTTGGTTCATTTTCGCAGTCATTGTCATCGTGACAACGACACGTCTGGTGGCGCTTTCGGCTTCGAATTTTCAGATCGTGCTCGGAACCGACAACATCATGCAATGGTGGTTCCTTCTGGCCGCGCCGCTGTCGTTCTTCCTAATGGTTGGGCGGGTGTTTCAGAACCTGGCAGATGATTTTGACAACTGGAAAACAGGTAAGCCACTGCTTCAGCAGGCGGTGATAGGATCGGACTGATGGCGGACGGAACCTGGGTAACTCTGATCTCGATAGGGGTCACTTTTCTGTTCATGCTGGGCGTGCCGGTTCTGCTGGTCATCAGCTATTGGGTGATCGGCTGTTCTTTTGTCCTTGGCCTGACGCTGGACAATATGGGAGCGGAACTCTTGAACGTGTTCAACAAGGGCTTCGCCCTGTTGGCGATGCCATTGTTCATTCTGACCGGTGACCTGATCAACAAATCCGGTATTGCGCGCCGGCTAAGCGACTTTGCCTATGCCTGTCTGGGCTGGATACGCGGCGGGCTTGCGATGGCCTCGCTGGGGGCGTGCGGGTTGTTCGCGGCGATTTCCGGCTCAAACTCGGCCACCACCGCGACGATCGGGTCGATGCTGCACCCGGAAATGGTCAAGGGCGGTTATGACGAGCGCTTTAGTGCCGCAACCGCTGCGGCGGGTGGTACGGTCGGCATCATCATACCGCCGTCGATTATTTTCATCGTCTACGGGTTCCTGATGAACCTGCCAATCTCCGAGCTGTTCGTGGCCGGCATTCTGCCCGGCGCGCTGATGGTGATGGGCATGCAACTGGCCTGTTGGATCATCTGCCGCATCAACGGTTGGGGCTATCTGATCCCGTTGCAACTTAACCGCATCCTGAAAACCGCCTTTGGCGCTTGGCTTGGGTTCTTTGCCATCGGCCTAGTACTGTGGGGCATCTACACCGGCAAGTTTTCACCCACCGAAGCCGCCGGCGTGACTGTCGGATTCTGTGTGATTGCCGGGCTGGTCAGCTATCCGATTAACCGCATCATGGGCGCGCGCAACAATATTCCGCCGACCGAGAAAACCTATGCCGAGATGTTCGTAGTTGAAGGGTTTACCATCCCCGAGATCCCCTCGATCGTGATCCGATCTGCGCAGATCACTGGTATCCTTGCACCGCTGATTGCCGTGTCTGTCGTGATGCAGCAAATCCTGTCGTTGCTGGGGGCGCAGCAGACGATCGGTGACTTTGTCACCTCAATGGGCGGGTACCACGCCGTGTTGTTTACCTCGATGGTGATCGTATTCTTTTCCGGCATGGTGTTGGAAAGCCTACCTGTCACGATCATTCTTGCCCCGATACTGGCCCCCATAGCAGCGTCTGTTGGCGTCGATCCAATCCATTTCTCGGTGATCTTTCTGGTCGGGGCATCCATCGGTTTCATCACCCCGCCCTATGGATTGAACTTGTACGTGGCGTCCGGCGTGACCGGCGTGCCCTATTTCAGATTGTTGCGCTACACGGTGCCGTATCTAGTGGCTTTGCTATCAGTTTGGATACTGGTGTCACTGGTACCTGATCTGGCCTTGATCCTGCTGCCAAACAACTAGAATGTACCGGGATGGCCTATACTGATGCACCCGAAAAAGAAACTCAGATACCGACAAATCTGCGCCTATTGGTGATCCTTGAGGAAATCGCCCGGCGTGGGGTCGCGGTAAAGCCATCGGATTTAATCGAAACTCTGGGCTTGGCAAAACCGACGATCCATCGCCTGCTGCAAACCGCCGAAGCCGAAGGGTTTCTGCAGCGCGATCTGGATGGGCGGTCTTTCGGACCGGGGCCTCGCCTGCGCCAGCTTTCCGTGAATACAGTGTCATCGGAACATCTTCGTACCGCGCGACTAGCAATTTTGCGCAGCGTGGCGGATGAGATCGGCGAAACGTGCAATCTGGCGATCCCCGACCGCGAAGGGATGATCTATCTTGACCGGGTCGAGACAAAGTGGCCTTTGCGCATTCAATTGCCGATCGGGACGCAAGTGCCGTTTCACTGCACCGCTAGCGGCAAGATGTACTTGTCGACGCTTAGGCAACAAGTTCTGGACGGTTATCTGGCCGCTGGAAGGCTGGACGCCCAGACGCCGCATACACTGACCGAACCGGAGGCATTGCGGGCCGAAATGCACCGGATTTCTGCCAGAAATTATTCGACTGATGACGAAGAATTCATGTCCGGCATGACCGCTGTTGCCGTGCCAATTCAGGACGAGACGGGCAGGTTGGTCGCCACTTTGTCGGTTCATGCCCCAACGCAACGTCATGAACTGCAAGGGTTGCTCGAATTCCTTCCTGTCCTGAATGGTGGAGCCGAAAAGTTGTCGAACCTTCTTTGTTCCTGATTGGCTCTTTGCAGTGCTGTAGCAAATTTTTTTGCCTACACCGGTATTGTTCGCGCCCCTATCTATTTTCCAGATATCAACAACCTTCACCCGCTTACGCGGGCTCAAGGAAAGTCGGTTATTTGAATGTATATCGCCTCTGAGAGTCCCAATAGTTCAGCCGAGTTGCCTTGTTGGGTTTCCGTAGGCGACGGCAGAATTCTCCAAATCGTGAGTTCCGCCCTTCTTTTTGCTCTCTACCTAGCGCGTAGACGGCTCATCGTGACAGGCGTGATCCCCAAAAAGGATGCTATCAACGAATGAGTGAAAATGTCTTCATAGCTGGGGAATGCTTGGCGGAACCAGTTCAGCCGCTCCGCCCCGCCAAGAGCGGCGAGACACCATTCGCGTTCCGCCTTTTCACTCAATGCGTCTCGTAGAATACCATTTGCCCAGTTTCGGATTGGTTCAGACTCAATCATCAGGTTCGTAAGCCGATCAGTATTGATCCAATAAAGCGAAGCGTCTTTGGTTGCCTCGATGGACACAAGGGACACTCCATCCCGCGTTCGCGCGATATTCGGCGTGACAACGCAAGGACCTACATGGAGCCCAACGCATACTTCCTTGCCTTCTTGGTCACAAATGCTGCTGGCTAGGCACCCATCCAAAAGAATGAACTCATCTGATTCAGGTTGTTCTTGGTGGGCAAGGCGTGCGCCCTTGTTCAAACGCTTACTTCTCCACTGAGACGCAAAACCGTCTGCAGAACTCATATCAGGCAGGTCAGGAGACTGTGCGAGAAATTTCCGTAGATCCATCTTGGTTTGCCTTATCAAATGATAATGCGTGTGGCTTCACCCAAGGGCAACTTGGCACAGATCAAGGAGTTCCCAAAATGATTCACACAATTCTTTCAAGGTACATCGGTTTTGCCGCCGTTGGCTGCGGGTTGATTGCTTTAGTCATCTACGTGCTGATGATCAGCGTCACGCTTGCTCACATCGAAGCTGTCTCGGGGCACGTCCCATTCGACATGCGTCCGCTCGGCTACACTCCCAAAGACGCCGCGTCGCTTCTTGAAGCCTTAAGAGCGGAAGGGCGCGAGTATTATCTCAGTTACCAGCTCTCTCTGGATACATTTTACCCGGCTATGCTCGCGCTGACTTTGATAACCACGTTTAGCTGGTTCGGGCGACGTATGCCCGACAGCAAGCTTGTTCGCTCTGGCATAATTCTCTCGGTTGGCTGCGCCTTGTTTGACTATTTCGAAAACATTGGAATCGCGGCCATGATTTGGAGTTGGCCAGAGGTATCAAGTGCACTGGTGTATGCCGCCAGTACAGCCACAATTGTTAAATCGGCCCTGACAACTTTGGCTGTACTGCTTTCGCTTCTGACTGGGTTTCTCTGGGCGCGTCTCCCCAAAGCGGACCTTTGTCCCCAGGCGGACAATGGCGACTTCGTCCGCACAGCGGACGCTCACTGAATTCTGCTGAACGTCTGCACCGAGCCCAAAGCAGGCGCTCATTGCATTACCCTGAACAGCCAGTTTGCGTGAGTATCTGAATTTGCGAAGGGGCGCACGATGACAGAGAGAATGACTGAATAAATACCTATCAGGCGTTTGCGCTGATCACGGCTGAAACCTTGTGATAACAGCGGTTCCTGGGGAAGTTGGTCCATTCATTGCGCGAAGTTCATTGCTGGCCTCTTCCAATCGGACCTCTCTGGCGACCATTGGCTGGATATCTACTTCGCCACGCTCGATCATTCCTAGAAGGCGTGGGTATTTCCACGAAGGCATACCACGAGTGCCGAAAAACGAGAGTTGTTTGGAATAGATTGCACGCATGTTTACCTGCATCTGGCCGTCGCCCGAAGGCATACCAATTTGCACGTGTCGACCAAGGATGGCGAGACACTCTAAGGATGCGTTCGTCGTTGTTTCGATCCCCAGCGCTTCTATGGAAACCTGTGCTCCTCCATCCGTGATATCTAGGATCGCTGCTGCGGCGTCTTCTTTGCTGGCATTTACTGTAGCGTCTGCACCGTTAAGCTTTGCATGCTCAAGTTTCTCATCGACCACATCCACTACGACAACTCGGCATCCAAGCATTTTTGCCAATAGAAGAACGGACAAGCCAATACCTCCTGTACCGTGGACAGCCACCCATTCACCAGCTGCGACATCTGCGCGGTCTGTCAAAGCATGCCAAGCAGTGGTTACACGACACCCGAGCCCTGCCGCCAAGGAAGGAGAGAGCGTTTCTGGCAAGTGAACCAAGTTATGGTCAAACGGCACAGCGACATATTCTGCGTAGGCACCTGGCGTTCCAAATCCTGGAACGATTTGTTTACCACAAGTGTTTGATACGCCTGTTTGACAAGCGTTGCAGCTGCCGCAACCCAAGATGAATGGCGCTATGAGGCGGTCACCAACACTGTGCTTCGCTTGAGGCCCTGCCTCTACCACAGTTCCACAATATTCGTGCCCTAAGATGGAGCCATTTTGAACTTTGGGGTGCGCGCCAGACCATCCATGGTAATCCGAGCGACATACTCCACAGGCTGCGACCTCCAGGACCACTCCATTGTCTGGGCAGGTTGGATCCGGGACCGTCTCAATCGAAAGATCTTCACAAAACTTTCTTACGACTGCAGCTCGCACTTATCGCTCCTAAAGATTCGGTTTCTTTGATCCAGCAATTCGGTTCGGTCGAGTCTAAACAGGCCTATCGCCTTTCACGGTCACACGTCGCCCTTTTCTCTCAGCGGGCCAATAGTCCCAGATCGCACGATGCATACAGCACCGGTTGTCCCAAAAGGCCATGTCGTTAAGTGACCACCTGAACCGGATTTGATAGTTGATCTGTTCCGCATGCTCGAAAAGCATGTTGAGGATCGCGTCGCTTTCCTTTTCCGACAAGCCCAAAATCTTTGTTGTAAATGTTCGATTCACAAACAGCGACTTTCGGCCCGTTTCCGGATGGGTCCTAACGATCGGATGAACTGCTTCGGGACAGTCAATTTCGCTGTCTTTTTGCCCCCGGTCGCTATAGCGGCCTTTGTAGATATGCTCGGAACTATGAAGTGCAGATAACCCGTTGATCATATCTTTTATCGGTTCCGAAAGATCATCGTAGGCCGCATACATATCACTGAACATGGTATCCCCGCCACAGGGTGGTGCAACATGGATTTGCAGCATAGTTCCAAGGGGCGGTGTCACATCGCAAGAGACGTCAGAGTGCCAGAACTCACCGTTTGCTACCTTGGAATTCTTAGTTGCATGTATTTCGAAAATCTCCGGATACCCGTCCATCGTTGGGGCTGCGGGGTGTGCGTGAAGCGGCCCAAAGCGTTTCCCAAATTCAATGTGCTGCGCAGGTGGTATTTCCTTCTGCTCTTTGAAGAACAGCACCTGGTAGGTGTGAAAAGCGTCGCAGATCTCTGCAAACTGGTCGTCAGGCACAGGCCGGCTTAGGTCGACTCCGTAGATCTCAGCCCCGAGGTTTGGAGCGAAGGGTTTGGCGACGATGGAAGTATAGGCGTTGGATTTGGGAGCAACCATAAGCACCTCTGGGTTTGGTTTCATAAGGCGTGCTGTGTGCATGGTACACATCAAAAAAAATGAACAAAAACGAAAAAACTTTGACTAATAAGTGAAAAAATTTTCAAATAATGAACACGGTTTTAGTGCTAGCGAGGTTATCGGGATGAGTATTCGGGCACTGCGAACTCTAATCGCAGTTCATCGACATGGTAACTTCCGTGCCGCGTCTGAGGCGGAGCATCTAACTCCGTCGGCGGTCAGTCACCAGATGCGGAATCTGGAGGTCGCGTTGGGGCTCGAACTATTTGACCGATCATCCAAGTCGCCCAAACTTACTCATACCGGGCTAACGTTCGTCGGAGAGGCTGCTGCGGTGGTGGCCGCATATGACGGTTTGGCGGACAGGGTGAAGTCGAACAACGAACTCTCTGGTGAAATAACTTTGGGGGCCGTTCCAACGACCCTGACTGGATTAGTGCCAACTGCGTTGGCGAGGCTAAAGTCCGTGCATCCGGACATCCTTGTACGGATTGTTCCAGGTTTGACCAATCAGCTTTTGCTACAGTTGGACCGCGGGCAGATTCAAGCGGCGATCATTTCCCGACCAGATGTTCTGCCAAACACATTGGAATTCTCAGAAATTGTATCTGAAAAATTGGTCCTGCTTGTCTCGGAAAACACCCCAGATTTACCTTCGAGAGAATTGCTTGGTGCGTCACCGTTTATTCGCTTTACGCGTGATGCGGTTGTAGGAAGGCAAATCGAGACTTGGCTGCAAAGAAAGGGCATTGAAGTCAAAGACGCGATGGAGCTTGAGAGTCTTGAAGCAATCTCCAGTATGGTGGCCGCTGAACTTGGCGTGTCAATCATACCAGACAACCGTTTAACGACATATGACCATCTGCGGCTCAAAAGGATCCCCCTTGAACAGAAGGGACCAGAACGCATTGTTGGCTTGGCAAGTATGACGGCATCGCCTCACACCAAAATGATCGACGCAGTTACAGCGGCGCTATTGGAAGCAGCAGATAGTCAACGGGTTTGTATGTGAGTTGGCACTCCAGTAGGTATCCACAAGATGTTTTCGACCAATTGAACTAAGAAAACTGGGAGTCAAAACTGGGCTTGGGTCAGTCATTAGTATGCAACGTGGAGAAAAACGGCTTCGAGCCCATATCGAATACTCATCCGATGTCGTTTTCCCAGACCAGATTTGGGAAGGTGAGTGTGGTCGTCATAACGCCTGCCGTGCTGGCACTAGCGAATTCCTTTTGTTTGTCTGTGAGGAACAGTGAGATAAAGAAACCCGCCATGCTGGCCACGCCGATACCGATGATGCCTGGAAAGTTCGTGTCACCAGCGTCGGGCACGCCTACCATGTGGTATTGAATGTAGCGTGTCAGGAAGACAGCGAATACCCCCAGAAAGAACGCCCCGACGAAGGCTCCGGGATAGGCGAGGCGTTGCCAGATTGTATTTGTGCGAAGTTGGGGTGCCAGGCTGGCGGCCTCTTGGCGCGATGTTCGATGCCAGCGATCCAGTCTGGAAAGGACTTTTGTTCTGCACTCGTAACTTGCCCGAAAATCGAAAATGATATCCCTTAAGGGTGGTCCCCGTCCTAGAGATTGGCAATTTATGTGTAATCCTTGCGTGCGAATTTTAACCAGCCTTTGACGATTGGCAACGATCGCTCCGGTTGTCAGCCCTCCGTGAATCAGAATTCAAGTGGTTGTCGTTGAAACGGATTGTGTTTGCAGCGTTATCCGCTTAGTGATTTCCTCAGCCCAATTGGGAGCGGAATACGCCGTGCGGGCGTGATGGAATGGTAGACATATCAGACTTAAAATCTGAAGGGCTTATGCCCGTGTGGGTTCGAGTCCCACCGCCCGCACCAAGTATTTCACAGCCGATGTTGTTTGGCGTGCAACCCGTTCCACAGTCGTTGCTTTTGGTAGAATCGCTACGCGGTGTCAGCTGCCCGTGACGGCGTGCCTGTTCACTGCTTACACAACCTCTACGCAACAAAGCCATACAAGGCTTCTGTTCTCAGGCTCAAGTTAGGCGCGCACTGGGGGGCTAGATAAAAAGGAAGCCTACAAGCAGCCCGGTTGCGACCCATATCAAAGTGGTAGAAGTTGTCAGAACATAGTTGAACATCGAAAGACCCTGATCGGGTAGCAAGATAATGTCGCAGTTAAAGCGACACTCGCCACTATAGATCAAGTCAGGTGAACGTGAAGGAAATGGCCTGTTTATGTTCTGTTAAACCTGACCACCCGCACCACGTCGCCTTTAGACCGGAAAGCCTAACCTTGTGATCAACTGCCAGATATCGCGGTTGGCGTCCGAGAGTTTTTTCACTACGCTTTCAATCTCGGTCAGCGCTGCGGCGTCAACGGTGTCTTCGCGTCCCAGCTTGATGTCGGTTTTCCGGTCTGAAATCCGCATAAGAATCGTCTTGGGATTTCCACTGTCAGGGTCGAAGGAATAGATGCAGTGATTGTACTTGTTGCGAATGCCCGAAAGTTTCGACAAGCGCTGGGTGTGCTCCAGAATCGCATCCCTCAGATCGGGGGGGCGACCGTCCATCTTTGCCAGCCGTTCCACCAGATCAATGCGTGCACGGGTGGTGTTGAGGGTCAGAAAAATGATGACCGCGACATCCTTGTTGGTTCCGCTCAGCCCGGCGATCAGGTGGATCAGCAGGCTTTCTGTATTGGTCCACATATAGTTCAGCTTGCCGACCAAAAGGATAAGACGGTCAAAGCGGGTTTCGAAATCCTCAGTCGCTGGCAAGTTCATGGGCTTCGTCCGGGGCGACTTCGAAAAAGAACTGTGCGGCGGCGGTTCTGTTGCTGACGCCGATCTTTCCGGCGACATTGTGCATGTGCAACTTCACCGTGTGTTCGGTTATACCAAGATTGGCCGCGATGATCTTGTTACTGTGCCCTTTTGATACCTGTTGCAGGACCTGCTTTTCCCTCCGGGTCAGTTTGGAATAAAGCGGGTGCGGCTCAGGCGCGGCAGGCGTAGAGCCTGCGTGCTGCTTGGGTGGGCTTTGCAAGTTGGAGACGCTGTCTGCAAGAAAGCCGGGCAGGTATAGTTCCTCATGCAGCAACAATCGAAGGATCGCGCGCCAGACATCGGGACCGACATTCATTGGCAGAAAACCGATATCTCCATGGCGAGTCCGGTCCCATTGCTCAAACAGAAAGCGGGCGGATTCCTCTTTTCGATAGGCGTAGGCCAAGCTGCCGCTGCCCACGCAATCGCGATAATGTCTGGGACGGGCCAGAAGATCTTCCAGAATCATCTGATCGACGATCACGATCCTACCGGGGCCGGTGGTAGGGTCGCCATATGTCGGCAGGGCTGAGATTGAATCGTAGCGGTGTGTGGTGACACCAAACTCTGTTTCAACACCCGTTAGGGTCTGGTCCGAGTAGAAAAGCTCTTTACCAATAAAATTTACCGAGAATTCGTCAAAACCAAATTGGTTTTGCGCAGCATTTTCCCGAAACGGAATGCTCATCATTCCCCCCTTGTCAAAACCTGCACCGCTAAGCGGCGAAATAGCAAACTGGCACTTCGAATAATATTAACCGAACATTAACGCACTTTCGGTGCAGGCTATAGGGAAAAGTGCAAATTTCCTGGTTGCACGGTCGTTAACGCGCAAACAGTTCTAGAACTTAAGTTTAGGATCAGGGGCGTTTCACCCGCTTAAGTAGAGGCAATTTAACGAGTTTTCTCGATATGCGATTAGCTAAAAATTCAGCAGCCGAAAAAGTCGCGCATTGTTCGTGATTTGGAAATAATCAATCCGAATCAGGTGATTACCCGTTCTAGTGCTTCCGGCTAGCTATTCAGGCCAGTTTCCTCCTGCAACCATGGAACGGCTCCAATTAACGGGGCGAAAGATCCGAACGTGTCTGCGAATCGCGCATTTCCGCGAACGTCTTGGCAGATGCAGGACCGGCTAAGCCGGGGAAAGGAGGGTGGAGGACAATCTCACTGTGAAATACGCATCCGCGCGGGTTTTGCGCGAGTGCGCTGTTTGTTTCAACCGCGCCCGTAACCGTTTTTGAAAGAGTGACGGTCAGTGCGCTTAATAAGTGGAAATTGATATGTCAAAACGTCAACAACCCCATAACAGCATTACCGATATTGACGAGGTGAACGTGGATACGATCATCGCGCCAATCGACGCAGATATCCATGTGGATGACGCCTATGTTGATGCTGACCTGACGTCGCAAGAGACGGATGTCGACAATGATGTCGACAACGAACAGGGCCAGGGTCAGGACCAGGCGCAAGCTCAGGCGACGTCTGTTGAAAATGGTCAGGGTCAAGACCAAGCCCAAGGCCAGGATCAGGGCCAGGGCCAAGATCAAGGTCAGGGTCAGTCGCAAAGCAATGGCGACAATGACAACTCGAACAGCAACTCGGTCACGATCGACTTCGGTGACGGAGAAGGCTTGCCGAAAGACAATGACACTGTCGATATTGACGCGTCAGGTTCGGCTGAGCTGGGCGATGTCATCACCGTTGCAGGCGATATGGACTATGACCCGGGCGACGACCTGAATCTGGACATCGACCTGAGCGGTGAAGGCAATGACATGTCTTCGATCAGCAGCCAGGTCGCAAACTTGTCCGACAATGACCATCTGGGCTCGGCCGCCGTTCGCAACGAAGGCGAATTTGACCAGAGCGGCAATGCTCATGGTGGCACCGCGACGGCTCATGAAGGCATCGGCTCTTCAACCGATGGTGGCAACTCTGGCAGCGGTGGCAGCACCGATGGCGGCGCGGCAAGTGCCCAAACCCATGGCGCTGACGCGCTGGCCTTTGGTGGTCTGACCGGCAACGCGGATGGTACAGGCGTTGGTGGTGACGGCGGCTCGACCGGTTCAGCATCCAACATCGGCCTGGGTGTCGGTGTGTCGGGTGCCGAGTCCAACGGCAGCAGCAGTGGCGGCGAAGGCGGAGACGCCGGTAGTATCTCTGGAGCAAGCAACACAGGTTCATCCGACACCGACGCAGACGGCACCAGCGGTGAAGGCGGAGACGCAAGCTCGTTTGGGCTGGGTCTGGGTCTGGGCCTGTCGAATGCCGACAATGATGGCCAGTCTTCCGGTGGCAACAATGCTTCGGTCGCAGAGGCGCTTGGCGCGGGTCTTGGCGCGAACGACTCGTCCGCGCAAGGCGCAGCCGGTGGCGACGGTGATGCGGATGCGGATGGTCAGGCCGGCAATGGCAGCAGCAGCGACACCGACGCCAACGATGCGGCGGCCGGAAATGTCGGTCTGGGTCTGGCTGGCAGCTTGGCAGGCAGCGACGCTGATGCCGATGGTGGCGAAGGCGCAGGCGCCGAAGGCTCTGGGGCCCAGGGCAACGGCGCAGAAGGCATGGGCGGTACCGGTGATGCTGGCAACGGCACGGGTGGTGCAGGCACGGGTGCTGAAGGCACTGGTGGCACTTCCGGTCAGGTCGATGCAGCGCTTGCAGCTCTGAACCAGCAAAACGGTCTGTCCGGGCTGAACGCAGGTCAGGCCGGTGCCGGCAACGGCGGTGGCGACACCAATGGCGGCAATCCGGGAACTGGCGGTGACGGAACCGGCGCGTTTGGATCTGGCGGCGACGGAACCGGAGGCTTTGGCTCGGGTGGCGACGGCACCGGCGGCTTCGGCTCGGGTGGCGATGGCACCGGCGGTAGCGCGACAGGCGGTACAGCCGGAGCAAACGCCGGCGCGCAGGGTGTCGGCGATCAGGCGACAACCGGTCCGAACATCACCCAGTCTCCGGGTGACGTGAACGGGTCGGCCAGCAACTCGCAGAACACCAGTGGCGATGGCGGAGCAGGTGGCACAAACGACACCGACGGCTCGGCCAGCGGCACCGGAACCGGCACCTCGACCGCCGATGGTTTCGGCGGCGGTGGCGGCGCGATCCAGCAAGGCGCGACGTCGGATGGTTCGGGCACCGGTTCGGCCGATGCGATGAACACGGCCGGAGACGGTGGTCTGGTGGATGTGTTTGCGCAGGCAGACACAGATGGCTCGGCGGACAGTCTTGCCGAATCCATTGCCGGATACGGTGGTGACGCGTCTTCGGACAATGATGCCACCTCTGATGCATCCGGTTCGACGGACGGGTCGGCGACCTCAGGCTTTGGCGGCGGCGGCGGCGCCGGGGCCGGTATGGGCGGCACCAGCGGTGAAGCAATCGGTTGGGCGACTACCGGCCACACAGCTGGTGGGATAGTCACTGGTGGCGATGCTTCGGGTGCGAACTCAGGCGCAGGTGGCACCGGTGGCAACGCGGGTGTCTGGGGCTCGAACAATGCTGGTGACGGCATCGTATCGGGTGAATCCTATGCTTCGTCTGCCGCAGTTGTGGACACCACGGCCTTCAACCAGTCGATCGTCATGGGTGCCAACGTGCTTGGCAACTCGGTCGATACGACCATGGTTGGTGGATCGATGACTTCGTCCTACTCCAGCGACGATACCGACGTATAAGCCGGTGTCCCAGCCGAAGATCGGCTAAACCCCCACGATCTCCGGCAAAAACATGCTGAGGCCGCATGGTGCGGCCTCAGCCCAACTTAACCCAAAACGGAAATTTCTGGCCGGGATGGGGAAAGGAACAGTGTTATGTCGCTCGACAGTATCAGTGAAACGATTGCTCATTTTATTGGAACATTTGAACTTACCAGCGAACAGGCCCGATGGCGGGATCAGTATGACGAATTTGTCGCATTCAGGCGCAAGGCGGAACTGGAAGAGCTTGAAGATGCGACCGTCATCAAGGTCAAGGCGGGGTTGAAGCTGGATCCGGGGAAATATGATGCCCTGCCATTCAGAACGGATGCGCCACAGGCTGATATAGCCCCTGCACCCGTGCAGGCGATGTCCGTGGCGGCCCCGGTTCCGGGTTTCGGTCTGGTGCCGAATGCCGATGATTTCATTTCCGACGTGCAGCTTCCGGCGATCTCATTTCAGACCGTAGTTCTGCAACCGCAATTGATCCCCGAGCTGATCGGGTCGGCCGTGACCTATACCGTTCAAACTCTGCGTCTAAGCGACAATGACACCCTTGGACAGGCCGAGTTCCGCGATGTCGAAACCTTGATGGCGCAGGGCGACGCCTTGGCGGCGGTTGCGGAGTCGCTGCACGCGGTATCGGCCCCGTCTCTGAATATCGCCGATTATCAGTCGGTTGAACACATTCAAGCCCTCGTCGAAGAGGTACAGCAGACCATCGAGGTCGAAGGCGCGACGGTGCATCAGTTCCAGGGCGAAGACGCGATGGGTACCATCGTGAACGGCGAACATGTCGATGAGGCCCCTGACTGGAGCGAGCTTCTGCCGCAGCATCATCAACCCGATGAGGACCAGACAGAGGATCTGCCCGAAGAACTTCTTCCCGCCGAGTGGGACCAGTCCGAAGACTCGGAATTTGGCGAAGGGCATACCGTATCCACCGGTGGCAATCTGGCCGTCAACGAAGTTGCCGTCACAGTGGCCTGGGTCGACGCGCCAGTGATCGCGGTGGGCGGGCAATCGGTCAACGTGACCGTCGTCAGTCAGGTTGCGGTAGTGTCGGACATTGACACCGGCGATGCCGGTGCGCAAAGCGACACGATGGTGGTTCAAACCTCGACCATCACCGTTGAAGGCAACGAGGCCCATTGGCTGGATGACAACGTCGCGGCCGAGGGGCAGGATCCTCTGGTCGCTGTGACCTGGATTGCGGGCGATCTGGTGGTCACGAATTTCATCCAGCAAGAAATCGACGCCACCGATATCGACCACATCGAAACCGAGATCACCGCATCGTCCAGCCTTTACGTGATGGGTGACAATGTTCTGATCAACGTAACCGAGATTCTGCAACTTGGCAGCTCTTACGACGTGATCCTGATCGGCGGGGACATGATTTCGGTGGATATCGGTCACCAGACAATCGTGTTCCTCGATGATGACGAGATCAACGGTGGCATTCCGGATGAGGATGATGACAATCTTGTTGTCAATCAGGTGGCGCTGACCACGATGGGTGAGGACACGCATGAGGAGTTGGACGCCAGCTTGGCGGGTGTTCTGCCGCTTGAGGAAATGGACACCGAAGCGCTGGAAGACGCCTTGCTGAACAACCCGGACTTTGCGGGGATGGAACAGATCCGGGTCCTCAAAATCGACGGCGATCTGGTGCAGGTTAACGCGATTGAACAGATCACGATCCTGCAAGATCAGGACGACATCAACCTTAACGGGGAAGCCGGTGCAGTGGCTTCTGCGTTGGGGGCTGGAAATGCGGTTCTGAATACCGCGGGTGTGGTAAAAGCCGGCGTCGATTCCGTGGTCATGACCGGTGAGGGCGAATATTCCGACCTCGTGCTGCATCAGGCCAGTCTGATCGACACGCCGGACGATGATCTGGATGTTGAGATCGGAAATGATGCCATCGCTGCCCTTATTGACACGGTGGATGGACCCGGAAACTCGGAAAACGCGCCGGGCCACAACAAGATGACCCCGTCCGAGATGGCCGAAAGCTTCGATGATGGTCTGCAAACCATGCTGGCCTGATTTCCCTGTTGGATACGAGTGTTTCGAAAGTTTGAGTATGTCGATTTTGTTCTCGTCGCGCCGATCCCTGTTCGCCAGCCCACTGGACGGACGCGGTGGTGGTGGCCCGACCAAGGCCCCTGCAGATGACCCCGTGACCAAACCCGCCAAAATGGCGAGCTTGCGGTTAAGCCAGGATCTGCGTGTGCATAATCCGGTGACGTTTCCACCCAAGGCCCCAAAAGTCTCTGAACCGCAACCTTCACCAAAGGGCACGCAAAGTGCTCAAGAAACGACATTCCTCCGTCACGCCGAGAAATCCCTTCGGCGTGACGTTCCGCAGCCCGTCAACGACAAACTCCAGAAGGGCCGCGAAGCTGGGGTGGCCGATGCCAAAGGCCCCGATCCGGAAACCGCCAGGGAGAAGACCGACCGGACGCCCCCCCCGGATCGCTCAAAAGGCGGTGGACAATTGGGAACCACGATCGAGGCCAAGGCGAACCAACCTCTGCCGCTCCGGAAAGAGGGCGGTGGGGATGGCAAAGGGCCACCCCAGACCTTTCACAAACGCACTCCGCCCGAGGACTTTCAGCAGACGCTGCGAATTTCGATGCGGGCAATCTTGCGCAATCTGGCTTTTGTGCTGGTGCTGACTTGCGCAACCAACATCCTGATCCTGGCCATCCCGATCTACCTGTTTCAGATCAGCGACCGCGTATTGACCAGCCGGTCTCTGGACACGTTGATCATGCTGACCGCGATTGTGGCCGGGGCGGTGATCTTTCAATCAGCCTTTGATGCGGTGCGCCGATTCATGCTGATGCGCACAGCGGTCGAGGTAAACGCCCGGTTGGGTGCGCCCATCCTCAGCGCGGCGGCCCATGCCTCGCTGCATGGGACCGGACGGGAATATCAGACGCTGGGCGATTTGCAGCAGGTCCGTGGATTTCTGGTGTCGGGCACGTTGATCTCATTTCTGGACGTGCCGTTCGCGCCCTTGTTCATCCTGATGATATTCCTTGTGCACCCGCAACTTGGCACAATCGTGATCGTGACTGCGCTGCTACTGATGATCATCGCTCTGATCAACCAGCGCATGACCGCCAAGCCCTTTGCCGAGGCGAACCGGGCTCAGTCCATGGCCAACCAGCATCTGGATTCGATGGCGCGCAACAGTCAGATCATCAACGCTTTGGCGATGATCCCCGAGGCGGTGCGCATTTGGGGCCGCGACACCGCGCAGTCGCTGACATGGCAGGTGCGGGCGCAGGATCGGAACGTCATCTTTGCTGCGATTTCGCGCGCGGTGCGCTTACTTACACAAATCGCAATTCTGGGCTGGGGCGCGTATCTTGCCCTGCAAGGTGAGATCACCGGCGGCATGGTCATTGCAGCCTCGATCATCGCCGGGCGCGCCTTTGCCCCGATTGAAGGATCCATCGAAGGGTGGAACACCTTCCTGCTGACCCGCGCTGCCTTTGGTCGGATCAAGACCCTTTTGACCAAGTCCGAGTTGCAATACGAAAAGCTGCGCCTGCCGCGCCCCGAAGGCCGGTTGGATGTCGAACGGCTTCTTTACGTGCCCGGCGGGACCAAACGCGTGGTGCTGAACGGGATCGGGTTTTCGCTCAATCCCGGTGAGACACTGGCCATTATCGGCAATTCCGGGGCGGGCAAGACGACGCTGGGCAAGACACTGGTGGGCTCGATCCTGCCAACGTCGGGCAGCGTGCGACTGGACCTGATGGATATCCGCAACTGGGACCCGCGCCAATTCGGTGAGAGTATAGGTTATTTGCCGCAGGACGTGCAGCTGTTTCCCGGCAGCATCAAGGACAATATCGGCCGCATGCGTGAGGACGCGACGGATGAGCAAATCCACGACGCCGCCGTGCTGGCCGATGTGCACAACATGATCGCCACGCTGCCTCAAGGGTATGAGACTGTTGTCGCCGCCGATGGCTCTCCGCTGTCCGGCGGTCAAAAGCAGCGCATCGCGCTAGCGCGCGCGTTCTTTGGTAACCCACGTATGGTGGTTCTGGACGAGCCGAACTCGAACCTGGACGTGGCCGGGGATCAGGCTTTGGCACGGGCGATTGCGCAGGCCAAGGCGAACAAGATCACGGTGGTGGTGATCACGCAAAAGCCGACTTTGCTGAATGCGGTCGACAAGATCATGCTGTTGACCGACGGGCGGGTCGCCCTGTTCGGTCAGCGCGAACAGGTGCTGCAACAGCTGAACGGGCCGCGTAAACAGCCCGGTATCGAAGGCCAGAAGGGGAATGCGACATGAATGATCTGGTGCCCGTCAACAATGATCCCAAAGACCCCGAGGTGTGGTATGCCGAGGTTCCACGCTCGATCAGCAAATTCGTTGTCGTCGGAATGGTGCTGCTGGTTGTCTGTTTCGGCGGGTTCGGCGTGTGGTCCTTTCGCGCGCCCTTGGCTGCCGCCGTGATTGCGCAGGGCAGCTTTGTCGCCACTGGACGCAACAAGATCGTGCAGCATCTGGAAGGCGGCATCATCGAAGATATCAAGGTCATCGAAGGTCAATCGGTGCAGGCCGGGGAGGTCCTGATGACATTGGACCAGACCTCTGCCGAGGCCAATGAGCGTGAGCTGTTCATCCGTAAAATCCGCCTTCAGGCGATGAGCCAGCGCCTGTTGGCCGAGTATGAAGAACGCGAGCGGCTGGAATTTTCGCCCGATCTGATCAAGGCCACCGATGACGTCGAGGTGATGACGATCCTAGACGGCCAGAAGATCAGCTTTGACGTCTCGCGCAAGACCCTGCTGAACGATATAGCTCTGCTTCAGCGCAATATGGAAGCGCTGCGCATCCGCTCCAGCGGGTTTGAGGCGCAGTTGGACAGTATGCGGGTGCGCTCGGCCATTTTGCAGGAAGAGTATGAGACCAAAGAGGCGCTGTTTGAAAAGGGTTTGGTCCGCAAAGGCGAGCTAAACACGATCCGCCGCGTGCAGGCCGAGGCCGATGGTCAGCAGGCGCGGTTGGCGGCTGAGACCGCCGAGGTCAACCAGATGATGCTGAAATACGAAGAACAGATCACCCGAACGCGGTCGGCCTACCGCGAGGCGGCATTGGACGAGCTGGGCGTGATCGAGGCCGATCTGGAAAGTGTCCGCGAAAAAGCCCGTCAGGCCCGCAGTGTTCTGGACCGCGCCGTTGTGCGCGCACCGGTTACGGGCACAGTCGTGCGGCTGCATTATCACACGCCGGGCGGGGTGATCGAAACAGGTGAACCCATCGCCGAAATCCTGCCCGCCGACGCCCCCCTGATCATCGAGGCTCAAATCCCGCGAACCGAGATCGACAGCGTCGTGACGGGACAGGACGCCACCGTGCGATTGGTCGCCCTGAACCAGCGCACGACTCCGGTGCTGAGCGGCGAGGTCTTTTATGTCTCGGCCGATGCCCTGCTCGAGGACTCGGCGGGTGCCCCGCAAGAGGTCTATTTGGCCCGAATCTCGCTGCCGCCGGAGGAGATTGACCGCGTGCGCGGCTTTATCCCCACGCCGGGGATGCCAGCCGAGATCATGATTCAGACCGAGGAACGCACTTTCGCGGCCTATATCGCCAAGCCGGTGACAGACAGCATGTCGCGTGCCTTCCGCGAACATTGATCGCCCGTGTAGGGCGATCCCACTACACCTTCCATTTTTCGCATGTTACCCTGTCGGCAGCACCAACAGGAGAGATACAGATGCCCTTGACCCTGAAAGAGATGATGGAAGCCGCCAATGCCAGCGTGGAGCGGATCGACATGGCCCGCGCCGCCGAGATTCTGGGGCAGGGCGGTTTACTGCTGGATGTCCGCGACGGGGCCGAGTTGCAGAAGACGGGCCGTGCCAGCGGTGCGCATCATATCTCTCGCGGGTCGCTTGAATTCAGCGCAGATGAGGCGCTGAAGTCCCATGACCCTGAGTTGCGTAAGGATCGCCCCATTGTTTTGTATTGCGCTGCCGGGGGACGTGCTGCCCTAGCGGGCAAATTACTCAAGGATATGGGCTATGCTCAGGTCTACAATTTGGGTGGCTTTTCCGATTGGGTGAACGCAGGCGGTGAAGTGTCAGAAGAATAGAAAAATTTTTCACCTGACACATGTCAAGGTCTGCGGGAGTGTACCGCGTTACAGTTGTGGTCAGTTACATAACAAAGGGCAACTGACCATGTTACGTCTTGCGACAACTCTTTATGCCATGATTTCCACTGCACTGGCCGGAACGGCTGTGATCGCGGTTCTGGTTGCGGGCACGAATTCCGTGGCCACCATCGTATTGGCAGCGGCATTGGGATTTGCGTTGGCGGCACCGGTCTCGTGGCGGGTAGCCCGAAACCTGTATAACGACGCAGCCTGATCAGGCGTTCAGGAACGCCCGGACCGATGCCTCGAACTCGCGCGGTTTTTCAGCGTGTAGCCAATGGCCTGCGCCGGGGATCTTGGCAAAGCGCGCGGTCGGGAACAGGGCCCGGATCGCAGGGCGGTGTTCGGGCAGGACATAATCCGACGCGCCCCCCGACAGAAACAGGGTCGGTTTGGTGCATGTGCCGGTGATGTCAGGAAAGCTCATGATCTTGGGCATCTCGGCGGCCAAAACGTCCAGGTTCAGCAGCCAGCGTTGGCCCTTGATGTCCAGCGACTGGGTGAAAAAGCTTTGCAGGGCTTTCTCAACCCCCTGATCGGCCAGCTGCTGTTCGGCGTCCGAGCGGCGCGTGACCTGCGTTAGATCAACTGCGCGCATCGCCTCGATGAACTTGATCTGGCTGTGGGTATAGGTCACGGGTGCGATGTCGGCGACCACTAGCTTGTGCAGTTTCTCACCATGCAGCAAGGCCAGTGCCATGGCCGCCTTGCCGCCCATCGAATGCCCCACCACATCGGCCTGTCCGCCGAAATGGTCAATCACCTCGGCCAGATCATCCGCCATGCTTGGGTAATCATGCTGCTGGGTCCACGCGCTGTTGGAATGGTTGCGCATATCGACGGCAACGACTTGCCGCTCATCCGATAATCTGCGCGCAATTACGCCCCAGTTGCGGCCAGAGCCATAGAGCCCATGGGCAATCAGCAACGGGGGGTTTGAAGTTGGCTCACCATGAACAATCGTATTCAGCATGACCGAGTGATACCCGTCACCGGTCCAAACAACCAGCCCCATTGTCGTGCTGGCGCCACCCGGATATGGTGCCGCGTCAGGAGGCCCCAATATGGCGCAAAACCCCGATATTCAAACTCAAATCGCGCAGACCGTGCAGCTGTTGCGCGACAAGCTGGGTGTGCGGGATAAGACGCTGACGGCCTCGGTCAGAAAGGCCAAACGTCAATTGCCCCGACGCATCTATAAGCAGGCGCTGCTTTTGGCGAATGCCGAACAGATGGCGGCCCATCCCAAGCTGAGGCTGGTGCTGGATACGCCCAAACTGGCTCGCGCGTCAGAAGAGGTGCAGGATCATCTGACCGGCATCAATTTGGCCGACCGCAGGTTGGGCTGGTTTCTGGGGATGTTGGGTGGGTTGGCTTTCAACCTGCTGGCGTTGTTGGTTCTGCTGCTGGTGTTTTTGCGCTGGCAGGGCTTCATATGAAAAACGGCGCCGCTTGGGGCGCCGTTCAGCCTGTTGATATCCTGAAAAATTACAGGTTCGGGTAGATCGGGAAGCGGGCGCACAGCTCGGCCACTTCGGCTTTGACCTTGGCTTCGACCTCGGCATTTCCGTCTTCGCCATTGGCGGCCAGACCGTCGACCACTTCGATGATCCAGTCCGCGATCTGGCGGAACTCGACCTCGCCAAAGCCGCGGGTGGTCCCGGCGGGGCTGCCCAGACGGATACCGCTAGTGATGGTCGGTTTTTCCGGATCAAACGGCACACCGTTCTTGTTGCAGGTGATGTGCGCACGACCCAAGGCCTTTTCGGTCGCGTTGCCCTTGACGCCTTTAGGGCGCAGGTCAACCAGAACCACATGGGTGTCGGTGCCGTGCGTAACTGTGTCCAGACCGCCTTTGATCAACTGATCAGACAGCGCCTGTGCGTTGTTGATGACCTGCTGGATGTAGGTCTTGAACTCGGGGCGCAGCGCCTCACCAAAGGCAACGGCTTTACCAGCGATGACATGCATCAGCGGACCGCCCTGAATGCCGGGGAAGATGGCCGAGTTCACTTTCTTGGCGATCGCCTCGTCGTTGGTCAGGATCATGCCGCCGCGTGGGCCGCGCAGGGTCTTGTGGGTAGTGGTGGTCGCGACATGTGCGTGCGGGAAGGGGCTTGGGTGCTCGCCTGCGGCAACCAGACCGGCAAAGTGTGCCATGTCGACGTGCAGATAGGCGCCGACCATATCGGCAATCTCGCGCATGCGGGCAAAGTCGATCCGGCGCGGAATGGCGGAACCACCGGCGATGATCAGCTTGGGCTGATGCTCTTTCGCCAGCGCTTCGACCTGATCGTAGTCCAGCATGTTGTCCTGCTGGCGTACGCCGTATTGAACAGCCTTGAACCACTTGCCCGACTGGTTGGGGGCCGCGCCGTGGGTCAGGTGGCCACCTGCATCCAGGCTCATGCCCAGAATGGTGTCGCCGGGTTGGATCAGTGCTTGGAACACGCCTTGGTTGGCCTGCGAGCCCGAGTTGGGCTGCACGTTGGCGAATTCACAATTGAAGAGCTGCTTGGCGCGGTCGATGGCCAGGTTCTCGGCTATGTCGACGAACTGGCACCCGCCATAGTAGCGGCGACCGGGGTAGCCCTCGGCGTATTTGTTGGTCATCACCGAACCCTGAGCTTCCATCACGGCGGCAGAGACGATGTTCTCGGATGCGATCAGCTCGATCTCGTCGCGCTGACGGCCCAGCTCGGATGTGATCGAGCCGAACAGCTCGGGGTCACGATCCGCGAGAGACTGGGTGAAAAAACCTGTGTCACGAAGGTTGGCGTTCATTGGGGGCTCCGCATGGCTGGAATTATCTTGCGGATTTCCTATCGGAAACGGCAGATATGCAAAAGCTGTAAAGCGACGATTTGGCCCGCTGCGGCGTCAAGACTGGCCTATCGGGGAAAGGTATGGTTGTTTCGGAACCAAATGTTCAGCACCGGAAACTGCAACCGATGATTCAGAGAATCGCTTTCCTCGCCAGCGACGCCAAGGTGGCCCAGACCGCCCGTGATGCGCTGGTTCGGCGCTATGGCAATGCGGCCCCGCGCGACGCGGATGTGGTCGTCGCTTTGGGCGGTGACGGTTTCATGCTGCACACGCTGCATAACATGCAGCATCTGGATACGCCTGTTTACGGTATGAATCGGGGCACGATCGGCTTTCTGATGAACGAGTTTCACGAGGCAGATCTGATGGAACGCCTCGCCGATGCAGAAGAAGAAGTCATCAATCCGCTGGCCATGCGCGCCATGGATCAATCCGGCAAGATGCATGAGGCTTTGGCGATCAACGAGGTGTCGCTGCTGCGGGCCGGTCCGCAGGCCGCCCGGCTGAGGATTAGCGTGGATGGGCGTGTTCGCATGGATGAACTGGTGTGCGACGGGGCGCTTTTGTCTACGCCAGCGGGGTCGACGGCTTATAACTACTCGGCACATGGGCCAATCCTGCCGATAGGATCGGATGTGCTGGCATTGACCGCCATTGCCGCCTTTCGCCCCCGACGTTGGCGCGGGGCCTTGCTGCCCAAGATCGCAAAAGTGCGGTTCGATGTTCTGGACGCTGACAAACGCCCGGTGATGGCAGATGCCGATTCGATCTCATTCCCGGATATCGACTGGGTTGAGATTCGGTCTGAGCCTTCAATTCAGCATCGCATCCTGTTCGATCCCGGCCACGGGCTGGAAGAGCGGCTGATTTCTGAGCAATTCACGTAGTTTCCACAGTCGACCACGGTTTTTTCGCGCTTATGTGAACCAGTTCACAGGAGTTTGATTAACCTCGGGTTAATGTGAACTTGCCCGGAGACACATCCAAGGCGGGAGTGAGTGGCCGCCGACGGTGTTTTCGAAATGACCGCGCAGTTTAGGCGCTGACAAGGGTAGGTGGTGCTACGCTTGTTATCGGATCTCCGGGCATATTTTAGAAAGTGGACCCCGGGCACAAAACCCCGGGGTCAATTTCTTTTGTCGGGGGTTATTCTGCGGAACCCATCTTATCCCACAGTGGCAGACACATCTGCCCAACGCGTGCCTCAATGGCCGCGGCTGCATCAACCGCCATGTCCTCACGCCAGCGCGGGGCTGCGATCTGAACATTGATCGGCTGCGGCCCTGCTGGCAAATCAGCCAACCGCGCAGGAACGCAGGCTGCGGGCAACCCGAGGAAGTTCATCGCATAGGAATAAACCGCGCAACCCAGCACCTCATGCACGCCTTCAGGGCCTTCTGTATCGCGGTCTGGTTTGAAGAATGGTTGCGGCAGGAAGGGCGACAGAACCAATGGGTAGTCCTGCATGAACAGAGACCATTCGCGCGCATAATGCGTGCGCTTGGCCAGCATCTCAATCAGCTCTGTACCGGTGATCGGCGGGAATTCCTGAAAATACACGTCGAATATATCGCGGATGGTCTGCGACCCCGCTGCCTCGATATCAGATTTCAACAGGGTCAGCACTTCGCCCATCAAAGCGCGGTATCCGTTGCGCCCACAATCAAAGACATCAGGCGGATTGACCTCCTTTACCGCATATCCTGCGTCAATCAACGCGTCGCGGGCAGAGACCATGGCCTTTTCGACTTCTGGATGCAGATCATAGCCGAACGTGTTCTTAGTAAAAGCAACCTTGATAGGTCCGTCATAGGCGGCTCCACGCCATGGCATCGGCACATGGAACGGATCGCGCGGGTCGGCGGCGATCAGGCTGGGCATCGACAGGTGCAGATCGGTGGCCGAACGGGTGATCATCCCCTGCACCGACATGGATTGTGCTAACAGGCCGCGTTCCACCTTTTGGCTCGGGTTCCACGCAGGCACGCGGCCCAATCCCGGCTTTACGGTCACGGCCCCGTTTGCCGCCGCCGGAAACCGCAGACTACCGCCAATATCATTGCCATGCGCCAAGGCCCCGATCCCAGCCATCACCGCCGAGCCGGCCCCGCCCGAGGACCCACCAGGCGAGATATGCCGCCCCCAGGGGTTATGTGTGCGGCCGTGCAGCTCGTTGTCGGTATCGGCGCGAAAGGAAAACTCCGGCGTATTCGTGCGCCCTAGGACGACGGCGCCAGCATTTTGCAGGTTTCGCACTATGGGCGCATCGTCCGGCGCGATCACGTCTTTCAAAGCCACGACCCCATTCGTGGTCGCGTGTCCTTTTTGGTCGACATTGATTTTGATCGTCACGGGCACACCGTGCAGCGGACCGGGCTCCGTGCCCGCAGCCACGGCCTGATCCAGCGTATGCGCGTGCGTCAATGCCTCAGTGCTCAGGTCTTCGACCACGGCATTCAGGGCTGGATTGACTTGATGCAGCCGGTCAATCGAAGACTGAACGGCCTCCACCGCGCTGATCTGCTTGCTGCGGGTCTGCTTCGCCAAGTCCGTGGCGCTTAGTCGCCAGAAGTCATTGTCGCTCATGCTCGTCCTCCGGGGTTCAACCTGAGGCGGAAGACGGCCGATGGCAAGAGGTTCAGTCCCATTTCGGGGATCCTCTTTCATCTGGCCAGAAATATCCCGGAGCGCGAGGCAGAGCCTCGCATTCGCGCGTCTGCGCAAATCGGGCGCGCCGACAGGCGCACCCTTGAGTTTCCCGTTGTTATTGTGCGTAGCCGATGGTCTTCAGCGCGTCCGTGATCTCGTCCAGAATGGCGGGATCGTCGATGGTAGCAGGCATTTTGTAGTCTGCACCATCGGCAATCGACACCATGGTCCCCCGCAGGATCTTGCCTGAACGCGTCTTGGGTAGGCGGTCCACCACAACAGCCTGTTTGAACGCCGCAACCGGACCGATCTTTTCGCGCACCAGCTTGACCACATCCTGCACGACCTCAGCATGATCGCGGTCGCAGCCTGCGTTCAGGCACAGGAAACCAACCGGCATCTGGCCCTTCAACTGGTCGGTTACTCCGATCACAGCGCATTCGGCAACGTCGGGATGGGCGGCCAGAACCTCCTCCATGCCCCCCGTGGACAGGCGGTGGCCCGCAACGTTGATCACATCATCCGTGCGCGCCATGATGTACAGATATCCGTCCTCATCAATCATGCCTGCATCGCCGGTCTCATAGTAACCGGGGAAATGATTGAGGTACGAGCTTTTGAATCGCTCTTCCGCATTCCACAACGTCGGCAACGTACCTGGGGGCAGGGGCAACTTCACCGCAATCGCGCCCAACTCGCCGGGTTTCATCGGATGGCCGCCTTCGTCCAGGATCTGCACGTCATAGCCCGGCATTGGCTTCGCTGGCGAGCCCAACTTGGTCGGCAGTTCCTCGATCCCCAGCGGGTTGCCAGCGATGGTCCAGCCGGTTTCAGTCTGCCACCAATGGTCGATCACCGGCACTTTCAACGCGTCCTGCGCCCAGACGATCGTGTCCGGGTCTGCCCGTTCTCCAGCCAGGTAAAGCGCGCCCAAATGGGACAGGTCGAAATTGGCGATCAACTCACCTTGCGGATCCTCGCGTTTAACCGCGCGGATCGCCGTCGGGGCAGTGAAAAAGCTTTTGACTTTGTGTTCGGAAATCACGCGCCAGAAGGTCCCCGCATCCGGGGTACCCACGGGTTTGCCTTCGAACACGATGGTGGTGTTGCCATGGATCAGGGGCGCGTAACAGATGTAGGAGTGCCCAACGACCCATCCCACGTCGGATGCCGCCCAAAACACGTCACCAGGGTCGACATTGTAGATATTCTTCATCGTCCAGTTCAACGCGACCAGATGGCCTGCCGTGGGGCGCACGACACCTTTGGGTGAACCGGTCGTGCCCGAGGTGTAAAGGATATAGGCAGGATCATTACCATCGACCGGGACACATTCAGCCGGTTCGACGCCGTACTGGAAGCCGTGCCAGTTAAAGTCGCGCCCTTCGACCAGCTGGGCGACTTCCTGTTCGCGCTGGAAAATAACGCAGAAATCGGGTTTGTGCTCTGCCAGATCAATCGCGCCGTCCAGCAGGGGTTTGTAGTGAACCACGCGGCCCGGCTCCATCCCGCAGGAGGCGGCGATGATCGCTTTGGGTTTGGCGTCGTCGATCCGCACGGCCAGTTCGTTGCTGGCAAAGCCACCGAATACCACCGAATGCACCGCGCCCAGACGTGCACAGGCCAGCATCGCCTCAAGCGCCTCGGGGATCATTGGCATATAGATGATAACCCGGTCGCCCTTTTCGACACCCTTGGCCCGAAGTGCGCCTGCCAAATTGGCTACGCGGTTGCGCAGCTCGACATAGGAAATCTCGCGCTTGGTATGCGTGATCGGGCTGTCATAGATGATTGCAGTCTGCTCGCCCCGTCCGTTTTCGACATGGCGGTCGACAGCGTTCCAGCAGGTGTTTACGCGGGCGTCCGAGAACCACTCGTATAGCGGCGCGTTGTCATCGAACAATGCTTTGGTCGGGGGGCTTACCCAGTCGATGCCCTTTGCGGCCTCCATCCAGAAGCCCTCGGGGTCGGATTTCCAGCCTTCGTAAACGTCCTGATATGCCACGGTGTTCTCCTCCGTCAATTCCTGGGCATGTGTGTAAGGGGCAGGGCGGCCACAGGACAAGCAAGCGGCGTGACGGAGCGTCACTTTATCGCAAAAAGTTTGCAGAATTCGCCGAATTGACTTGCAAATTTTTGCAAATGCACGACTGCGTGAGGGTTATCTGGCGATTGATGGGTAAATTTGCAAATCTGCAAATTCAGGCGTGCAAACAGATAGGGAATCGGCCGGACGCCGTTTCAGACGTCCGGCCGCAGTTTATCCGTAGTGCGTGACCGGCGTGCCGGCGATGGCGGCCATGTTCAAAAGCCCTCGTGCGGTGATCGAGGGCGTCACGATATGCGCTTTGTTGCCCATCCCCATCAGGATCGGCCCGACCTCCAGCCCGTCGGCCTTCATCTTCAGAATGTTCCGCACACCGCTGGCTGCGTCCGCATGAGCAAAAATCAGCACATTGGCCGAACCTTTCAGGCGCGAATTGGGGAAGATCCGCCCGCGCAGTTCTGGGTCCAGTGCCAGATCCAAGTTCATCTCGCCCTCATAGGTAAAGTCACGCGGCTCGGAATCCAGAATATCCAGCGCGGCCCGCAGGCGTTTGCCGGACCCTTCGGACTGGTTGCCAAACTGCGATTGCGAGCAGAATGCGATCTTGGGCTCTAGCCCAAAGCGGCGCACGTGACGGGCGGCCCCAATGGTGCTTTCGGCGAGTTCCTCGGGCGAGGGCAGTTGCCGCACATGAGTGTCGGCGATGAACAACGGCCCGTCTTCCAAGATCATCAACGAAAGAGCACCATGCGGGCGCAGGTCGCCGTCCGCCAACACTTGTTCCACATAGTTCAGGTGCCAGCGATATTCGCCGAAGGTGCCGCAGATCATACTGTCGGCGTCGCCCCGTTGCACCGCGATGGCGGCAATTGCGGTGTTGTTTGTCCGCATGATGGCCTTGGCCAGATCAGGCGTGACGCCGCGGCGCTGCATGAGCTGGTGGTAGGACGTCCAATAGTCGTAGTATCGCGGATCGTTTTCCGGGTTCACGATCTGAAAATCCGCACCTGGCCGCACCGTCAAACCCAACCTTTCACAGCGGGCCCCGATCACGTCTGGTCGACCGATCAGAATGGGGGTCTCGGTGGTTTCTTCCAGAATAGCCTGAGCAGCCCGCAACACCCGTTCGTCTTCACCCTCGGCAAAGACGATCTTGCGGGAAGCGGCTGCGGCGGCCTCGAAAACCGGGCGCATGATTAGGGCGGATTTGAAAACGGTCTGGTTCAGCTGTTCCTTGTACGCCTCGATATCTTCGATGGGACGCTTGGCAACGCCGCTGTCCATTGCGGCCTTGGCCACGGACGAGGACACAACCCCCACAAGGCGCGGATCAAAGGGTTTGGGGATCAGATAGTCCGGCCCAAAGGTCAACTGTTCCCCTTTATAGGCGGCTGCGGCCTCGGCACTGGTAGTAGCGCGCGCCATCTCGGCGATGCCGTCCACGCAAGCGATTTGCATCTCGTCGTTGATCTCGGTTGCGCCTACATCCAGCGCGCCCCGGAAGATGAAAGGAAAGCATAGGACGTTGTTGACCTGATTTGGAAAGTCACTGCGGCCTGTGGCGATGATTGCATCCGGGGCCACTTCGCGCGCGGCGTCGGGCAGGATTTCCGGCGTCGGGTTGGCCAACGCGAAGATGATCGGGCGGCTAGACATTTTCGCGACCATTTCGGGCTTGAGCACATTCGGCCCGCTGAGGCCCAGAAACAGGTCCGCGTCGCCGATCACATCATCCAATGTACGCAGGTCGGATTTCTGCGCAAACTGATCCTTGTGCGGATTCATATCCTCGGCGCGGCCCTCGTAGACCAGCCCGTGAATATCGCACAGCCAGATATTCTCGCGCTTGACACCCAGTTTGACCAACATGGACAGACAGGCAATCCCGGCCGCCCCGCCGCCGGTCGAGACGACTTTGATATCTTCGAACGATTTGCCGGCAACGTGCAGCGCGTTCTTGGCCGCAGCGCCCACGACAATGGCGGTGCCGTGCTGGTCGTCGTGAAAAACGGGGATGTTCATCCGCTCGCGGCAGATTTTCTCGACGATGAAACAGTCGGGGGCCTTGATATCTTCAAGGTTGATCGCGCCAAAGGTCGGTTCCAGCGCGCAGACGATATCAGCCAGCTTCTCGGGGTCGGGCTGGTCGACCTCGATATCGAAACAGTCGATACCGGCGAATTTCTTGAACAGAACGGCCTTGCCCTCCATCACTGGCTTCGAGGCCAGCGCACCGATATTGCCCAGCCCCAGAACAGCAGTGCCATTCGAGACCACTGCAACAAGATTGCCGCGCGCGGTGTAAAGCTCGGCATTGTGCGGGTCGGCCTTGATTTCCAGGCTGGCTTCGGCCACGCCGGGCGAATAGGCGCGGGCCAGATCGCGGCCATTGGCCATGGGCTTTGTGGCCTTGATCTCAAGCTTTCCGGGTTTGGGATGGGCGTGGTAATCAAGCGCGGCCTGCCGCAGGCTGGGTGTGTCCGACATCGACAAATCAACTCCGTTCCAAGATTTGGTTGATCGTTAAACCATTTTCCGAGGCTTGGCTACGTTGCGTCATTTCATTGCGGGTTTCCGACCTCATGGGGGTGCTGGTTGAATTCTGCCACGAAACATTTACGGTCTGCCGCGTTCGTGAACCCCAATGAATACGCGCAGCGATGAAGGTCTGATATGAGCTTGAAAGACGAACGCAACCCCGGCTTGGTCCTGCACGGATCGTTCGGTGTGCAATCCGTGGGGCTGCGGGCGGTGCTGGCTGTGATGGCCTGGATTCTGGTCGTGATTTCGATCTGGCCTGTTCAGGCTTCGGCCTTCAACCAAGAAGGCGGGCTGATCGAAACCGGATCGGCATTCGCGCTGATGATGGCTGGGGTGATTGCGCTTTATCGCTATCGTGGCGTGTCGCGTTTGTATATTGGCGTTGTCTGTCTTCTGCTGGCCGAGCGCGAGCTTGAGGCAGATATCTACGCCATTGGCACTTGGCAGCATACGATCCTCAGCGGGTTGGATACAGCGCTGGACATGACCCTTGTGCGTTTGGTGCTGGTTGCAATCGTGCTTGGCGGGCTGGTCTGGCATGGCATTCCGTCTGGCTGGCGCGCGTTCAAAGCCCGCGCGCCTTTTTTGCTGGTGTTTTTCCTGGCGGGCATGTCGGCGGTGGTCGCGCAATTGCTCGAAGAGGTGTCCGGGATGATGGGTTCGGATATTTCGCAAACCATGATGCTGCGCCTGTTTGTGCTCGAAGAAACGCTTGAGATGTTCTTTTCGATTGGCATTCTGGCCGCTGTTCTGATCGGATGGCCGAAAGCCAAGACCGAAGAGACAGTGAATGACCAACAACCAGACCAAAGCTGAGATTCGCCTGCCCACGCAGGAGCTGCGCGACGATATCCCGTTTTATACCAAGGTGCTGGGGATGCGGATGGATATGATTTATCCCGCCGATGACCCTCGGGTGGCGGTGTTTTCCGGCCACGGGCTGCGGCTGCGGATTGAAAAGGACGCGTCGGAAAGCGCCGGCACGTTGCGCATCCTGACCGATGACCCCGATAGCTTTGCCGACGGGCAGCGCAGCCTAGTGGCCCCGAACGGCACAAAGGTCGAGATTGATGAGTTGAATCCGCCCATGGTCATGCCCGACACCGTCCATTCCTTCGTGGTGCGCAGGCTCAAGGATCAGGCCCCGTGGATCATTGGCCGTGCCGGGATGCATTACCGCGATCTGGTGCCCGACCGGCTGGGCGGGTCCATCATTGCTAGCCATATCCGCATTCCCGACGGTGGACCGGTGCCGGACATGGTGCATTTCCACAAGGTCGGGTTCCAACTGATCTTCTGCATCCATGGCTGGGTGGATGTGGTCTATGAGGATCAAGGCGAAAAGATGCGCCTGACGGCGGGTGATTGCTTTATCCAGCCACCCGAAATCCGTCACCGCGTGCTTGAGGCATCGGACAATGTGCAGGTGATCGAGATCGGCGTGCCTGCCGAGCACGTCACCGAGATTGATCACGACATGGATCTACCCACCCCGCACCACCGCCCCGATCGTGAATGGCAGGGTCAAAAATTCGTCTTCAATCAGGCTGAGGGCGCGGATTGGGTGCCGTTCCGTCTGCCGGGATATATCTGCCGCGACACCACGATTGCGCAAAACACCAAGGGCGTGGCCGGGGTGCAAGTGGTGCGCAAAGGGCAGGGTGATCCGCAATGGGCCGCCCATGACACAGATATCCATTTCACCTTTGTCATGAACGGCGCGGTCACACTAGAGGGTGAAGGGCGTGAGCCGTACCCGCTGGAACAGGGCGACGCGTTTGTGATCCCTCCGGGGATGTGGACGCGCCTGTCGGACCCGTCGGATGATGTGGAGCTGCTTGAGGTCACACTGCCCGGTACGTTCAATACGCGGCTGGGATAAGAATTGCGGCGTGCGGGGCTTCACCTTGGCGCGCCGTTTCACTAGAACAGTATTTTTCTGACCAGATGATCAAAAATCGGGGAATCGCCATGAACCTGAAAGACACAGCCCTCTTAGTTCGCGAAAACGCATATGCACCCTATTCGAACTTCAAGGTCGGGGCGGCGGTCCGGTCGGCAAGCGGCACCGTCTATTCCGGCTGCAACGTGGAAAACGTGGCCTATCCCGAAGGCACCTGCGCCGAGGCCGGGGCGATTGCCGCCATGGTCGCCGCAGGCGAGCAGGAACTGACCGAGGTTTATGTGGTTGCCTCATCGCCTCAGCCCGTGCCGCCCTGCGGGGGGTGCCGTCAGAAACTGGCTGAGTTCGGCAAGCGTGAGGTCAAGGTGACACTGGCCTCGGTCGAAGGGTCTGAGATGGAAACCACCATTGGCGACCTGCTGCCGGGGGCCTTTGGCGCCTCGCATATGGAGTGAGCCATGGACGCCCGTTCGATCAATGCCAAGCTGCGTCGCGGTCAGGTGCCCACGGCCGAGGAACTGCGCTGGTTTGCGCAAGGTTTGGCCGATGGCGGCGTTAGTGACGCGCAGGCTGGGGCCTTTGCCATGGCCGTTTGTATGGGCGGTCTGGGCGCGCAGGGCCGCGCTGACCTGACGGTTGCAATGCGCGACAGCGGCGACGTTCTGACATGGGACGTGGATGGCCCGGTGATCGACAAGCACTCGACCGGCGGGGTGGGCGACAGCGTCAGCCTCGTGCTTGCGCCTGCACTGGCCGAGATGGGAGCTTATGTCCCGATGATCTCGGGTCGTGGGTTGGGCCATACCGGCGGGACGCTGGACAAACTCGAGTCGATTCCGGGCGTGACCACTCAGATCAGCGAAGATCGTCTGGCGCAGATCTTGCGCGAAACGGGTGCCGCCATCGTTGGCGCAACGGGGCAGATCGCCCCTGCGGACAAGCGGCTATATGCAATCCGCGATGTGACGGCGACTGTGGAAAGCCTGGACCTGATCACCGCGTCGATCCTGTCCAAGAAGCTGGCCGCCAGCCCTGATGCTCTGGTGCTGGATGTCAAGGTGGGCAGCGGCGCGTTTATGAAAACCCGCGAAGATGCGCGCAATCTGGCACAGGCCCTGACCCAGACGGCGAATGCTGCGGGGTGCCGAACCTCGGCAGTGATCACGGATATGAATCAACCTCTGGCCCCGGCGCTGGGCAATGCGTTGGAGATTTGCGAGGTCATGAGGGCCATGACCTGTGGCCACATCACGCCCTTGGCCGAGATCTCGGCCGAGTTGGGCTGCGTGCTGCTGGTGGATGCCGGGATGTGCGCAACCGTGGATGAAGGTCGCGAGAAACTGGCCGAAATTATCCGCTCTGGCCGCGCGGCCGAAAGGTTCGGGCGCATGATGGCCGCCGTTGGCGCGCCACTGCATTTCGTCGACAACTGGTCGCGGTACTTGCCCGAGGCCAGCGTGATCCTTGAAGTCCCTGCGCCAAGTGCGGGCTATGTGACCGCGATGGACGGTGAGGCGCTGGGTCTGGCCGTTGTCGCGCTGGGCGGTGGGCGGCAAGTTGAGAGCGACCTGATTGACCCTGCCGTTGGCATCTCGGACATCGTGCGGCTGGGTGATAAGCTGGACAAGGGTGCGCCGTTGGCCGTGATCCACGCCGCCCGCGAAGACGCGGCGCAACAGGCGGCGCAGGCCGTCCTGCAAGCGATCAGTCTCGGGCCGGACAGCCCCGCGCTGCCGGGGATCGTGCATGAAAGGATCACCGCATGACCCGCGCGTTTCTGGTCGTGATGGACTCGGTCGGCATCGGCGGCGCGCCGGATGCGGATCGTTTTTTCAACGGCGATGTGCCTGATACCGGGGCTAACACGCTGGCCCATATCGCACAGGCCTGCGCTGAGGGGCGGGCCGAGGATGGGCGCTCGGGCCCGCTGCACCTGCCCAATCTGGAGGCGTTGGGGCTGGGGGTGGCGACCCGTCTGGCCTCGGGCGCGGATACGCCGGGGCTGCGGGCGGAACCGACCGGCCTATGGGGCTGCGCGCGGGAACATTCGCCGGGCAAGGACACGCCCTCGGGCCATTGGGAACTGGCGGGGCTGCCGGTGCCATGGGATTGGCACTATTTTCCGGACACGCGCCCGTCTTTCCCCGCCGATCTAAGCCGCGCTGCGGCTCAGGCTGCGGGAACCGATGGCATACTGGGCAATTGCCACGCCTCTGGCACGGCGATCATCGCCGATCTGGGCGCCGAACATCTGCGCACCGGCTGGCCGATTTGCTACACATCCGCCGACAGCGTGTTCCAGATCGCGGCGCATGAGGAGCATTTCGGCCTCGACCGCTTGTTGGAAATGTGCCGAACTCTGGCCCCGCGCTTGCACGAGATGAAAGTGGGCCGGGTCATCGCGCGGCCATTCGTGGGCACGCCAGAACAAGGCTTTACGCGCACCACCAATCGCAAGGATTTCGCCATCCTGCCACCTGCGCCGGTTCTGACCAACTGGGCGCAGGATGCCGGGCGGCGTGTTCATGCGGTGGGTAAGATCGGCGATATCTTCTCGATGCAGGGGATCGACACGCTGCGCAAAGGCTCGGATGCGGACCTGATGCGCCACCTCTCCGATCTGGTCGACGAGGCGGAAGAGGGCAGCCTGACCTTCGCCAATTTCGTGGAGTTCGACAGCCTCTACGGCCACCGCCGCGACATCAGCGGCTATGCGCGCGCGCTGGAATGGTTCGACCGTGAGATCGGCGCAATAATCGCCCACCTGCGCCCCGGCGACCTGATGCTGCTGACCGCCGACCACGGCAATGACCCCAGCTGGATCGGCACCGACCATACGCGCGAGCAGGTTCCGGTGCTGATCGCCGGGCGAGGCGCGGGTCAGATCGGCGCGGTCAATTTCGCCGACATTGCGGCCAGCATCGCACATCACCTGAACATCCCGGCGCAGGGGCCGGGGCGGAGTTTTCTATGAGCGTCGCAGACCTTCCCAAAATCGAATTGCACCTGCACCACGAAGGCGCGGCCCCGCCCGCCTTTATCCGGCAGTTGGCCCATGAAAAGCGTATCGACCTGAGCGGGATTTTCAAACCCGACGGCAGCTATGATTTCCGCGATTTCGCCCATTTCCTCAGCGTGTATGAGGCCGCCTGCGAAGTACTGAAATCGCCCGAGGATTTCCGCCGCCTGACACTGGCCATCCTCGAAGAAAGCGCGGCGAACGGAGTGGTCTATTCGGAAACCTTCCTCAGCCCCGATTTCTGCGGCGGCGGAGACCTGCACGCCTGGCGTGACTACCTGACCGCCATTCAGGACGCGGCGGATGAGGCGGAACGAAAATACGACATCACCTTGCGCGGCGTCGTGACCTGCGTGCGCCATTTCGGTCCTGAAAAGGCTAAACTCAGCGCCTATTGCGCGGCGGAAACGGCGGGCGAGTGGATCACTGGGTTTGGTATGGGTGGCAATGAATCCGTGGGCGCTCAGGGCGACTATGCATGGGCCTTCGATTGCGCGCGCGAGGCGGGTTTGCGATTGACGACCCATGCCGGAGAGTTCGGCGGCCCCGAAAGCGTACGCGATGCCATTCGCGATCTGGACGTGGAGCGTGTGGGCCATGGCGTACGCGCCATCGAAGACCCTGACCTGATCCGCGAGATCATCGACCGCGACATCACGTTTGAAGTCTGCCCCGGCTCAAATGTGGTACTGGGGCTTTTCCCCGAATTCGCGGCCCATCCGATTGCAAAACTGCGGGATGCCGGTGTCAAAGTCACGGTTTCCACCGATGACCCTCCGTTTTTCCACACTACAATGCGGCGGGAATATGAGATGCTGGCGCAAGCCTTCGGCTGGCAGGCCGAGGATTTCGCGGCCCTGAATGAAACCGCCCTTGCGGCCGCCTTTTGCGATGACAAGACCCGTGAACGGGTCAAGACAAGACTGGAGAGAACATGAGCGAACACCTGACCGTCGTTGACCACCCGTTGGTGCAGCACAAACTGACGCTCATGCGGGACAAGGGCACTTCGACCGCCGAATTTCGGCAGTTGCTGCGTGAGATCACGCTGCTGCTGGCTTATGAGATCACGCGCGAAATGCCGTTGACCACCCGTCATATTGAAACCCCGATGGAGGAAATGGACGCCCCTATCCTAGCGGGCAAGAAACTGGCGCTGGTGTCGATCCTGCGGGCCGGAAACGGGATGCTGGACGGGGTGCTGGAGCTGATCCCTTCGGCCCGTGTGGGTTTTGTCGGCCTCTACCGCGATGAGGAAACGCTCAAGCCCGTGCAGTATTACTTCAAAGCGCCCGAAGGGTTGAAGGACCGTCTGGTCATTGCCGTTGATCCGATGCTGGCCACCGGCAACAGTTCAGCCGCGGCGATAGATCTGCTGAAGGAGGCTGGCGCCACTGATATTCGCTTCCTTTGCTTGTTGGCCGCGCCCGAAGGGGTCGCACGCATGAAAGAGGCGCACCCGGATGTGCATATCGTCACGGCCTCGCTGGATCGCGAGCTGAATTCCAAGGGCTACATCATGCCGGGGCTGGGCGATGCGGGCGACCGGATGTTTGGCACCAAGTAAGCTGGTCTAACCGCCGCAGATATTTTGCAGCCGGACCCAATCGCGGTCCGGCAGAACCTGCTGCTGAGGACGTCCGGCCATAGGGTCAGCCTCGATCAACCCCAGCACGGTTTCGCCGGTCACATCCATGGCATAAGCAAACGGGGTCGAGGGCAGGGCGGTCTGCGCGAACATTTCCAGCAACACGTCATCAGGTAGGGACGGACGGGGTTCGGACAGAACCTCTTCGGTATAAGCATCGACGATGCCCGGTGTCAGCTCTCCGGTCGTCAGCAGGCGAAAGGCGGTTGCAGCACCTGTGCGGTTCAGCAGATCGTCCAGCGGGTCCTGTTCCTGTGACCGGGCGCGTTCGGCGACGATATAGCCGGCGGCGACCGAAGGGTCCTCGTGATCTTCGACCAACGCGCGGTTTAGCAGGATAATGCCGCCCGGCAGGCTGAGGCTCGTTTGTACCCCCGCAGGCAGTATGATCACTTCGCGTACGCCGGTGCGTGTTGCCAACTGTTTCAGCGCGTCCTGTGCGTCGACCGAGGCGCAGGCGCGGCCTGACACGCGCTCGATCCGTTCAAGAATTGCGTCGCCGATATCGTGGCGTTTGATCTCGGGCACCACAGCGACCACGTGGTTTTGCACGGCGGCGGGCACCCAGAACACCAAAAGGGCCGCCACGGCGGCGGCAACACCGGCGACGCTGAGCCAGCGCAATCGCCCCGGATGCGGACGGCTGCGGTCAATGGCCCGTTGCAGGCGGTCGATTGCCTCGATCATGGTGGTCTCGGTTTCGGCCAGCTCCAGCGTTTCGTCCGGGTCGCCATCGGGGTTGTATATAGCTGGATACGCGCCGGGGTTCTGCCGCTCCAACGCAGCCAGCGACCAATGGGTCAGCGCGTTGTCGTTGAAATCCGAGATTGTCATCGTGGCTTCGCCAATTGACACCACGACCTCGCGCCGCTGCACATCGGGCGATGGGCGCCACAGACCGGTTGCTTCGATCCGCTGGTACTGTTTAAGGGCCGTCATCACGGGTGAGGTCTGCTCATTCTTGATTGGCGGCAGTTTAGCACGCAAAAATCCAGCGGCGCAAACCTGTTGCGCGATGTCGGGGAATTGTGCTGGATGTGACGACGCATCCGGGCGCAGGCGTGCCCCGGTCGGTTTCTTCTATAGGGTCAAACATGTCGTCTGGTGCGCAAACTTCTCCGATCCTGGCCTCGGTTCTGATGGTCAGCGCAATGGCGATCATCGGGGTGATCGACAACGTAGTGATCCTGCTGGCCGACACGGTCGGGCTGTGGCAGTTCCACCTGAGCCGGTCCACTCTGATGCTGCCGTTGATCATCGGATTGTCCTTGTTGGGATTCGGGCGCTTGCGTCCCGTCCGGCTGGGTCCAGTGATGCTACGCAGTGTGCTGGTCACGCTGGCCATGCTGTTCTATTTCACCTCGCTGGCGCTGATGCCGATTGCACAGGCGCTGGCAGGTCTGTTCACCTCTCCGATTTTCGTGCTGCTGATTTCGACGCTTGCAATGGGGCAGAGGATCGGGCCATGGCGCATTCTGGCCGTCCTTTTGGGGTTCGCTGGGATTCTATGCGTGCTGCAACCCAATCCGCAGGATTTTGATGCTCGCACCCTGCTGCCGGTGGCCGGAGGGCTGTTCTACGCCCTCAGCGCCATCATCACGCGCAGCCATTGCGCGGGTGAAAGCACAGTCGCGCTGTTGGCGGCGATGGTGATCACACTGGGGTTGACGGGATTGATCGGAGTGGGGGTTCTAACCCTCTTTCCCATGATATCGCCCCCAGGGCCCGACGGGTTTGTCACGCGTGGCTGGGTGTGGCAGATGCAAGACGCTGTGCCATGGATCATCGTGCAGGCTGTCGGATCAACAATCGCGGTTTTCATGCTGATCAAAGCCTATCAGGTAGGCGAGCCATCCTATGTTGCAGTGTTCGAATACTCGGTCATGATTTTCGGCCCACTGTTTGCGTGGGTCGCCTTTGGTCAGTCCATCGGGCTGATGCAGATCGGAGGGATTGGTCTGATCGCGACCGCCGGAGCGCTGCTGGGCTGGCGGGCTGGTCGCGCGCCCGCCGAGCAGGCGGCGGCATGATCATCTCAAATGGCCGTAGATACGTGTTTGTCCACATCCCCAAAACCGGGGGAACGTCGCTGTCTCTGGCGTTAGAGGCGCGGGCTATGAAGGATGATATCCTTATAGGCGATACACCCAAGGCCCTACGGCGGCGCAAGCGGCAGAAGGCTTTGACAGGCGTTGGCGCTTTGACGAAACACGCACCGCTTTCTGCGCTGGATGGGCTGATGACACCGGTTGCGTTGCGCGGCATGTTCACGTTCACGCTGGTGCGCAACCCTTGGGACAGGATGGTCAGCTACTATCATTGGCTCAGAACCCAAAAGTTTGACCACCGGGATGTCACCTTGGCGCAAACCCTTTCATTTCAGGATTTCGTCTTGCACCCGCAGATTGCACGATCCTTCGCAGCCAATCCCGCAAGGCGCTATATGACGCTGACCGACGGAACCGAACATTGCAGTGCCTTCATCCGGCTGGAGTATTTTGACCGAGACGCCGCCCCGCTATTCGACCATTTGGGATTTCGGGTGGCATTGCCCCTGAGCAACAGGTCCGAGCGGGCACCGGATTATCGCAGTTACTTTTGCGCCAAGACACGTGCGGCTGTGGCCGAGGCTTGCGCCGAGGATGTCGACAGGTTTGGGTATCGCTTTGATTAGCAGTACGTTCCGTTTGGAATCTTGAAAAAGTGCAAATGGGAAAGCTGGCGCAGGGGGGCTGCGCCAGCTTCTTTGACTTTTAGGCCGCTTTGGCTTCGGGGTCGAAACGCCCGTAGAAGCTTTGACCCATCTCCGCCATTTCCCGCAGCAGCGGCGGGCAGGTGAAGCGTTCACCGTAGGCTTCGGTCAACTGATCGCAACGTTCAGCCGCATAAGGTGTGCCGATGATGTCCAGCCAGCTCAGCGGGCCACCGGACCACGGCGCAAAGCCCCAACCCAGGATGGCGCCCACATCGCCTTCGCGGATGTCTTCCAGAACACCTTCCTCCAACGCGCGGACAGCTTCCAACACCTGCGCGAACATCAGGCGTTCCTGTACTTCGATCAGGTCGGGCTGCTCTTCGGCATGCGGGTATTTCTCGGCCAGGCCGGTCCAGTATGCGACGCGTTTGCCCTTTTCGTCATAGTCGAAGAAGCCTGCATTGGCCTTGCGGCCCAGACGGCCTTCGCCTTCCATCCAGAAGATCAGGTCATCGGCGGGGCTTTCGGGATAGGCGTTGCCCATCGCAGCTTTGGTCGCCCGCGCGATCTTGGCACCCAGATCAATCGAGGTTTCGTCATTCAACTGGATCGGCCCAACGGGGAAGCCCAGCTGACGCGCGGCATTGTCGATCAGCACCGGGCTGACGCCTTCGGTGATCATCCGTAGACCTTCGTTGATGTAAGGGATGATGCAGCGGTTGGCGTAGAAGAAGCGTGCATCGTTGACCACAATCGGCGTCTTGCGGATCTGGCGCACATAGTCCAGCGCCTTGGCAACCGCACGATCGCCGGTTTCCTTGCCCTTGATGATCTCAACCAGGAACATCTTCTCAACCGGCGAGAAGAAGTGAATGCCTATGAACTGTTCGGGCCGAACGCTGGCCTTGGCCAGATCGGTGATCGGCAGGGTCGAGGTGTTCGAGGCAAAAATGCAATCCTCGGGGATGATCGCCTCGACCTTTTGGGTCATCTCGGCCTTGACGGAAGGGTCTTCGAACACGGCTTCGATGATCAGGTCGCAGCCTTTCAGGTGGTCCAGATTGGGCGTTGCGGTGATGCGCGACAACATCGCCTGTTTCTTGTCTTCGGTGACTTTGCCGCGCTTCATGCCCTTGTCCAGATAAGCCTCGGTATAGGCTTTGCCTTTATCGGCAGCCGCCTGATCACGATCGACCAGAACAACTTCCATCCCGGCCTGGGCCGAGACCAGCGCGATGCCCGCACCCATCATGCCCGCACCCAGAACGCCGATCTTCTTGACCGACTGATCCGGCACACCGGCTGGACGTACTGCGCCTTTCTCAAGCGCTTCTTTGTTCAGGAACAGCGACCGGATCATGGCACCCGAGGACGGGTTCATCAGGACTGAGGTGAACCAGCGCGCTTCGATCTTCAGCGCGGTGTCGAAGTCAACCAGAGCCCCCTCATAAACTGCACTCAGCAACGCCTTGGCCGCCGGGAAAGCGCCTTGGGTCTTGCCGTGTACCATCGCCGAGGCGCCAACGAAGTTCATGAAACCTGCAGGGTGGTACGGCGCACCGCCGGGCATTTTATAGCCCTTGGCATCCCACGGCTTGACCAGATCGGTGTCTTTCGCGTTCAGCACCCATTCCTTTGCGGCTGCCACCGGATCTGCAGCGATCTCATCGATATAGCCTGCGCCTTTGGCCTTTTTGACGTCCAGCATCTTGCCTTCCAGCAGCAGCGGTGCCGCTGCAATCGCGCCCACCTTGCGGACCATCCGCGTGGTGCCGCCCGCGCCGGGGAAGATGCCGACCATGATCTCGGGCAGGCCATATTTCGCCTTGGGGTTCTCGGCAGCGAAAATGCGATGCGTGGACAGAGGCAACTCCATGCCGATGCCTGCGGCAGTGCCGGGCAGGGCGGTTGCGATCGGCTTGCCGCCTTTCTTGGTCTTGGGGTCCATGCCGGCCAGCTCGATCTTGCGCAGAAGGGCGTGCATTTGCATCGTGCCGTCAAACAGACCTTTGGCCGGGTTGTCGCCTGCCTGTTCCTTCATCACAGCCAGCAGGTTCAGGTCCATGCCGCCCGCAAACGACCCTTCTTTGCCCGAGGTCAGGACGATCCCCTTGACCTCCTCATCCGCCAGCGCCTGATCGATCAGGTCGCTCAGCTGGGCCAGCCCGTCAAAGGACATTACGTTCATCGTCTTACCTGGAACGTCCCAGGTGATCGTGGCGACGCCGTCTGCGTCTTTGGTCAGAGTGAAATCAGTCATTGTCATCTCCAATCTGGTCAGCCGTCAGCGGGCTGCCGTCTTTCCGGGTGAAGGCCTCGCCGTCGGCGTCATCCTTCACCATCATGTCGATATCGCTGTAAAAGCCGGTCTCGGTCGGGGTCCGCGTGCCCACCACCAGAAAGGTCGCGGGCGCGTTGGTTTTGTTCACAAGGTGGTGGCCGTTGGGCTCACCTGCGGGCCAGGCCGCGCAGTCACCGGGCTGCATCTCATGCTCACCATCGTCGTCGATCAATGTGCAGGTGCCGGAAAGCACAATGGCGAACTCGTCCTGCTCCATGTGGTAGTGCCGCAGCGAGGACATCCCCGCAGGCTCCAACCGTACGATGTTGACCCCGTATTGGGTCAGACCGCCCGTATCCCCCAGCCGCTGAATGAAACGACCTGCGGTCGCCTCGGCCAGCTTACCGGGATAAGACGATCCCCCAATAAACGGGATCTGAGAGAGATCCAGCTTGGGCATCAGACCCGCTCGATGATAGTCGCGGCACCCATGCCCGACGCGATGCAGAGCGTGGCCAGGCCGGTTTCTTTGTCCTGACGCTCCAGTTCGTCTAGCAGGGTGCCGATGATCATCGCGCCGGTTGCACCCAACGGGTGGCCCATCGCGATCGAGCCGCCGTTGACGTTCACCAGCTCGGGGTCCACATCAAATGCCTGCTGGAACCGCAGTACGACCGACGCGAAGGCTTCGTTCACTTCGAACAGGTCGAAATCCGAAATCTGCATGCCGTTGTCGGCCAGGATTTTCTGGGTCACCGGAACCGGGCCAGTCAGCATGATCGTCGGGTCTAGACCGATCTTGGCAGTGGCCTTGATCCGTGCGCGCGGTTTGATGCCGTGCTTTTCACCGAATTCCTTGTTGCCGATCAGAACGGCCGCAGCCCCGTCCACGATGCCCGAGCTGTTGCCCGCGTGGTGGATGTGGTTGATCTTTTCCAGGTGCGGGTATTTCAGCAGGGCGACCTTGTCGAAGCCCGGCATCTGCTCGCCCATCATCTGGAAGGCTGGGTTCAGGCTGCCGAGGCTCTGCATGTCAGTGCCGGGGCGCATGTATTCGTCGCGGTCCAGAATGGTCAGGCCGTTGCCGTCCTTGACCGGAATGATCGATTTTTCAAAGCGACCTTCGTTCCAGGCTTGCGCCGCGCGGCGCTGCGATTCCATCGCCAACTGGTCCGCCTGATCGCGGCTGAAGCCGTATTCGGTGGCGATGATGTCCGAGGAAATACCCTGCGGTACAAAATAGGTATCCATCGCCAGGGTAGGGTCAACGGCAATAGCCGCGCCGTCCGATCCCATGGGTACACGGCCCATCATCTCGACGCCGCCGGCGATATAGCCGTCACCGGCACCGCCTTTGATCTGGTTTGCGGCCAAGTTCACGGCTTCCATGCCGGAAGCGCAGAAGCGGTTGATGGCCAGACCCGGGATCGATTCATCCAGATCCGAGGCCAGCACGGCCGAGCGCGCCAAACAACCGCCTTGCTCCATCACCTGCGTGACGTTGCCCCAGATCACGTCCTCGACGGCGTGACCTTCCAGGTTGTTGCGCTCTTTCATGGCGTTAAGGGCGACGGCGGACAGTCGCACCGAGGTTACCTCGTGCAGGCTGCCATCCTTGCGGCCCTTGCCACGCGGGGTGCGCAGGGCGTCATAGATATAGGCTTCGGTCATGGGTCTTCTCCTCAAGCTCGATCCGACGGATTGCCGGGCATCAGGTCATAGGGGTGTTTCCAGCCGGGCTGTTCGCTGAGGCGCGTCAGCCAGGCGTCGATATGGGGCCAGTCGGCACGGTCAAAGCCGAATGGTTCAGGGTAGTACAGGTATCCGCAGCAGCTGAGGTCGGCGTTGGTCACGCCGTCGCCCACGATCCAGTCGCGGCCCTCAAGGTGGGTATTCAGAATTTCGTAAGCGGCCTTCAGGCGTCCTTGGTTGAACGCAATGACATCTGGGTTGCGGTGCTCTTCGGGCAGGAAATTGCACAAAAACCGGGTCATCCCCGCATTCGAGCTGAGCTTGTGATTGTCCCACAGGACCCAGCGAAAGATATCGTAGTTTTCGTCGCGGTCCTTGCCACCGAACTTGCCTGACTTTTCAGTGATATAAGCCTGAATGGCCCCGGATTGGCTTGTGCGAAAATCGCCATCGGTCAGGACTGGCACCTCGCCCATTTCATTGACCTCGGCGCGATATTCGGGGGTGCGCGATACGCCTTTGAAAAAGTCCACAAAAACGGGTTCCCATTCCAGGCCCGACATCTCAAGCGCAAGCGCGGCTTTGTAAGAATTTCCGCTTTCTCCGAAGCAATGCAGTTTGATGGTCATGTGCGCGCCCCTCCCGTGGCGTGTGCGGCTATGTCGATATTTCCGAATTTTTGAAGAGAAGAAGTCCGCAGGGTTTTCCCTTCTGCGTAACGGTTCTTTAACGTCAAAGCGGCCTTTTCATGCGTGCGGTACAGGCCGCCGAGCCGATGTCCGCACGATGAAAAGCCTCGCCGTCCTGACTGCGTGCCCAAAGGTGCGATCATAACCCGGATGGCGGGGGGGAAGCGTGCGTTTGCCTTCTTCTCGCTCCAAATACGTCCGCCGGAGGCGGACAGAGTATCTGCGATTTGCCAAAGTTGTCTGGTCCCCGCATCATTCACCGTTTTCGCGCCTCTAGTTCCGAGTTGAAGATGCGCAACTTATGCGTCAGGTTGTCGTGATCAATCACGCTGTTGAAATTTTCGAATAGAAACGACAGTGCCTCACCTTCATCCAACCCGGCTTCGGCAGCGAAACCGCGCAGTTTGCGATAGCCATCTTCGGTCATTGCAACCGGAAACCGGCGGGTCAGGCGAAAGCGTTTGGGCATGTCGGTCCTTTGCGAAGTCCGGCTGCAAGACAAAATCCTGCAGCCGGTTTTGGATCAGAAGTTCGCCGCATCCAGAGCCATGACAGTGTCAGCACCGGTCTGGATACGCGCCAGATGCAGGCCGGTGGCCGGCAGGCGACGCGCCATGTAGAACTGGCCGGTGGCAATCTTTGTCTGGTAGAACTCGGTATCCGACGCCCCGCCGTCAAGGGCCGCATAGGCTGCTTTTGCCATTTGCGCCCACATCAAGCCCAGGCAGACATGGCCGAACATGTGCATGAAGTCGTTCGAACCAGCCAGTGCGTGGTTGGGGTTCTTTGCACCGTTCTGCATGAAGTACATGCCAGCCGCCTGCAGATCCTTGGACGCCGCCTTGAGCGGTTCGATGAACGCCTTGTCAAAGGCTTCGTTCTGGCCACCGTTTTCCTTGCAGAAATTCTTGACGATGTCGAAGAAGGCCATGACGTGCTTGCCGCCATCGGTAGCAAGCTTACGACCCACCAGATCCAGCGCCTGAACGCCGTTTGCACCTTCGTAGATCATGGCGATACGGGCGTCGCGGGTGTATTGCGACATGCCCCATTCCTCGATGTAGCCGTGGCCGCCGTAAACCTGCTGAGCTTTGACAGTCATGTCATAGCCTTCGTCAGTCAGGAAGCCTTTGATGACCGGTGTCAGCAGCGAGATCAGGCCGTCTGCATCTGCATCGCCGGAACGATGTGCTTGGTCGATCAGTGTGGCACCCCACAAGATGAAGGCGCGCGCACCTTCGGTAAAGCTTTTCTGATCCATCAGGCTACGGCGAATATCAGGGTGTACGATCAGCGGATCGGCCGGGCCATCGGGGTTTTTCGCTCCGGTCACGTCACGGCCCTGCAGGCGGTCCTTGGCGTATTCGACAGCGTTCTGATAGGCGGCCTCGGCTTGTGCCAGACCTTGCATACCCACACCCAGACGCGCTTCGTTCATCATGGTGAACATGGCGCGCATACCTTTGTGCAGATCGCCCAGCAAAAAGCCGGTGGCTTCGTCATAGTTCATCACACAGGTCGAGTTGCCGTGGATGCCCATTTTCTCTTCGACCTTGCCGACCGAAACGCCGTTGCGTTCGCCCAGCGAGCCGTCTTCGTTGACCATGAACTTGGGCACGATGAACAGCGAGACACCCTTGATGCCCTCGGGGCCGCCGGGGATTTTGGCCAGAACCAGGTGGATGATGTTGTCGGCCATGTCGTGATCACCGGCCGAGATAAAGATCTTCTGACCTGACACCTTATAGCTGCCGTCGTCCTGCGGTTCAGCCTTGGTGCGCATCAGGCCCAGATCGGTGCCGCAATGCGGTTCGGTCAGGTTCATTGTGCCCGTCCATTCACAGCTGACCATGTTGGGCAGATAGGTGGCCTTCTGCTCGTCGGTGCCGTGGGCGAGAATGGCCGAAGCCGCGCCGTGGGTCAGACCCTGATACATGGTGAAGGCTTGGTTGGCGGACTGAAAGAACTCGCCCACCGCGCTACCCAGGACATAAGGCATGTTCTGACCGCCGAATTCCTCGGGCATATCCAAGCCGGTCCAGCCGCCTTCTTTCATCTGCTCGAAACCGTCTTTGAAGCCGGTCGGCGTGTAGACGACTCCGTTTTCGTGGCGCACACCTTCGGTGTCACCCACAACGTTCAGCGGGTGCAGGACGTTGGTTGCGATTTTGCCGGCTTCCTCAAGAACGGCACCGGTGAATTCGGCTTCCAATTCGTCGTAACCGGGGATTTTCGACCCCGAAACGTTGAGGACTTCGTGCAGAATGAACTGCATGTCTTTTGTTGGCGCGTTATAGACGGGCATAAGAAGCTCCCTTTAATCTCAAATGTCCGGAGGTGGGGCCGCAGGGCTACTCGGCGGCTTTCTTTTCGTTCTTCATCGAGGCGATCACTTTCTCGCCCCAACGCAACTGTTCCTTCAGATCGTCGATGGCCTGCGTCAGTTCTTCGCGGCGGGCCTCCATATCGGTCAGACGCTCGCGGGCGATCTCAAACGTGCGGGTCATCTGCGTCATCTGCTGATCCCCCACATGATACAGATCCAGAAGTTGCCGGATTTCTTCTAGGCTAAAGCCAAAGCGCTTGCCGCGCAGAATCAGTTTCAGGCGCGCCCGGTCGCGTTTGGTGAACAGGCGTTTTTGCCCCTCGCGGATCGGGAACAAAAGTTCTTTGGCCTCGTAAAACCGCAATGTGCGCGGCGTGACGTCATAGGTCTCGCACATTTCACGAATGGTCATCAGATCTTCGGTCATGGTTTCAGCACTCTTGTCACTGGCGTCTATCAAGTACAGTTGCGCAGTCGATGCGCCACTTACAACACGGAGATGACGTTCACGTAATGCAAACGCTACGTCACAACTTTAGTTGACGTAACTTCCGTTTGCGTCAAGTCCGTTTGAGGGTGAAATCCCCAACGTCACGTCACGTTATTTTCAGATTTCGACAGCTGGCCAACACCCAATTGAAACGGGAATTGCAACAGCAATCCCTTTTGCGGGGCTTCAAGAGGGCCGCAATAGGCGTTGAGGTCAATCCAGCGACCTGGCGGTCTGATCGCGCATGGTTTTCAGAGCGTCGATCGCCTCATCCAGTTGCTGCTTTTGCTTGTGTAGTTCAACTAATTGGACATCGGCCAAGTCGACAAAAGCCTTCATCTGCGCCTGGTTGCCCTGATCTTCGTATATCAGCAGCCATTGGCGGATGTCTTCCAAGGGAAAGCCGTATTTGCGCCCCCGCATGATCAGCGTCATGCGGGCGCATTCGCGTGGACCATAGAATCGCGCACGGCCTTCGCGGTCGGGTTGCAACAGCTCGATATACTCATAATAGCGCAGGGTGCGCGGTGTCACATCGAACTGGGCGCACATCTCTTTGAATGACAAACGGTCGTCGGGCATTCCTGATCTCCTCTGGCGCAGCCTATGACCTACGCCTGACAAGCGCAACAGGTGGGCTTGCTCTTTTGCGGGCCACGCGCTCATAAAGGGAGAAACCAAGAAGGTACAAATAGATGGTCGACAAAGCTGCTATCGCGCGTCAGTTCATCGAGGCGATCCCACATGCCAGGGCGCTGGGCATGACGCTGACTGAAATCGGTAACGGAGAGGCTGCGATTACAATGCCCTATAACGTGGAATTGGTGGGCGATCCGCGCACTGGGGTCATCCATGGCGGCGCTGTATTTGCCGTTCTGGACACCTGTTGCGGCGCCGCTGTCATGAGCCACCCGTCCGCGCCCGGTGGCACGGCGACCATCGATTTGCGCATCGATTATATGCGCGCGGCAACTCCGGGTCAGACCATCACCACGCGCGCGACCTGCTACCACATCACCCGTAACGTGGCCTTCGTACGCGCGACCGCGATGGACGAAAATCAGGACCTGCCGGTGGCCACGGCCTCGGGCTCTTTCACGGTGGAGGGGCTCTGATGGCGCGCAAACGTCCCGAACCCGTACAAGTAGTCAAACAGCGCCGGGACGCGGCGCTGAACGCGATTGTCGATGGAGTGCCTTATATCCGGTTCATGGATTTCAGCTTTGATCGGCGTGGGGATGAGCTGACCGGGGTGTTGAACTATGACGAAAAGCTCATCGGAAATCCGATCCTTCCCGCCCTGCATGGGGGCGTCACCGCAGCCTTCCTTGAGGTCACGGCCGTGATCACCTTGAGTTGGGAGTATTTCCTGCCCAGCATCGAGAGCGGTGAGCTGGATGCCGAGCAGATCGCGCGGGATGAGACGATCCGCTTTCCCAAAACCGTGGATTTCACGGTCGACTATCTGCGATCCGGTCTGCCGCGCGATGCCTATGCGCGGGCTATCATCAGCCGGTCGGGGCGTCGCTATGCCTCGGTCCGGGTCGAAGCATGGCAGGACAATCATGCGCGCCCCTTTGCGCAGGCCACGGGTCATTTCCTGATGCCACAACCTATGACCAAGGGTAGCTAGCATCCATGCAGGACGCTTCGGCGCCAATAACGCATGGACGGGTGCTGAAGATTGCCCTTCCTATCGTGTTGTCAAACGCCACCGTTCCGATTTTGGGCGCGGTCGATACCGGCGTTGTGGGCCAGATGGGGCAGGCGGCCCCCATCGGAGCCGTCGGCATGGGCGCGGTGATCCTGTCAGCGATTTACTGGATTTTCGGGTTCTTGCGCATGGGCACGACCGGTCTTGCAGCGCAGGCGCGCGGCGCAGGCGATACAGCCGAGACCGGTGCGCTGTTGATGCGCGGCCTACTGCTGGGCGGTGCCGCTGGTCTTGTATTCATCGCTACGCAAGTATGGGTGTTCTGGGGGGCCTTCGCGCTGTCCCCGGCCAGTCCCGAGGTCGAGTCCCTGACCCGCGCATACCTTGAAATTCGTATCTGGGGCGCGCCCGCGACGATTGCGCTTTATGCTGTGACCGGGTGGTTGATTGCTATCGAACGCACCCGTGGCGTGTTCCTTCTTCAGATCTGGATGAACGGGCTGAACATCCTGTTAGACCTTTGGTTTGTTTTGGGGCTGGGCTGGGGTGTCGAAGGCGTCGCCATCGCCACTTTGATCGCCGAGTGGACTGGTCTGGCGTTGGGTCTGTGGCTGTGTCGCAGCGCGTTCGGCGGCAATCAGTGGCGCGACTGGCCCCGCATATTCAACGCCGCGCGTTTGCGTCGGATGGTGCAGGTGAATGCGGATATCATGATCCGGTCGGTCCTGTTGACGGGCTCATTCACCACCTTCCTGTTTGTGGGGTCCGATCTGGGCGATGTTAATCTGGCGGCCAATCAGGTCCTACTGCAGTTTCTGGAGATCACGGCTTTTGCGCTGGACGGATTCGCCTTTTCAGCCGAGGCGCTGGTGGGCGGCGCAGTGGGTGCGCGGGACCGGTATCAAGTGCGGCGGGCTTCGGTCTTGGCATCGCAGTGGGGTGTGGGCGGAGCCTTTGCCTTGGGCGCAGTGTTCTACCTTGCCGGGCCTGCGCTGATCGACCTGATGTCCACCTCGCCCGAGGTCCGTCTGGCTGCGCGAGAATACCTGATCTGGGCGGCGCTGGCCCCGGTGATCGGGGTTGCAAGCTGGATGTTTGACGGCATCTATATCGGGGCAACCTGGACGCGGGATATGCGCAACGCGATGATCCAGTCGGTTGCGATCTATGTGGTCGCCCTGTTCTTACTGGTGCCGACGCTGGGCAATCACGGCCTTTGGGCCGCGTTGATGGTTCTGAACATTGCGCGGGGATTGACCTTGGGATGGCGTTATCCCCGGCTTGAGGCTCAGATCGCTTAAAGCAGGTCCAGCAGTTTCTCGGGCGGGCGTCCGATGGCGGCCTTGTCGCCATTGATCGCCAGAGGGCGCTCGATCAGGATCGGGTGTTTCGCCATGGCCGTGATCAATGCGTTCTCTGACGTGGTTTTGGTCAGCCCGAGTTCCTTGAACTGTTTCTCCCCTGTCCGCATCATGTCGATGGCGGGTACGTTCAAAAGGGCCAGTGTTGCGCGCAACTCATCCGCCGAGGGCGCGTCTTCAAGGTATTTCCGCACCTCGACCTGCGCGCCTTTTTCCTCAAGCAACGCCAGCCCCGCGCGGGATTTGGAACAGCGGGGGTTGTGCCAATAGTTGATCATAACCAGTCCTCTCGTTTGCTGCCCACGGCTTGCGCGGCCGTGTCGAACCCGTCGCGCGCCAGAAGTTTATCCAACCCCTGCGTGATTTCAGCGGCCAATGAGATGCCGCCATAAACCATCGCCGTGTAGAACTGCACGGCAGAGGCTCCGGCGCAAATCTTGGCATAGGCCTGTTCCGCCGTGCTGATCCCACCAACACCGATCAGAGGGATTTGACCTTCTGTCAACTGGCTCAGCCGGGCTAATACGCGGGTGGATTTCTCGAACAGAGGTGCGCCGGACAGACCTCCGGCCTGATCCTTATGCACACTTCGCAGCCCGTCGCGGGACAGGGTGGTATTGGTGGCGATCACCGCATCCACGCCGGTTTCCCGAGCGACATCAGCAATGTCTTGCAATTCGTCTTCGGTCAGATCGGGGGCGATCTTCAGGAAGACAGGCAGGGGACGGGGCAGGGCATCGCGGGTTTCGATCACTCCGCCTAGCAACGCACTGAGCGCAGCCTTGCCCTGCAGGTCGCGCAGTTTCTCGGTGTTAGGGGACGAGACATTGACCGTCGCGAAATCCAGATGTACCGCGCAATGGGCCAGCACCTTGGCAAAGTCGCCGGGGCGGTCGTCGCTGTCCTTGTTCGCACCCAGGTTCAGGCCGATCACAGCGTCTTTGGGGCGATCCGCCAGACGAGTGGCCATGACCTCCATGCCTTCGTTGTTGAAGCCAAAGCGGTTGATGGCGGCCTTGTCTTCGGACAGGCGAAACAGGCGTGGTTTGGGGTTGCCGGGCTGCGGGCATGGGGTCACGGCACCGACCTCGATAAACCCGAAGCCCACGCGGGACAGAGGTGTCAGAACCTCGCCGTTCTTGTCGAAACCAGCGGCCAGCCCAACCGGGTTGGGCAGATCAAGCCCAGCCACCTGTGTGCGCAACCGGGACGAGGTCACAGGACCGGGCGCGGGGGCTAGCCCCGCTCTCAACGCCTTGATCGACATCCCATGCGCGGCTTCCGGATCCATCCGGTGCAGGGCGGCAAGGCCCAGTTTCTCGGTCAGTTTCATCCGAAGCTCTCTCTGCCTTGGGTCGGCGCGCAACGGATAAGCCGCGACGTGTCCACCGCTGCCTGACGATGCACGACCGCTTTTTGGTGATCCGGGTCCGTGACCATTTCCATGAACGCATGAGCGGTGGGATAGCTGGCGATAAAGACTGCGTCCCAAACCTCGTCCTGCGGGCCGATCAGGGTTGTTTGAAACGCGCCGCTCCATAGAATATGTGCGCCGATACGAGCGATGATCGGGGCGGTGTCGCTCCCGTAGTTGCGATAGGCCTGCGCGCCGGTCAGACCGGCAGCGGCCAGATCGTGGTCATCCGGGTACGCGGCCTTGGCGCGGAATTTCACCAGATTGAGCATCTCGATCGGATGATCGCGGTCCAGATCCTTGAACGCCGCGAACTGCGCGCGATCTGGGTCGACGTAGCGGGTCATTCCATCTCCTCGGGGAACTGGTGGGCCTGTCCGTCAAAAGGCAAAGGCTTGGCCCAATGCACATCCGTCATCCTGATCTGCCGGTAGAGATGCGGAAACAGCGCGCCCCCGCGCGAGACCTCCCATTTCAGGTCGTCGCCCATCGCGTCGGCGTCGCAGGCCAACAGGGTCAGACCGTCGATCCCGGCGAAATGCTTGGCCGCTGTCTCGGCTGCTTGCTCGGCCGTCGAAAAATGGACATAGCCATCCGCCACATCAATCGGAGCACCATCCGTCGCCCCATCGGACTGCAACGCGGCCCATTCGTCGGCCCGGAAAATCTTGTAAATCAGCATGGGGCCGTGATGCCCCGCACGGCGGGTAGAATCAAGCTGGATTTCCCCCTTTGACTCTTTGCGCGGCACGGCGCACGATCACGACAAATAACAATTGGGAGTTTGAACATGTTCACCCGCTTACTGACATCGGTCGCCGTTCTGGGCCTGACAGCAGGCATGGCAGCAGCCGAATATAAGCTGACGATCCTGCATACCAACGATTTCCACGCCCGGTTCGAACCGATCAACAAATATGACAGCGGCTGCAGCGCCGAAGACAATGCCGAAGGCGAGTGCTTTGGTGGCTCGGCCCGTTTGGTAACGGCAGTGAACGATGCCCGTGGCCGTGCCGAGAACTCGATCCTTGTGGATGGCGGAGACCAATTTCAGGGGTCCCTGTTCTATACCTATTACAAGGGCAAGGTCGCGGCTGAGTTCATGAACAAGCTGGGTTATGACGCGATGACCGTGGGCAACCACGAATTCGACGACGGGCCCGAGGTTCTGCGCGGTTTCATCGACTCGGTCGATTTTCCAGTGCTGATGTCGAACGCCGATGTCAAAGACGAAGAGCTGCTGACCGACAAGATCAAGAAATCGACCGTGATTGAAGTGGGCGGCGAGAAGATCGGCCTGATCGGCCTGACGCCGGAAGACACCCATGATCTGGCCTCACCTGGCCCGAACATAACCTTCTCGGACCCGGTCCCGGCGGTGCAGGCCGAAGTTGACAGACTGACCGGCGAGGGGGTGAACAAGATCATCGTACTCAGCCATTCGGGCTTTGGCGTGGACCAACGCGTGGCCAGTGAAACAACTGGTGTCGATGTGATCGTGGGGGGACATTCCAACACGTATCTGTCCAACGTCTCGGACAAGGCGGCGGGTCCCTATCCAACCGTGGTGAACGGGGTCCAGATCGTTCAGGCCTATGCCTATGGCAAATTCCTGGGTGAGCTGAACGTGACCTTCGATGACGACGGCAATGTGGTCGAAGCCGCGGGCGAGCCGCTGATCATGGACAACACAGTGACCGAGGATCAGTCGGCGCTGGATCGCATCGCGGAACTGGCCGTGCCGCTGGACGAGATTCGCAACAAGGTTGTGGCAAGTGCTGCTGACGCGATTGAGGGCGACCGCGCTGTCTGCCGAGTGCAAGAATGCCAGATGGGCAATCTTGTAGCCGATGCCATGCTGGCCCGTGTTGCCGATCAGGGTGTGCAGATTGCAATTGCAAACTCGGGTGGTTTGCGTGCCTCGATTGATCCGGGTGACGTGACCATGGGCGAAGTGCTGACCGTGCTGCCGTTCCAGAACACGCTCTCGACCTTCCAGATCAGCGGTCAGGGCGTCATTGATGCGCTGGAAAACGGTGTGAGCCAGGTGGAAGAGGTCAAGGGCCGTTTCCCGCAAGTGGCCGGTATGACGTTCACATGGGATCCTGCGGTTGCGCCGAATGAAGGGCGTATCAGCGATGTGATGGTAGCCAAGGACGGGGGCTTTGTCCCGATTGACCCGGCGGCGACCTATCTTGTCGTGACCAACAACTATGTCCGTAATGGCGGCGACGGCTATGACATGTTCGAAGGCGATGACAAGAACGCCTATGATTATGGCCCGGACCTGGCTGACGTGACGGCCGAATATCTGGCCGCCAACGCGCCGTACACCCCGTATCTGGACGGGCGCATTAAGCAGAAATGACACCTTAGGTGCAGAAAACTGATAGGCCGCATCGTACGGATGCGGCCTTTTTTTATTGGGATCAGTCGAATTCGTACTCAGGCCAAAGCGCGGGATCGATACCGTCCAGCATTGGCTGAAGATGGTGCCTGACGCTGCGCCATCCGCCGACAGATTTGGTGGAGATTTTGTTACGCACCTGGTCGATGCTGGCCGTTCTAACCTGTTTTTTGTTCTCTTCCGGATGCATCATCGCATCGGACCATTCGATGCCGCAGAACGCAGCGACCTTCTTGCTGTAGGTCTCGGGATCGGCCACGAGTTTTTCGTAAGGAACGGTCAGGATGCGATCCCCGAACACTTTTTCCCAATGCGCCATATAGCGCCGGTACAGGTTGGCCGTGTGTGCAATAGCCTTTTGGTTTGACGCATAGCGCATCCCGCCTGCGGGAAAGCGCCGGATCCATTTCGACAGCCCTACATCGCGTGGATCGCGCTGCATGTTGATCACCCGCGCATTCGGGAAGGCGGACAGCAAATAGCCCACACGTTGGAAATTATGGGGCATCTTGTCGACAAAGGCTATGGACCCTTCAGGGATCGGAGGCATCAGTTTGCGAAATTCCTGCGCGAACTGAGCGGCAGATGCCGTATCGAAGGTATCCTTGCCTTGCCAGAAGTTAACCGAGAGGTCGGACCCGAGCATAAGTTCACCACAACCAGCAATGTTGGGGTCTGAACTCAGCATCATCTCCATCAAGGTCGTGCCTGAACGCGGTTGGCCGACGACGAATATTGGCAAGGGTCCTTCGCTTACGTCATTTGCCAATATTTGATTGCCTTCAGAAAATTGACGTGTGACCGTGCCCAGTTTTTCCTCTTCGGATTCAAAATTATATGGATTGGAATCGTGCTGAACCGCGTTGGCCTTTTCGAATTGCGGCATGGCCGCGTCCAAGCCATCGATTTTGTGTGTCAGATGCGCCTTGGCAAATTCCAATTCGGATAGCTTGTGTTCCGATCTCTCAATCGCGCTTTCAACGTTTTTGAGCAAGCTTCCGGCTTCCGCACCACCTACCATCGTAGAAAGTTGCAGCAACGAATTGATGTGGTCCGGGTTTTCGTTCAGAATCCGCTCCAGGATAGCCTTGGTTCCCGCCTTGTCACCGCCTTGATGCAAGTTGACTGCCTTTAGTAACGCGACTTTGTGGCTTTCCGGTGCGATCCGGTAGGCATGGTTAATATCGTTTGAACTGTCCTCGTCGAACCCGACCCGCCCATAGGCCCGCGCCCGTGTCGAAAGAAGGTCGACATTGTCAGGGTCTGCGGCCAGCTTTTTGGTTGTGTGATCAATGATCTGACGCCAGTTGTTACCTTTCAGGTAAATTTCATCCAGAACGCGGTTGAGCTCTTTGTTGTTGGGAAAGATCTCAAGTTTCTGTTCGGCATAATCCAGCGCTTTTGGAATCTGGCCGGTTTGCATCAACGCATTGGCCAAATTCTCTACGAATTGCGGGTCTTGCGGCTTCATCCGCGCGGCTTCCACGAAATGCGGGATCGACTTCCTATATTGCTTCATTTCGGTCAGGACAAAGCCTGCGATGGCGTGAAAATCGCTGTCTTTTGGAAACTTCTTCAATCCCAGTTGAGCTTTTTTTAGCGCCTGGTGCGGCTTGCCGGTCTCCAGCGCTGACAAAGCCTTGCTTTTAAGGGTATTGGCTGTTTGGTTTTGCATATGACCCGGTGCCTGTAAGAAGGAAATATAGGTGGTTCATTACCCATGTGCGGACGGTTTGCAATAACTCTTCCCAATGATGCGATGGCTCAGCTTTTTGCCGCGCGGCCGTCCAACAGCTTGCCGGCTGTGCCCAATTTCAATGTTTGCCCCACAAATCAGGTACATGTGGTGCGCGCGAGCGAAAACGGGCGAACCCTGGATCCGATGCGCTGGGGGTTCCTGCCACATTGGTACAAGACCGAAACCGCTGGGCCCCTGCTGATCAACGCGCGTGCCGAGACCCTGGCCGAGAAACCGGCCTTTCGCGCGGCTTGCCGCGAAAGGCGCTGTCTGATCTTGGCGACGGGGTTTTATGAATGGACCAAGACCGAACAAGGCAACAGGTTGCCATGGTATATTCATCGCCTCGATCATGCGCCCATCGCCTTTGCTGGTGTTTGGCAGAACTGGGGCGCCGAGGAAGCCCGGCAGCCGACCTGCGCCATCGTCACGACCTCGGCCAATGACACTCTGAGTGCGATCCACCATCGAATGCCGCTGATCCTTGAGCCACAGGACTGGCCCTTGTGGCTGGGTGAGGCAGGGAAAGGTGCCGCCCGTCTGATGGTACCGGGGCCTGAGGGCTTGCTGAGCTATTACCGGGTCGATCCCGCCGTGAACTCCAACCGGGCCAGCGGAGCGAGCCTGATCGAGCCCGTCGCAGGTTGAGCGTTCTTCTTTGCAATCCAGCTTGCGCGCGATAGACCTTTGACATGGTTTTGAAATTTTACAGCCTTCCTGACCTTTATGCGCATGGGTTTGACACCGTGATCGACGTGCGCAGCCCTGCCGAATACGCCGAAGATCACCTTCCGGGCGCGATCAGCTTGCCGGTTCTGGACAATGAAGAACGCGCGCGGGTCGGGACGATCTATGTGCAACAAAGCCCATTTCTGGCCCGCAAGTTGGGTGCAGCGCTGGTGTTTCGCAATGCCGCCAACCATATCGAAAACAGCCTGGCGCATCATGAGGGCGGGTGGAAACCTCTGGTCTATTGCTGGCGCGGTGGGCAACGCTCGGGCTCATTCACCTGGATGCTGCAACAGATCGGTTGGCGGGCCGAAGTGGTCGAGGGCGGCTATCGCACCTATCGCCGGTTGGTGAACCGGTATCTCTACGAGGACCCTCTGCCGCATCGTCTCTTCGCGCTGGATGGCTACACCGGAACTGCCAAGACTGAATTGCTGGCCCGTCTGAACATCCGCGGTGTTCAGGTGCTGGACCTGGAAGGGTTGGCCAATCACCGCGGCTCGCTGCTTGGGGAACAGCCCGGAGGTCAACCTAGTCAGAAAGCATTTGAATCCGCGCTTGCGGCGGCGCTCTGCGCCCTTGATCCCGCACATCCCGTGGTGGTCGAGGCGGAATCTTCCAAGATCGGGTCTTTGATCCTGCCGCCCTCACTGTGGACCGCGTTATGTGCCGCGCCGCGCATTCACATTTGCGCACCGCTTGAGGCGCGCTCGGCTTATCTGGTGCGGGCCTATGATGATATTTTATCTGACACAGCTCGATTGCGGGACAGGCTGTTTCCGCTCCGGTCTCATCGCGGGCATGAGGTGGTCGACGGTTGGCTTACCCTGATCGAGGCGGGCGACAAGCTGGCGTTGACGCAGGCTTTGATGCAGCAACACTATGACCCGGCCTATGCGAAATCCAGCCGTGCCCGGAAGGCGGATGTGATTGCGCGGGTTGATGTGCCGACGCTGGATGCCAAGGGGTTGGAGCAAGTCGCTTCTCAGGTGCAGACGGTTCTGGATCAGTCCTGAAGGCCCAGCCCTGCGGCTTCGGTCATATGGCCGATCACCACAGCTGGATATCCGGCTTTGTGCAACCGTTCGCAAAGACTGTGAGCCTGATCTGCCGCGACCGCGGCCAAAAGTCCGCCTGCGGTTTGCGGATCGAACAACAGATCGGCCTTTCCACCGGACGGCAGATCCAGTGCGATGGAACGATTTTCGTCGAAAATCGTGGACCGAACCCCCAGCTTGGCCAAGTCGAGCGCGCCGGTCATCAACGGAATCGCATCCAGATCCAGTGTTGCGCCACATCCCGAGGCCTGACACATGTCCATGAGATGCCCCGCCAGCCCAAACCCGGTGACATCCGTCATCGCGTGGGCATCGGCCAGAATCCGAGACGCTTCAGCTTGCGGGTGGGTCATCTGTTCATAGGCTTTGGCGATCCAGTCCCCGTCGGCTTGGCCGGCCATTTCAGCAGCCATCAGAACGCCGCTGCCCAGTGGTTTGGTCAGGATCAAACCATCGCCCGCATGCGCCCCGGACAAGGTGATCGGCGCGCGCGCACACAGTCCGGTCATGGTAAACCCGATGGTCATCTCATCCCCCATCGAGCTGTGCCCGCCCACGATCTCGGCCCCGGCTTCGCGGATGACCTCACTGGCAGTTGTTATGATCTCGGCCATCGTTCTGCGCTGCAATTCAGGCGTCATGCGGGGTAGGATGATGGTCGCCGTAGCGGCCTGTGGTGCAGCGCCCATTGCCCAGATATCACCCAAGGCGTGAACGGCGGCGATGCGTGTCATCTGTACTGGATCATCTGTGACGCTGCGCAGATGGTCCGAGGTGATGACCTGCCGCACGCCACCAGTATGAACCAGGGCGGCATCGTCGCCGGGCAGGGAATGAATGTCTTCTCGCTGTACCTCGGGCAGGTGTTTCAATGCAGCGTGAAGCGCACTGCGCCCGACTTTGGCACCGCAACCGCCACACATGGGTTTGTTGCCCAACGCTTCATGTAGACCGCTGGCGTGAAGCCGTGGCACCGCAGGCGGTTCCATCTGGGGCAGGTGGCGAAACTTGTTCATAAAGGTCTGATCAATGTGGTTTTTCCAACGCCACATCAAAGGGCCACTGAACGAGGTTCCAAGACGTTCACCCAAGGCTGATTTCTCGCCCAGCGAGATTAGTTTCAGATAGTCTTTCTGCGGCTGATACCTGTGCATCCGGCCCGCCCCGAGCATGGCCCGCAGGTTGTTGAACAGGATCGGTGCCTCGCGCACCGCGTAAACGCCCGCTTTGGGGCGCGGGTTTTCGGACAGATGCGCGCAATCTCCGGCGGCGAAAATCGCGGGATCGCTGGACTGGAGGAAGCCGTTCACCCGGATAAAACCATCCTGCATCTCCAGCCCGGTATCGGCCATCCAGGCATAAGGGCGCGCTCCGGCTGCGCCTGTCACGAAACTGGCAGGGATTTGGCGGCCATCTTCCAGCACGACGGTTTCGCTGGTGATCTTTGCAATGGTCGCGCCTTCGATCACGTCAACCCCAAGCCCCTCCATGGCCTTGCGGATGGTTGCAGCGGCCTTGTCCGCTGTCGCCGTCAACGCCTGCGCATTGTCGATCAACGTGACCTGCGCCACACGTCCCTTGGCGCGCAGGGCGTGGGCCATGGCCATCACCAACTCAACCCCGGCCACTCCGCCGCCAATCACAACGACCGAAGCAGGGCCCGTGCGTTCAAGATATTCGCCCCATCTGGCGGCAAACGGACCCAGAGGTTTAGCGGGCACCGCGTGATCAGAAAATCCGGGCAGGGCGGGCATGTCCGAGGTGATGCCAATGTTAACCGAGGCCACGTCAAACGCCACGGGAGGGCGGCCTGGTACGCGCACGCAACGGGTATCTAGATCTATTCCCTCGACCTTGCCCAAAATGACCCGCGCGCCAGCGAACCGGGCCAGCCTCACCAGATCAATATCCAGTTCTGCGCGTTGGTAATGCCCGGCCACAAACCCCGGCAACATGCCGGAATACGGCGCGGTGGGGCCGGGGTTGATCACGGTCACGCGTGCGCCGGGCAAAGGATTCATGCCCCATTTGCGCAGCAGCAGCGCGTGCGTATGGCCGCCGCCGACAAGAACCAGATCGCGGGTCAGGGGCAACGGAGAAGTATGCATCAGGGTCAGTTCGCTGTGTGGTCAGGGACGTCCTCGACCTGCTCGACCGCGTGGGTGGCCCAAAGCTCGTCCTCGCCCGCATCCGGCAGATCGCTTGGCTTTTCATGGCGATGAATATGCCATTTGGCAATGAACAGGGCCGTGATCGGCGCGGTCAGGAACAAAAAGAGCGTGATCAGAAGCTCGTGCAGCGAGAGCTTGCCTTCGAGCAGAACCGAATGGCCGATCGACGCCAGCAGCACCCCGCCTACGCCCAGCGTGGTGGCCTTAGTGGGTGCATGCAGGCGCGACATCGGGTCCTTCAGCTTGATCATCCCATAGGACCCGACAAAGCCGAAGATGCCAGAAACGACCAGAAAGAAAGCAATCAGAATTTCGAAGATAATCGTCATGCCGCCCTCACTCGATGATATTGCCGCGCAGCATGAAGCGCGCATAGGCTACGGTCGAGACAAAACCCAGCATGGCAATGATCATGGCGGATTCGAAAAAGATCTCGGTCCCCAATGCAAGCCCGTACAGGATCATCAGCGCGATAGTGTTGATCACCATCGTGTCCAGCGCCAGAACGCGGGTGCCGACCCCCTCGGCCGAGATGATCCGGTAGAGACACAGCATGATCGCCGCGCCGAAACAGGCGAAAGCGAACCAGATGGCATAGGTGACAATCATTCGAAAATCTCCTTCAGGCGGCGCTCATAGCGTTGCTTGATCTCGTCACGTACTGCCTCGGGGTCGGGCGCGTCGAGGCAGTGAACCAGCAAGTTATGGCCTTGTGCGGACAGATCGCAGCTGACTGTGCCGGGCGTCATGGTGATCGTTCCGGCCAGAACGGTGATCGCCTCGGGGGTGCGCAGTTCCAATGGGATCGAGACCCAGTTGGGTTGCCGGTCGGCGTCGCGTTTGAACAGGATGATCCTAGCCACGGTGATATTGGCGATCACGATGTCCCACAGCACGACCAGCATGTATTCGGCGATCATCGGCCAGTTGCGCAGTTTCGGCCGGTCGGGCCAATAGGGCTGGGTGACAAAGGGGATGATGATCCCCAGCAACAACCCGAACACCACCGAGTTGAGCGAGCCGGTATTGGCCAGCAGCACCCAAACCACCGTCAGCAGGAAGGTCAGGTGCGGGTGCGGGAATATCCGGTGCAGCAATCTGATCATCCGTTCTCTCCCAATACGGCAGCGATATAGTTTTCTGGGGTAAAGAGCTGCTCAGCCGTGTTGCTGGCATATTTCAGCGCCGGACCCGCAAAGAGTGTCAGCAGGACCAGACCCAGAACTGCCGCAAAGACCGATGTAAAGGCCAGTCCGGGGTGGGGCTCGGGGGCAGGGCTGGCCAGCGCCTCTTCTTCTTTTTCAAGGTCGGTTGCAGGATTGTGCTGGATGTCGTGGCTTTTCCAGAAGATTACCGTACCCGCGCGGGCCAATCCGACGATTGTCACGAAGGACCCGATCAGGACAACCGCCCAGATCGCGTTGGCGTCAGGCGCATCTCGCGCGGCATCCAGCACCAGCAACTTGCCGATAAAGCCTGACAGGGGTGGCATCCCAGCCAGGGCGATGGCCCCTACAAAGAACAGGGCCGAGATCAGCCCGCCCTGCGGCATCGGCGCGGTGGGAGCGATGGACCCGCCGCGGCGTTCGACCACCATATCCGCGATCAGGAACAGCAGCGCCGTGGCAAGGGTCGAGTGGTAGATGTAATACAGCGCCGCAGCCGTAGCGGTCTCGGTAAACAAAGAGATTGCGATCAACAATGTCCCCATCGAGGCGATGGCGCAGAACGCCACCATCCGCGCGATATGCTGTGCGCCCAAAATGCCGATGGTCCCAATGGCCAGTGTCACCAGAGCCGCTGGTTGCAGCCAAGAGCCCACCAGGCCTTGGGTGGCCTCAACCTCGGGACCGAAGCCCAGCGTGTACATCCGCAGGATCGAATAGGCCCCAACCTTGGTCATGATCGCAAACAGTGCGGCCACCGGTAACGGCGCGTTGGCATAGCTGGCAGGCAACCAGAAGTGCAGCGGAAGAACGGCGGCCTTGATACAAAAGACCAGTAGAAGCAGCACTGCGCCGACCCGCAGCAAGGCCGTATCTTCGGCAGGCAGTTCAGCCACGCGCACCGCCATATCGGCCATGTTCAGCGTGCCTGTGACGGCATAAAGCGTACCCAGAGCAAACAGAAACAGGGTAGAGCCCAGCAGGTTATAGGCCACATATTGCACGCCTGCTTTCAGGCGGGTTGCGCCGCCTCCATGCGTCATCAATCCGTATGAGGCGATCAGCAGCACCTCGAAAAACACGAAAAGGTTAAAGGCGTCGCCGGTCAGGAAGGCTCCGCACACACCCATGAGCTGGAAGTGAAACAGGGCGTGGAAATGTTTGCCCCGGTCGTCCCAGCCCGAGGCGATGGCGTAGAGCACGATAGGCAGGGCCAACAGCGAGGTCAGTAGCACCATCATCGCAGAAAGCCGGTCCAGTACCAAAACGATGCCGAATGGCGCAGGCCAGTTGCCCAACTCATAGACCAGAATATCTCCGCCAGCGGCCTGCGCGGTGATGGTCAGGGCAATACCCAATAGGCCCACCACACCAGCGACCGAGAAGATGCGTTGCAGGTCCAGATGATAGCGCAGGACCATGATGATGAACGGGGCCAGGATCGCGGGCAGAACGATCGGAGCGACGATCCAGTGGTTCATGCGTCTTCTCCCGGCGCATCGGTATTGTTTTGTCCACGCATGTCGATGTGATCATCCTTGGCCGACAGATAGGCCGAGAGGGCAATCATCACGATCACTGCCGTCATCCCGAACGAAATTACGATGGCCGTCAGCACCAGCGCCTGCGGCAGCGGGTCGGTGTAGGGCACGTCCTTGTATTTGTTCAGCACCGCAGGTGCATCCAGCGCCAACCGGCCTGTGGCAAACAGGAACACGTTCACCGCATAGGTCAGCAGGGAAAGGCCCAGGATGACGGGAAAGGTTCGGCGGCGCAGGATCAGGAAGATCCCGGCAGCGGTCATGACGCCTACGGCTGAGGCTACGAGCGCTTCCATCAGGCCTGCTCCTTCTCGTTATCGTCTTTTGTGTCGCGGTCCCGCAGCGGGTTGATATCCATCGGGAATTCCTGCGCCATGCCCGGCTGCCACGCAAAGCGCGACAGGCTGTCCAGCGCCAGCATCACCGCGCCAAGCACGGCGAGGAACACGCCAGTGTCAAACAGGATAGCTGTGGCCCATTCGAACTCTTCCAGCGGCGGCCAGTGGATATAACCGAAATCGCTGGTCAGGAACGGACGCTCATTGAACCATGCACCGATCCCTGTTGCAGCGGCGATCAGCACGCCCCACCCGATAGACCCATGGTAGTAGAACCTCTGCCGTTCAATGGCCCAGGTATAGCCGCTGGCCATGTATTGCATCAGATAGGCAATGGCGACAATCAGACCGGCGATGAACCCGCCGCCGGGCTGATTGTGCCCACGGAAAAAGATGTATGCCCCCACCATTAGCGCGATCGGCATCATCATCCGGGTCACGACGACCATCATCAGCGGATGCGAGTCCCCCGACTGTGGCCAATGTGGTTTGCGGTTCAGCAGATAGGCGCGCACATTCGTGCCCAGAACGGACTCGGTCAGGGCAAAGATGATCAGGGCGGCGATGCCCAGCACGATAATCTCGCCGAACGTATCAAAGCCTCGGAAATCCACGAGGATTACGTTCACCACATTGGTGCCGCCTCCGCCCTTGTACGAATTGGCCAGGTGGAAATCCGAGATCGTGGGGAAGGCAAAATCCCGCAACATCAGCGCATAGATCAGGGCACCGGATCCGATACCCGCTACGACCGAGATCGCTGCATCCCGCCAGCGCCGCGCGGCACTGCTGTCCCAAGGCGTATCGGTGGGCAGAAAGTTCAGCGACAGCAGCAACAGGATCATCGTTACCACCTCGACCGAGATCTGTGTCAGCGCAAGGTCGGGGGCCGACAGATAGTTGAAGGCCATCGAAACGATCAGACCAACGACACCGATCAATACAAGCGACAATAGGCGGTTGCGGTGGAACCACATGATGGCCAGGGTGGCTCCCACCAGACAAATCCAGCCGATCACTGGGATCACCTGCAGCGGCAGGGGATCGCGCGTCTGCGCGCCGATAGAACCGGTCGCATAGGCGTAGTACCCAAGCCCCACGGTAAAGGCGATCAGGATGATGGCATAGCGGCTGATCACGCCATTATGCAGTGTGTCGGTGATCCAGCGGCTTGCCGAAGTCAGCGCACTGATCACGGCCTCGAATATGGTTTTCGCCTCGGGGCGGGGCAGGGCGTTCCAGAATTGCTCACCCCGGCGGTGCTGGGACAGCAGGAACAGGCCACCCAGTGTGGCGACAACCGACATGTAAAGCGCGGGCGTAAACCCGTGCCACAGTTTCAGCGAGTAATAGGGCGGCTTGCCACCGCCATAGACCGCATCCGACACAACCGCGACCAGCGGGCCGACGATAGCGTTGGAATAAAGGCCGATGAGCACGACCAGCACGACCAGAAACGCCGGGGCCAGCCACAGCCCGACCGGAGGGTCATGCGGATGATGCGGATAGTCGTGACGCTCGGGGCCAAGAAACACGTGGCTGATGAAGCGGAATGAATAGGCTGCCGAGAACACTGCAGCCAACAGGGCTAGACCCGGCACCAGATAGTGCGAATGCAGCCAGGTGGTGTGGACGGTTTCTTCCAGCATCATCTCTTTCGACAGGAACCCGTTCAGGGGCGGCAGACCCGCCATGGACAGCGCTGCGATAGTGCCGATGGTAAAGCTGATCGGCATCAGGTGGCGCAGCCCGCCCAGTTTTTTTATATCCCGGGTTCCGGTCTCGTGATCGACGATCCCGGCGGTCATGAACAGCGCAGCCTTGAATGTCGCGTGGTTGATGATGTGGAACACGGCGGCGACAGCGGCAAACTTGGTGCCAAAGCCCAGCAGCATGGTGATCAGGCCCAGATGTGACACGGTTGAAAAGGCCAGCAGCGCCTTGAGGTCGTCTTTGAACAGCGCAATCACCGCACCGATCAACATGGTCACCAAACCGGTGGTCGCCACGATATAGAACCACGCATCCGTGCCCGCCAGAACTGGCCACATCCGCGCCATCAGGAACAACCCGGCCTTCACCATGGTTGCCGAGTGCAGATAGGCCGACACAGGTGTCGGAGCCGCCATTGCGTGCGGCAGCCAAAAGTGGAACGGGAACTGCGCCGACTTGGTGAAACAGCCCAGCAGAATCAGGATCAGAGCGGGCAGATAATAGGGCGACGCCTGAATCATCTCCTTGTTGTGAAGGATTACGCTCAGGTCGTAAGACCCCACGATATTGCCCAGAATCAGCATCCCCGCGATCATGGCCAGCCCGCCAGAACCGGTCACGGCCAGTGCCATGCGCGCGCCCTGACGGCCCTCAGGCAGGTGTTTCCAATAGCCGATCAACAAGAATGAGCTTAGAGACGTAAGTTCCCAGAAAATAAGAAGAAGTAAAATGTTGTCAGAAAGAACGATCCCCACCATCGCGCCCTGAAACAGCAGCAGATAGGTGTAAAACTGTCCCATCGGGTCCTCGCGCGACAGGTAGAACCGCGCATATAGGATGATCAGCAGTCCGATCCCCAAGATCAGCAGGGCAAACAGAAAACTCAGCCCGTCCATCATGAAATTCGCGTTCAGGCCCAGGATGGGGATCCAGTCGAACCGGGCGGTCACGACCTCGCCGCGCATGATCGTGGGGATATGGATCAAGACGCCCATCAGTGCCAGGAATGTGGTGAGGCCCGCAGCCGAAGCAGCTGCATTTCGTCCTGCCCTGATCAGTAGAGCTGGAAATACAGCGCCAAGAAAGGGAAGGGCCGCGATGAGGAATAGGGACAAGTGCGATACTCCGGTCTGGGCGGTCAAGATAACCCTGATTTTGTAAGGATAATTTTCGAACTGTCCAGCTATTGCAAGTACCGCTGTTTGACCTACTGATGTCGCCAAATTGCGGTTTTTGAAAAAATCCTGACATGAACTTGATCCGGCTCTCTGAATTGAACGCGGATTTGCGGTGTTCAATATGGTAATACGTATCTGACCACACAGGAGGGCACGACGTGCCAGACAAGACGATCCGCACCCGCAGGTGGATTCTTTTCGGCGGCGGGGCCGCCGTTGCAGCGGGTTTTGCGATCCGGGAATACCGGTTGATCCCGCCCAGCTATGCGGGTGGGCATCTCAGTGTGCAGGCGGCGCATGAACAGGCCGTGTCGGGCGACGTGCTGTTGCTGGATATTCGAACCCCGCGCGAGTGGGATGCGACAGGCGTGGGTGAGGGTGCCTATCCATTGGACATGCGCCGTGATGATTTTGTTCAGGCGCTGGATCAACTGACCGACGGCGACAGGTCTGCGCCTATTGCTCTGATCTGCGCGCGCGGGGTTCGGTCCGCGCGGCTCAGCAACCGGCTGAGCGAAGCAGGCTTTACCAATATCATCGATGTACCCGAAGGGATGCTAGGCTCGGCCGCAGGGCCCGGTTGGGTCCGGTCGGGGTTGCCGGTTGGAACTTATGAGGAGGCCGTTCAATGATCCGCGCCGCCATGCTGGCTGTCGTGGCCGCAATCGCCGGGCAGTCGGCCCATGCCGCCTGCGCTGATCAGGACGGTGCCTGTAGCACTGAAATGGGCGAATACCACATCGAACTGCCTAAGGCGGAAAATCCGCCGCTGGTCGTTTTCCTGCACGGCTATGGCGGCAGCGGAACCGGTACGATGAAGAACCGCGGCATGGTCAAACCCTTGTTGTCGCGAGGCTATGCGGTGATGGCGCCCGAGGGGCTTGAGCGCGCCAATCGCCCCGGTGTCAAAAGCTGGAACTTCTATCCCGGCTTCGGCGACAGGGATGAAACCGCCTTCCTGACCGAGGTTGTTCAGGACGCCGCTGACAAGTTCGGGATTGATGCCGAGCGCGTTATTCTGGGTGGTTTCTCGGCCGGTGGGTTCATGGTCAACTATCTGGCCTGCGATGCGCCCGAGACGTTTTCGGCTTATGTGCCCGTATCAGGCGGGTTCTGGCGACCTCACCCTGAGGCCTGCGAAGGGCCGATCCGTATGTTTCACACCCATGGCTGGACCGACAATGTGGTCCCGCTCGAAGGGCGTTTGCTGGGCGGTGGCCGGTTCCATCAGGGCGATATCTTTGCCGGGCTGGAAATCTGGCGCATCGCCAATGGCTGCGTCGACACCAAACCCAGCGGGTTTTCGACGACCGGCCCTTTTATGCGCCGGTATTGGAGCGGCTGTGCAGATGGCAGTGCACTGGAGTTTGCGCTGTTCCCTGGAGGGCACACAGTGCCCAAAGGGTGGGCGGACATGATGGTGGACTGGTACGAAGGCCTGCCCGGCGGCTGATCACTCTGCCGGGGTCATCACGCCTTTACCTTCGATCAAGCGCTTCAACTCGTCTCTGTGACGGCGGGCCGAGCGTGTGATCGCGGGTTCCTTAACATCCTCTTTCATCCCGACCATGCGGCGCGCAGGGCCCGAAGACACTCCGCTGAGTGCAGAAAGCGGGATCGCGAAGGCCAGGCTGATCGCTATCGGGGCCAGCCAGACCGAGACCAGCCCGGACAGGATGCCGACACTCAACGCTACGCCGCTGACGGTTTCCAGAGCATGGCACAGGATCAGAGTGCGCAGCCCATAGCTGCCCCCGTCGCGCGCCTGTGGGGACCAGCCCTTTTGAACACCGAATGCGGTGCGGAACACAGCGATCATCTGTTGCACCATCAGGATCGGCGCGTAGAGGATCGACAGAATGACCTCGGACAAAAACGAAGTCAGGAATTTGAAGCCGCCGCCAAAATCCGAATAGCGCACACCGCTGAGCGGCAGGGCTAGAACGCCCAGCACCTTGGGGGCCAGCAACATGGCATACATAACGAGAATGATCAGCACATGGCGGGTTTCCGACATCTCGGGCCATTGCGGGAACAGTGGATTGTCGGGGCTGAAATAATACAGGACCGAGGCGTCCTCACCCTGACCGATCAGCGCCCACATAACCAGCAGAGCAAACCACAAGGGCGACATCAGATACCCGACCGCACCATGGAACATGTGGAAGCGGGACACCGCGCGGAACCCGGTCGAGCCCAGCAGTTTCAGGTGTTGCAGATTGCCCTGACACCAGCGCCGGTCCCGCAGCGCGTGGTCGATCAGCGTAGGGGGCGTCTCTTCATACGACCCGCGAATGCGTGGCAGAAACCGCACGGCCCACCCGGCGCGGCGCAGTAGTCCGGCCTCAACAAAATCGTGGCTCATGATCAGCTTTTCCTGACCATTGAAGGCGCGCAGCTTGGGCAGCCCCGCGCTGGAAGCAAAGGCACGGGTGCGGATGATGGCGTTGTGGCCCCAATAATTGCCTTCTTGCCCGCACCAACGGGCCAGACCTTCGGCAAAGGCGATGCCGTAGACGCCGTTGGCAAATTGCTGCATCCGGGCAAAGACCGATTGCGCGCCGATCAGCTGCGGGTAGCTCTGGATCAGACCGGCTCCGGGGTCACGCGCCAAGGCGTCGGTTAGGCGGGTGATGGCACGGCCGGTCATCAGACTGTCGGCGTCCAACACCAGCATCGCATCCCAATCAGCCCCCCAGCGGCTGACCCAATCGGCGATATTGCCCACTTTGCGGTCAATGTTTTCAGGACGACGGCGGTAATACAACTCAAGTCCTGGCGCTAGGGTTGTGCGCAGCGCCTCGACGCTGTCTTGTTCCTGCGCGGCGATCTCGGGGTCGCGCGTGTCGGACAGGATGAACATGGCATAGTGATGCTGACCACCGCGCTTACTCAGATCCTCCAGCATGGTGCGGGCATTGCCCAGCACGTTCCACGGCACCTCGTTGTAGACGGGCGTCAAGAGCGCCACGCGCAGGGGCTGAGGGCGGCCTTCGCGTTTGGGCTGTTCCTGCCGCGACAAGGATACCATACCCAGGAGCACGGTGCAGACCGTGAAAGAAATCCAGAAAAAGTTAAACGAGATCAACGCCAGCAGGATGCCTTCGATCAGGTTGATCCCTTCGGCCCCGAACCAGTCGGACATCACCCAAAGCAGCCCCAGAGTGGCCGCCATCGCAGGCGAAAAGGCCAGCGCACGCCAGAACCCGGCCGAGGCGCGCTTGCCATTCGGTACCTGTGCATCCCGAAACCCGGCGCTGAAATCCTGCGCGGGCATCGCCAGAGGGGCCTCAGACGGCATGATATGCAGATCGCGGCTCATGAGGTCCAACGGTAGAGCCACACCTCAGAGGCTGGCTGTTTGTCCTTCAGAAGCTGCGCGCGCAGCTCCACGTGGTTCCGCTCGCCCGGCTGGAACGAGAATGCCAGCCGCAAGCCGCCGGTATCGGGATTGCGTTGCAGCACGCCGTCTGAGGTTTCGGCATGGGGTGAGTCCACAAAAATAGTCATCGCTTCGGGGTCATCGAACAGGTCGGAGGCCTCAAAATCGACTACTGCCAGACGTCCGTCGCCGAAGGTATTGTCGCCCATCGCGGTGTTGATCACCCGTGGCATGGGCGTGCGCTGGGGTTCTTCGCCCCAGATCAAACGATAGGACATGTCGATCTGGCTGCCGGCGGCATAGGGCTCGGCCGGGCGCCAATAGGCGACGATGTTGTCGTAGATTTCCTGATCCGCCGGAATCTCGACCAGCGTCACGGTGCCTTTCCCCCAATCGCCCTTGGGTTCGACCCACAGGCCGGGGCGCTTGTGATAGTTCGCCTCAAGATCCGCATAGTCCGAGAACTTGCGTTTCCGTTGCATCAGGCCAAAGCCACGTGGGTTCGTATCCACGAACGACGAGATCTGCAGGCGGGTGGGGTTGGCCAAAGGCCGCCACAGCACCTCACCTGCGCCGTTGCGAACCATCAAGCCATCGCTGTCATGAACGGCGGGGCGGAAATCGTCAAACCGGCTGTGGTTGGTCTGGTCGAACAGGAACATCGAAGTGCCGGGCGCGATGCCCACATGGGGCAGCTCTTCGCGGGGGAAGAGCGTTGCTTCGACATCCATGATGCAGTCGGCCCCGGCGGTGACGTTGAACCGATAGGCCCCGGTCACGCTGGGGCTGTCCATCAGCGCGTGGACGACCATGTTGCGCTGGCCGGGTTTGGGTCGTTCCAGCCAAAAGCGGATGAATTCGGGAAATTCCTCACCATCCGGGTCCCCTGTTTTTAGGGCCAGACCACGCGCGGACAGCCCGTAAACCTCGTGCAGACCAATAGCGCGGAAATAGCTGGCGCCTTGCCAGACGCAGAACTCATCGGTCTTACCGGGGCGGTGCATTTCGGTGCGCAGGCGCAAGCCAGAGAACCCCAGCGTGTCGTCGATGGGCAGGGTCGGCACGTCTTCGGATTTGTCGAACATCGACAGATCGAACGTAACCGGGGTGGTCATCCCGTCCTCGACCGTTGAAACCTTAACAGTGCGCGGGAAGTACAGGCCTGGCGTAAAGAAATCTACGTTGAACGGCGTCTGGGTTTCATACCACAGCGCACGGTCCAGCCGGAATCGGATCGAGCGATACTGTTGATACGTCAGGTCCTGCCATTCCTGCGGAACCATTTCACGCTCGGCATAGGGTTGGCTGGCCAGTTCACGGGCCAGCGCGATCACATCGTTGCGGTCAAAGGGGACCTCGCCCCCGGCTGCAAAGGTGGCCGGAGCGAAAGCAAGCGCCGAAGTTGAGGCCAGAAATGCGCGACGTGTGAAATTCATTTTTTAGACTTCCATGGCTGTGACTTGAACCAACCGGCCAGATAGGCCACGCCGATGATCATAGCAAAGCCAATAATGTTGGCGATGAAAACGCTGGCAACATCTCGCCCACTCAGGTCCAGCCCAACGCCGATCAGGCGCGCTGCTGCCATGGAAAAGACGAAAACCGCCAGCGATTGCTGCCCGACCTTGGTTATAACGGTCAGCAGGAATTCCCACACTTTCGCCGCTGCACCCTGACCGGTTGCGATCAGGCGATGGCCATGCTCACCCGCGACGACCCAGCCCAGATAGGCCAGCGAGAGGAAGTGGACATAGCGCAGCAGGCCAAACTCGGTCTTGCCCCGCAGTTCCGAGGTCAAGGGCCAGCCCTTGCGCAGCACGGCACCCAATTCAGGCGCGGCATTGTTGATCCAGGTAAAGACCTTCCAAGATCCAAACGGGGCCGACAGGATCAGGAACAGCACGGCAGCCCAGATCAGGGTTTTCGATACGGGCGGGGCGGGGATCCACCCGCGCATGAAGGCAAAGCCGGTAAAGAACAGCAACTGCCAGCCGAAGGGGTTGAAGAACCACTGACGGTCCGACCAAGGCTCGGCCGGTAGGGCCAGCGCGCCAGTTTGTGCCACCAGCCAAATCGCAATCGACGTGGCGGCCACGGCCCAGAACCCGACGCGATAGAGGCCCATGTAAACGGGCATCAGCGCCAAAACCACCAGATACATTGGCAGGATGTCAAAGTAGTTCGGCACGTATGTCAGCGTGAACAGACCGACCATCTGCTGCGCGGGATCGTTGAAGAAGTGCTGGAGGTTCAGTGAGGAAATGTATGTTTTCTCGAAGAAACCCGTCTGGTCCAGCGCCGCCATCGACATGGCCACAAAGAAAAACAGGCAGATATGCGCCCAGTAGACCTGCCAGATGCGGAACGCCACGCGAGCCGTTCCCATCCACCAACCCTTGCGGGCAAAGGCCCCACCAAACGCAATGGCCGAGGCCATCCCCGAGCAGAATACGAAAATCTCGGTTGCATCCGAATAGCCGAACCGCGCTGGAATCCATCTGGCCCAGGGGTCGTTCGGGATGTGTGCGATCAGGATGATGAACATCGCGATGCCGCGATAGAAATCCAGCCGTGGGTCGCGCACGCGGGCAGGGGCGGCTACTTGAGCTGCCGCAGGCGCAAAATCAGAAGCGGGCGATGCTGTCGCCATACGTGTTCTGTCCTTCTTTGGTCTTTTTGTTTTTGTTATTCAGCCGGAACGCTTTGTGCGTCTCCGTCATCGCGTGCCGCGTCGATCAATGCGCGGCGCGCAAGGGCGTAATTGTCCTCGCCACCGGCTCGTTTTGCGCGGCGGTCATCCAGGATGCGCTCGACTGCATCCAGACGCCCGGCGCGCAGGCCGGAATCAATTGTGATGCGCTCGAATACATCACGTTGCGCGTGACTGCCACCTGCAAGTTGCATTCCATCACGTGCTGTAGAAAGGAAATCAAAGGCTTGGCCGTACAGGCCGTCGCCAAATGCTTCCAACCCTTTGGCTGCTGCAACGCCCGGATCGGACATGCGGATCGGGGTGTCGCCTTGATTACGCTGGGCGTCTTTCTGGATGCGTTTCAGCATCTTTCCGGTCGCCTCGTCCCGGTTATCGCCAGTGAGGGCCAGGAGATAGTGCAGGTCGGCAAAGATCAGGCAGCCGTCTTCGGTGCGATTGGCGCTCAGGTCGGCCAGTTCTTCCCAGCGATTGCCAACATTTACCCCCTCAAGCTCCAGACGGGACAACAACGAGGTCGCGTTCGAGATATCGCGGTAATCGTCGGTCTTGTCCTGACGGATGTAGTTGTCATACAGCTCCATCACCTGATCGACCTGACCCAGATCCAGATGCATCAGCGCTTTGTGCCACCAGACGTGATAGCGGAAGTTGTTGCAATGCGCCCAAGCGTCCTCGCGCCCGGCCAGCCAATCCAGACCCAACTGTGCGTTACCGGTCATCTCATGCACGTGGGCCACCGCGTGTAGGCCCCATGCGTCATCTGACACCATCCACAGCGCCTGACGGCCTGCAATCTCGGCCTTCTCATAGGCGCCGGTTTCTTCCAGCGCGAAAGAATGGCAGCCCAACAGATATCCACGGCCCGCGTGATCAGGCTCATACGCCGGCATCACACGTTCGATCGAGCGACGCATGCCTTCGGCGTCGCCCAGAACAAAGCGGGTGGCATGGCTAAGCTTCATCGCCAGCGAGTCTTGCGGATGGGCGCGCAGGATTTCCTCGAATTTCTGAACGGCTTGCGAGGGCAGATCGGACAGATACAGCTCCAGCGCTTGTACATAAAGGCGTTCGCGTGAGGTTACCGGTTGACGCTCCATCGCGGCATTGGCCGCGGCCAGAGCTTCGATGGCGACTGGCATCATCTCGCGGCGGCCCAACAGAACCATGAACAGACCTTTGATCGCATGGCCCAGGGCAAAATCGGGCTCAAGCTCAAGAACTTTTCCCAGATGCTGAGGCGTCACCGCCGCATGCGCCATGAACCCGAGCAGCACGCCATCCCATGCCTCGGCGCTTGCCGAATGGCTCAGGGTGTTCATCTGTCCGAAAACGTCTTGTTTCATGCTCGTGGTCCGATCCGTTGAGAATTAGTACATTATTCGACTTACCAGAGACTCTAGTCGGGTCGTATCAGTATCGACCGACCTCTCGAATTGGTGAAATGCTGTGTGTGCAAAACGTGAAAAAAACCGCCGATTCAACGGCATGTTTCAGCAACATGCCGCCGAATTAGGCATTGTGTTTCAGTCTTCAAACGGGTTTTCGGCGTTCAGAACGGCCTGAGTGTCCGCGCCAAAGGTCGGTGGAGCACTGCGATATGTTACAGGCGTTTTGGACAGTTTCAGTGGATTTCCGATCAGATTCACCTGTGCCGGGTCGGCTTGCATGGCGATCTGCATCTGCCTTGCGGCGACCTGATCTGTGGCAAAAACCTGATCCAACGTCTGCACCGGGCCCACAGGCACTTTGCGCGCCTCAAGCTCGGCAATGACGGTTTCAGTGTCATAGTTTTGCACGGCTGGGCGCAGAATTGCATTCAGCGCATCACGATGTTCCAGACGTGATGGGTTGGTCGCAAAACGGGGATCGTCCGCTAGGGCAGGCTGCCCGATGAAGTCACAGAACCGTCTAAATTGGCTGTCGTTGCCAACCGCCAGGATCACGTGCCCGTCCGCCGTTTGATAGACGTCATAGGGCACGATATTCGGGTGCCCATTTCCGCGCCGTTGAGGGACGTTGCCAGAGGTCAGGTAATTCACGCCCTCATTGATCAGCCACGCAATTTGCGCGTCGACCAGCGCAAGGTCGATCTGCTGGCCCTCACCTGTTTGATCCCGGTGACGTAGCGCGGCCAGAATACCGACGGTCGCGTACATGCCGCACATCACGTCAGCGATGCCCACGCCCACCTTCATCGGCGCGCCTTCGGGGTCGCCGGTCAGCGACATGATCCCGCCATAGCCCTGCGCCATCAGGTCATACCCGGGTTTCGGTGCGTTCGGCCCATCCTGCCCATAGCCCGAGATCGAGCAATAAACGAGGCTGGGAAATTCCTGCGACAAGGTTTTGTAATCCAAGCCGTATTTCGCCAGCCCGCCGGGTTTGAAGTTCTCGATCAGAATGTCCGCGTGCGAGGCGATGCGTCGGATTTCCGCCTGACCCTCGGGGGTGGTGATGTCGATGGCCACAGATTTCTTGTTGCGGTTGGCCGACATGAAATAAGCGCTTAGGTCCGATGCATTCCCATCCGCGTCCGTCACATAAGGTGGACCCCATTGCCGCGTGTCATCGCCGCCGGTTGCTGGGTTTTCGATCTTGATCACGTTTGCGCCCAGATCGCCCAGCAATTGCGTGCAGGTCGGTCCTGCCAGAATGCGGGACAGGTCCAGAACCTTGATGCCCTTCAGCGGCCCCTCAGATCCGGCCATCATAGCCTCCACGGTCGATCTCGGCGGCGATGACGGTAAAGCCGTCGGCCTTGACCGCCGCATCCAGCGCCGCGCGCAGTTCTTCGCGGTTGCGCACCGTGTGGCCGTTGCCGCCGAACGCGCGGCCCATGGCGGCAAAGTCGTGGCGGTCGAAATCTACGCCCGTATTGCCCATCTGGCGCTGGCGCTGTTTCAGCTCGATCAGCGCAAGGCTTGCATCGACAAAGACCAGAAAGATTGGGTTTCCCCCCATCTCGGCTGCTGTCGAAAGCTCTCCGGCAACCATCAGGAACCCGGCATCACCCGAGAAGCTGATCACCGGGCGGTCGGGTTCGGCCAGTTTCAGGCCAATCGCCATCGGCACGGCACAGCCCATGGTACACAGGGCCGAGGACTGGATCAGCCCGCGTTCCTCGGAGCAATCCCACATTTGGCTCAGCAGGATGCGATGCGCGCCGCTGTCGGCTGTCGCCAGCGTGTTGGCGGGCAGGGCAGCGCGGGTTTCAGCGATAACCGCCGCGGGACCCCAGTCGTCATCCGTGGGAAACGCCTGCGCCAAAGCGGCTTTGACTTGCGCGGGTTCGCCACCCAGCCATGTCTTGCGCGACGGGGTGCCTTTGGCAATGGCCTCCAGCGTCTCGCCCGTATGCGCGACCAAATTCAGCCCCGCCTGATGCATGTAATGGTCATTGGGCACAGCCGAGACGTCGATCACGCGCTTTTCCGCTGGGTCCCAGATCTCACGCCAGCCGGGGCGCATTTCGATCGGGTCGTAGCCCAGACACAGCACCAAATCGGCCTGTTCGACCAGCGGAACCAGATGTTTGTCAGCCAGCGGCGAAAGGCCCGCGCCGCCCAGACACAGAGGGTGATCCTCGGGGACTACGCCCTTGGCCTTGTAGGTCGTCACAAATGGGATGTCGAAATGCTCCAGAAATGCCTGCACCACGTTGCGCGAGTCGTCATAGAGAACATCCAGCCCGACAATTGCGATGGGCCGTTCGGCCTGCGACACCCAACGGCGGGCTTTCTCGACGCAGTCGCCCGCAGGGGATACAGTGGCGATCTTCGCGCGGCGGCGCGGTTTCACGCCCGACACGCGGGTATCCGCGACCGAGATCGGCACGTCGATATGCACCGGACCGGGGCGCGGCTGATTGGCCAACGTCACCGCCTTATCGGCAATAATGTCTGCGCCTTTGGCGGTCAGTGTAAACGTCCTCTTGGTGATCGAGCGATAGACCTGCGCGTGATCCATCACCTGATGGGTGTAGGTCAGCGCTTCATCGGCATCGACGCATCCGGTCAGAACGATCATGGGCACACGGTCTTGCAAAGCATTGGCGACCACGTTGATCCCGTTCATCGCGCCGGGGCCAAGGGTGGCGACCAGAATGGCGGGCGCGCCGTCGCGGTGATGCACGGCCTCGGCCATGAAACCGGCGGCGTTTTCATGCTTGGCCAGGTGAAAGGTGATCCCGGCCTTTTCCAGCGCATCGACAAGGGTCAGAACCTCACCACCGGGCATTCCAAAGGCGTGGCGACATCCGGCCTCGTACAAACGTTGGGCCAGAAGGTCCGCTGCGCGGGGCGAGAGGTCTTGCATAAGTCATGCTCCGAAAAACTGTTTCACAGCAGATTGCGGAGGACAGCCCCGGACGCAAGGCGGATCACGTCAGTGTGACTATTTGACTGCTGTTTCAGCCACAGCCTGAAACTTGCCATCCAGTTCCTCGGCGATCTCGCGCAGGGGGTCTCCGCCCTCATAGACATAGGGCGCGAAGACAAAGCTGGGAGTCTTGTAGGATAGGGTGGCGGTGCCGTCCTCGTTTTCGGTGACATAAAAGCGGATCGGTGCCTCGATCATCGCGTTCACTGATGTTTCCAGCACGCGCACCGCATAGTCGTTGTTGAAGGCACCAATGACCCGATTGCCGGGGATAGTGATCCCGCGCGATGCGGCGGCGTTGGTCGGGCCTGCCTGCGTGACGACGATCAGACCATTGGCTTTGATGGCATCCTTGGTGTCGGCAACCAACGCGTCGTAACTTTTGTCGGTTGCGTAGCTGGCCCAGCCCGACAGGGGCTCGTCTGACAAAGCAGGGGTCGCTATCAGGGCAATCGCAGTCCAAAGGGCTTTCATCTGGGCCTCCTGTTTCGGGGTTGCGACAGTGATGCCAGAAAGCGGGACAGGGCGCACTCACAATCTTGTGCGTTTTCCCGATTGCGCCGGCAGTTGGAAACCCTCAGAAACAGGCAAATGCCACCCGATGAGTTCCGAATTGGATCAGATGCGCCTGTTGATATGTTCGTCCTGTGCCGGTGCCCGCGATTGCGGAGCCGAGGTCAAAGCTGTCGAATCCGCCCTGACCCGCGCGGGGATTGAGGGGCGGGTTTCGGTCGATCAGCACGCCTGTTTCAGCGGATGTGCAGAACCCGTGGCCATCGCGCTGCAGGCCGATGGCGGGGCAACATATGTGTTTTCAGGGGTCGATGTCGCCTCGGACGCCGATGATATCGTGGCGACCTGCCGGACCTATCTGGAAAGCCCCAAAGGCTGGATCGAAGACGCCCGGCCTTGCGGGCGGCTCCGGATGTGTTTGCGGGCGCGTATCCCGGCGCTTTAGTCGACCTGTAGTGTGACCGCCGCGCTGACGGGGATGTTGTCGACCATCAGCGGGCTGTGGCTGTTTGCGTTCAGAGAGACCGAGACTTCGACCTCGCCCTGCGGCAGATGGTCGATATGCATCCAGTTACCGTACAGCCGGGCCAGTTTCTCTCCATTTACGTAGACATGTGCATGCCCCTCGCCGTCGACATCGGTCTTTGAGGCATTTTGTGGTGAGAACCGAAAGTTCTGCGGCATGACATGCAGGTTCCAGCCCGCCATAGGATCGGGCGTAAGAGCGATCTCAAGCCCCGGAGCATCAGCGCCAGCAGGCAGGTTGATGGCAGTCGAATGATCGTGTGCGGCTGCCTCGGCGTGAGATGAACTGTGATGTGCAGGATCGCCATGGTCATGGCCGTCGAAAGTAACGCCATTTGCAGCCGCAACCACAAATCCTGCACCACTGCCAAAAACTATGCCGATTGCAAACAGGGCAAGTGAGCGTGCCATTTTATGTTCCTTGATGGTAGTAGCAAACACGCCGAGCTGGTCTCGGCGTGTTCATAAGCGTGCTTGTCAGGCCGCAGCTTCGGCACGCTGGCTTTCATATCGCCAGAAGTACCCGGCGAATGCCCCGACCAGAACCCAGGCTACCAGTCCGATGCCAAAAGCGCGTGCGGCAAACAGCGCGCCGATCTCGGTCGGAACGGGGCCGGTGAACACGTCCGGCTCGGGCGCGCCGATCAGATGTGGGGCCAACAGCAGGGCGGCTGCGATCACATAGCTGATCAGGGTGCCGCCAAAGGCAATCAGCCACATGGCAACACCTGCTGCTGCGACGGTCGCAAACCACCAGATTTGACGCGCAGCGACATCGGCTGCTGCCACGCCGGGCACTTCTGGCGCGAGCGAGAATCCGGGTGCGAGGTGCACGGCAACGAACCCCGCAAGCCCCCACAAAACGCCGGTGCGCCCGTCAATCTTGTGGCCGTTGCCCTCAGCCACGGACATCAGCGCAATCATCATCAGCGCATAACCGGTATAGATAAACATCGTGAAAATAACGCTCAGCGCATCGCGGAACAGGTCCGAGAACATTCCCGGCAGCTCGGGGTGAGCACTTACGACGTCACCGCCGAAATGGACCAATTCGCCTGATTCATACAGTTCCGCGTGCAGCAACACAGGTTGCACAAAGACCAACTGCAGCAAGGCGGCAATCAGCCCCGCTGCAGCACCAGCGAACAACGCGCTGGTCAGGATACGGCTAAACATGGGTTTAGTGGCAGGGGAAGCCGGTCGCGTGGCGCACATCGTGGGCTGCGTCATGCAGGGCCGCGGCCTGAACGTGGCCGGTCAGCGTGATGACGCCAAGGCCCAGAACCACAGCGAACATAACCGGCAGGATACCAATGCGTGAGGTCGATGCGGTTGTTGCTTGAGTTGCCATTTTTAGTTCTCCTTTACCGTCGCACCCGACGGTTGGTGTTTTCATTCGTGCCTGGCAGGTCTCCTGGCTCGCGGGTCGATGCCTCTGTTCGCCTTCCCCCTGAAACTCAGGAGTGGCTGGTTGAACAGGGCTCACCGCTTACAGTCGCGGGGGCGGCTGTGGATTTGATCAACTCGGATCGCACCACATTCCCTCTTAGCTCGTCGCTGTGAACGACGGGACCAGACAGGTTCATCTAGCCTTCAAACCCCGCGCGGCGCAATCGTCATTCGCGACCAATTTGGTCAGTTCACGCACTTTTTGAGAAGATAGATATCCATGATCCACCCGTGATCGGCGCGCGCAGCTGCACGGGTGTCCAGAATCTGCTGCGCAACCTCAGCCAAGGGCCCCTTGATCAGAATTTCCTCTTTCATGCCCACGTACGCCCCCCACCAGATGTCATAATCTGCCATCTGAAGATGTTGGAACGAGCACTCACCATCCAGCATTACCGCCACGTTTGACGCACCGTCCGGCCACCCTTCGTCGCGAATCCGCCGCCCCGTGGTCACGATGTAGGGGGCACCCAGATCGTTGATCGGAATCACGTGGGCAGCCGTCAACGCCTGCAGCGCTGTAATGCCAGGGATCACCCGCGTTTCCGGCTGAGGGTCCAGCCGCTCTGCAATCCGCAGTGAACTGTCATAGAGCGATGGATCGCCCCAGATCAGCAGCGCAACATGCTGCACGCCCGGATGGGCGGCAATTGCCTCGCGCCAGCGCAGGGCGATGGCGTCGTGCCATTCATCCACTCCGCGCAGATACCCGTCATCAGACCGGCGCTTGGGGATGTCGAAATAGGCGATCTGCGGCGGCGTGTCGGTGACCTGCGCAATGATTTCTTCGCGCAGCCCGGCCAGATCGGCCTTGTTCTCGCCCTTGCGAGGGATCAGGATCAGGTCCGCCGCGCGGATCGCCTGCGCGCCCTGAAAGGTCACGTGGTCAGGGTTTCCGGTGCCGATGCCGATCAAGGTCAGGTCAAACATCGTCAAGCTCTGCCAGCGGGCCATAAAGGATCAGCGCAGGGGCGGTGCCGATTTCATCCGCCAGTTTCTCGGACAGCGCGCCTACAGTACTGAGATGCAGCTTTTGTTCGGGGGTCGAGACGGATTCGGCCATTAGTGCTGGCGTCTCCAGCGGGAGACCATGGGCGTGCAACGTTTCGACCAGCAGGGGAAAGGTGCGCTTGCCCATGAAGACGACCGTGGTCGCATCGGGGTCGGCCAGCGCAGGCAGGTTGAGGTCCTCGGGCAGTTTGCCGCTGACATCATGGCCGGTGACAAACTGTACTCGCCGCGCGGTTAGCCTTCGGGTCAGCGGGATGCCAGCCGCCGCCGCTGCCGCCACGGCCGAGGGGATGCCGGGGATGATCTCGTATTCGATCCCAGCCGCGCGCAGGGCGACCAGTTCTTCTTCCAGACGTCCGAACATGCCGCCATCGCCGGACTTCAACCGCACGACCCGCTGCCCGGTTTGCGCATATTCCACCAGCAACCGGCTGACATGGTCCTGCTTGGGCGAGGGGCGGCCCGCCCGTTTGCCCACGCCCACCAGATCGGCATCCTCGCGCGCATGGGTTAAGATCGGCCCGCTGCTGAGGTCATCAAACAGCACCGCATCCGCCTTTTGCATCCGGTCCACGGCCTTTAGCGTCAACAACTCCGGATCGCCCGGACCCGACCCGATGAACGAGACAAACCCACTCATACTGAGGCCTCCGCGATCAGGTGAAAGAACGTGCCGGTCACATTGCCGCGCACCGATCCGGTCTGAGGCCCTTCGGCGCCTTCTGCGTCAAACACGCGGGCCAAGGGCGCGTCGGGTTGTTCAATAATCGAGGAATAGTGGAACTCATGCCCCCGCAGGCCCGTGCCTACGGCAAAGCCGGGCATGGGGGCCAGCAGCTCGGCCCGGCGATACCCCAGATTGAACTTGCGCTTCTCGTAAGATGTCACCAGCCCCAACAACCCGGCCATCTGATGCGAGACACCCTCTTTATCGATCAGAGCCTGTCCCAGCGCCATATACCCCCCGCATTCCCCATGAACGGGCTTGGTCTGCGCATGTCTCCGCAACCCCTCCTGAAAACTCGATGCAGCGGCCAGAGTGCCTGCATGCAGTTCAGGATATCCGCCCGGCAACCAAACCAGATCGGCATCCGCAGCCGGGGCTTCATTGGCCAAGGGCGAGAAGGGCAACACCTCGGCCCCTGCCGCGCGCCAACCTTCCAGCAAATGCGGATAGGTGAAGGAAAACGCTGCATCGCGGGCCAGTGCGATCCGTTGCGCCGGGGGCCGCGGCAGCGCGGCGGACGATGGCCCATTCGGGCCTGAGGATGCCGCCCGCTTGATCGCCTCAAGATCGACATGCTCGCGCAGGAACTCGGCATAGCCCACAATTGCGCTTTCCAGATCGGGATGTTCAACCGCCTGGATCAGGCCCAGATGCCGCTCGGGCAGGGTCAGGTCTCCACGACGGGGCAGCACGCCCAGAACCGGCAGGCCCGCGCGTTCCATTCCCAACCGCGTCAACCGCTCGTGCCGGGGGCTGGCGCAGCGGTTTAGAATCACGCCCGCAAAGGGCAGATCGGGGTTATACATCTTGAACCCCAAAGCCGTCGCCGCCGCCGATTGCGCCTGACCGCCCACATCCAGCACCAGCACCACCGGCCAACCCATCCGTAACGCGGTTTCCGCACTGGACCCATGACCCAGTTCACCGGGCTTGGCGACGCCGTCGTACAGCCCCATTGAGCCCTCGGCGACCACGATATCCGCGCCTTCGGCCTGTGCAGAAATGGCGTCCAACAGAGGCTCTCCCATGGCCCAGCTGTCCAAATTGAACGAGGCACGCCCCGCAGCCGCCCGGTGAAAGGCCGGGTCGATATAATCTGGTCCGCTTTTAAAAGGCTGAACGGTCAGCCCATCCTCGGCCAGCGCACGTAATAAGCCCAGCATGACCGTGGTCTTGCCGGTGCCCGAGGACGGTGCAGAAATCAGAAGGCCCGGAGGGTTAGTCATCGCGTCATTCATCCTCGGGGCTCCAGCTGGACCACGGGCTGTCGGCGCTTTGCGGGCGATAGCGGCGGTCGTAATCCTTGGAATACAGACAGCTTTCGTCGAACCCTTCCCCCGCAAGCGCTGGGCCGACCATGATCAGCGCGGTGCGGGCGATGCCGTCGTCCAGCGCGTCTTTCAGCGTCTCCAGCGTTGCACGGATGATGCGTTCATCGGGCCAGCTGGCGCGATAGACAACGGCCACCGGGCAATCGGCCCCATAGGCCGGGGTCAGGTCGGCGATGACCTTGTCTAAATTGCCGATCGACAGGTGAATGGCCAGCGTTGCGCCGGTGCGGGCGAAGTTCTCAAGCGTCTCACCCTCGGGCATCGAAGACGCGCGGCCCGGCGTGCGGGTCAGCACCACCGATTGCGCGAGGCCGGGTAGTGTCAGTTCCGTGCCCAAGGCCGCGGCTGCCGCGGCAAAGGACGGCACGCCGGGCGTGACGCTGACCGGGATACCCATCTCTTTCAACCGGCGGATTTGTTCGCCCATGGCGGACCAGACCGACAGATCGCCTGAATGCAGTCGGGCCACATCTTGACCAGCCTGATGAGCGGCGTCGATCTCGGCCATGATCTGATCCAGATCCATCGGCGCGGTGTTGATGATCTTGGCTCCCTCGGGGCAGTGGCCAAGGATTTCCTCGGGCACCAGCGAGCCCGCATAGAGGCACACGGGACAGGACGCGATGATATCGCGCCCGCGCAGGGTCAGCAGGTCGGGAGCGCCCGGTCCGGCGCCGATGAAATGAACGGTCATTTTTGTCCTCCGATGGCAATAGCGCAAGTGGCCAGCCGGTCGTCTGATATCTGTCGGGGTGAAAGCAGCCGCGCGCCAGATCCAGCGGCGGCAAGGGCGGATGCTTCGGCCACGCTGCCGGTGCCATAACTGGCGCGGCTGCGGGGCGAGCAGGTGAGCGTGCGCTGCCCGGCCAGATCGGCGGGCGCGATGAAATGCAGGGGCAGGGCGGTTACGGCTGCGAATTCTGCCAGCGCAGCATGGCCCTCTTTGTCCGCGACGGTCGCCAAGGCGCTGACGGGGTGGTCAGAGGCGGCAGCCGCAAAGGCCGCGCGCAGACTGTCCACCGTCGCGGTGGAGGAAAAGCCAAGGCCCGCGACGATCATAGCGTGACGCTCCACTGCACCACCGGATAGCCGGATTTCCAACCCCGGCGCGGCCCCAATGGCGCAGCCTGCGCCAATTCAATCCGCAAAAGATCGCCGCCGCGTTTCTCATGCCACTGCGCCAGCAACGCCTCGCTCTCCAGTGTCACTGCATTGGCGACTAAGCGGGTACCAGCGGGCAAAGTGGCATACAGCCAGTCCAGCAGCGCGGCGCTTAGACCTCCACCGATGAACACCACATCCGGCAGGGACGACCCGTCCAGCGCATCGGGCGCAGTGCCGTGGATGATGGTCAGCCGATCCTGACCCAGCGCATCGGCATTGCGACGAATCCGCTCGGCCCGGTCCGCGCGGGGTTCAATCGTGGTGGCCGTGAGGGTCGGATCGCACATCAACCACTCGATACTGATCGAGCCGGTGCCGCCTCCGATATCCCACAGATGCTCACCGCGATGCGGGGCCAGCGCCGACAGGGTCAGTGCCCGAATAGGGCGTTTGGTGATCTGGCCGTCGGTCTCGAAAATCTCATCCGGCTTGCCCGAAGACTTAGGCAGCGCGCGACCCTCGCCTGCGACTTCAAGCGCGACGCAGACCGGGTGATCGAACCCGCCCAGCAGCGCCTCGGTCAGGGACACACTGCGGGAACGTTCACGAGGGCCGCCGAGCGCCTCCATCACGTGCAGGCGGGTGTCGGCAAAGCCGGTTTCGGTCAGGTAGGTCGCCAGTTCCGTCACCGCAGCCCCGTTGCGCAGCAACAGAATGGCGCGCAGGCCTGGCGACAGATGCGGTCGCAGCCGCGTCAGGGGGGCGGCGTGCAGGCCGAAAGTCAGCGTCGCCTCCAGCGGCCAGCCCAGCCGCGCGGCAGCCAAGGAAAAGGTCGACTGGCCGGGCAGGGCGGTCCATTCCCCAGCCTCGAAATTGCGCGCGATGACCGATCCGGCACCAAACCAGAACGGATCGCCCGAGGCCAGCACGACAGTGGGCCGCCCCCGGAACCCCGTCAGCACGGGCAGACCATCGGCAAAGGGCACCGGCCATTCGACCCTCTGGGCCGTACTATCGGGGATCAGCGACAGATGGCGCGGCGGACCCATGATGATTTCGGCGCGCTCCAGCACTTGACGGCTTGCGGGCGACAGGCCATCAAGCCCATCCTCACCCAGACCCAGAACGGTCAGCCACGGAGCTTCATGCATGACACACCTCCTGATCCTTGGCGGCACGACCGAGGCCAACGCCCTGGCTATAACCGTGGCCGAACGGGGCATCCAAGCGACCTATTCCTATGCGGGCCGCGTTGATAACCCGCGCCCGCAGCCGTTGCCGATGCGCGTGGGCGGGTTCGGAGGCGTGGACGGCCTGACCACCTACCTGCGCGATCACGCGATCACCCACGTGATCGACGCCACGCACCCCTTTGCCGCCCAGATGAGCGCCAACGCGGTGGCCGCCTGCCATAAGGCCGACGTGCCTCTGGCCGCGCTGACCCGCCCGGCATGGGTGGAACAGGATGGGGACGACTGGCAGCATGTTCCGGATATCGACGGCGCGGTGGCCGCCCTGTCCGGCGCGCCACAGCGGGTGTTTCTGGCCGTGGGCCGGATGCATCTTGAGGAGTTCGCCCCCCAGCCTCAGCATCGTTACTTGTTGCGGCTGGTCGATGAACCGGGTGCTCTGCCGTTGCCGAACTGCGACGTGGTTGTCTCGCGCGGGCCATTCACTCTGGCCGACGATCAGGCGCTGATGCAGCGCCATGGGATCCAGTTGGTCGTGTCCAAGAACGCAGGCGGCCTTGGCGCGCGCGCCAAGCTGGACGCGGCGCGGGCGCTGGGCCTGCCGGTGCTGATGATCGACCGTCCGGCCCTGCCGCAGCGGGTCGAATTGTCGAGCGTTGCTCAGGTTCTGGACTGGCTGGCTCATTCTGGCGTGAACCTCGGCGTGTAGACGATGGGCGCGCCGTCGCGTTCGATCACGCGGGTGCGGGACGAGCCGACGATGACCACCGTCTGCATATCTGCCATCTCGGGTGTGGCCTCGGCCAGTGTCGAAATCCGAATGGCTTCATCGGCGCGGGATACGGCGCGGGCAAACAGGATCAGCCGTTCGGGCTCGCATTCTTCTCGCAGGATCTCCAGCGTCTTTACAAAGCCTTCCGGGCGAGACTTCGAGCGCGGATTGTAGAACGCCATCGAGAAATCCGCCTGCGCGGCCAGCCGCAGACGCTTTTCGATCAGAGACCATGGTTTGAGGTTGTCACTCAGGTTGATGGCGCAGAAATCATGTCCCATCGGCGCGCCCGCACGGGCCGAGGCCGCCAACATCGCCGTGATCCCCGGTAGCACATCAATCTGGATATTGCGCCACTCGGACGGGCCATCTTCTAGCGCCTCAAACACAGCCGCCGCCATCGCAAACACGCCGGGATCGCCCGAGGACACAACGACCACGCGTTTGCCCTCAGCCGCCATTTGCAGCGCGTGCTGCGAGCGGTCGATCTCGACGCGGTTGTCACTGGAGTGCAGTGTCAGGCCGGGGCGCTCGGCCACGCGGGCCACGTAGGGAATATAGCCGACCACATCTGTGGCCTCGGCCAAAGCGGCAGTCACCTCGGGCGTCACCAGCGCATCAGCCCCTGGTCCAAGACCGGCGATCTTGACCCAGCCGCTCATGGCCTGCGCCCCTGACCGTGCACGATGATGATCGAGAAATAGGGTGTGACCTTTTCACAAGCCTCAGACAGTTTCGTCACCGTCTGGTTCGGCATTTGCGCAAATTCCACGATCCACGCGCGGTCATAGAGGCCGGCCGTTTTCAGCGCGCGTTTCACCTTGTCGATATTGCGCCCGATCTTCATCACGACCAGCGCGTCTGTCTGTGCCATGCGCTGCGCCAGATCGTCCTCGGGCAGAGTACCCACCAGTACGGTCAGCACGTCATCACCCCAGGTGATCGGGTCTCCGGTCGCTGTCCACGCGCCCGACATGCCGGTGATGGCAGGCACGACTTCGACATCAGATTCGTCGCGTAACCGGTTGTAAAGATGCATGAAAGAGCCGTAGAAAAACGGATCGCCCTCGCACAAGACCACCACGTCTTCGCCCTGTTCGGACAGAGCCTTCAGATGCGCGGCGCAGTCTTCGTAAAACGCCGAGAGCAGCTCGTTATAGCGCGGATCGCTCACTGGGATCTCGGTTGTGACCGGGTACTCCATCGGGAATTCGACGGCATCTTCGGGTATCATCCCATTGACGATCTTGCGCGCCTGTCCACTGCGGCCGGGCTTGCGGAAAAACGCCACATGACGCGCGTTGCGCAATAGGCGGTCGGCCCGGACGCTCATCAGGTCGGGATCGCCGGGGCCGAGGCCCACGCCATAGATTGTGCCGCTCATTCCGCGCGGCTCGCGATGGCGTTGATGGCGGCGACGGTGATGGCGCTGCCGCCCAGGCGGCCCTTGACGATGCAGGAGGGCACTGGCTGTGCCTCCCACAGGGCGTCTTTGGATTCGACCGCGCCGACAAAGCCCACGGGGCAGCCGATGATGGCGGCGGGGCGTGGGCAGTCGGGGTCTTCCAGCATGTTCAGCAGATGGAACAGCGCAGTAGGTGCGTTGCCAATGGCGACAACGGCGCCTTCCAGATGTGGGCGCCACAGCTCCAGCGCGGCAGCCGAGCGCGTGTTGCTCATCTCAGCGGCCAAGGGGCGCACACGTTCGTCATGCAGGGTGCAAATCACCTCATTGTCAGCGGGCAGACGGAACCGGGTCACGCCCTCGCTGACCATGCGCGCATCGCACAGGATGGGTGCGCCGGCTTCCATTGCAGTGCGGGCGGCGGCCACAAAACCGGGCGAGAAATGCACGAACTCTTCCAGCCCCACCATGCCGGCGGCGTGGATCATGCGGACGGCGACCTGTTCCTCGTCGGCGTCGAACCGGGCAAGATCAGCCTCGGACCGGATGGTGGCAAAGCTTTCCTTATAGATCGCAGCGCCATCGGTTTCATAAGTATAGGGCATCAGGTGAAGTCCATATTCATCAGTGTTTCTTCGGTCAGGCCGGTCTGGCAGGGCTCATCCCCCGCGCGGCCCTGTTTGACAAGATCAAATCGTCCGGCATTGCCGATCAGCGTCACATCGGCCAGGCCCATGCGCGCGCATCCTTTGGCGCAGCCCGAGACATGCAGGCTGCCATTGATACGCGCGGCAAGCAGGCGCGCGATCCCCCGGGTCTCCACTTGCGCCTGCGGGCAATATGGCGCGCCGGGGCAGGCGTCGGTGGTCATCAGCGGGTCGGTGCCGTCTGTGACAAAGGCCGGGGCGGGTATCGCCGCCCCGCCTTCCAACAGGATCAAGCGCCACGAGGTGACGCGCAGGGCATCGGCCCCGCTTTGCGCGATCAGGCCTTTCAGGGCGCGCGCAGGCAGTTGCCCAAAGGCTGCACCATAGAGCGCCCCCTGATCGCAGAGACCGGGTTGCAGCGGCGCGCCAACAGATCCCGGAACTGCGCCCTGCCACTCCGGCGGCAAGTCCGCGACCACGCGGGCCATGCGCCTGCTCTCAGGCGTGTAGTTTTGGGAGAACCATGCGGCCAAGGCGATCAGCAGGTCGATGGCTTCCGATTCCTGGACCAAACGTCCGGTGTTTGCCCCATTGGCACGCAAGATCAAACCCTCAGGGCTTATTTCCAGCCGGATGTCGGCTGAATCCCCCGCCAGCAGGCGCTCAGGTCCGGTGTCGATGGCAAAGCCGAACTTGGCGGGCAGGGCGGGTAGTTCGGCCAGCCGGTCAATAAGCTCTTGCGATAGCCGAGCGGTCAGGTCTCCGGCTTGGTACAGAGGTGAGACCAGAATGTTGCGGCGCACCTCGATCCCCGGCTCTGCATCCAGCAGGTTCAGCGCGGCCAGTTCGGCCAACATGGGCTGATGATCGCCCTCAGCCACGCCCCGCAATTGAAGATTGGCGCGGTTGGTCAGGTCGATGGTGCCATTGCCAAAACGCTCGGCCAGATCGCACAGACCCATGGCCTGCTCAGCTGTCAGACGGGCCAGCCTCGGCCGCACCCGCACCACCAGCCCGTCGCCCGACATCATCGGGCGGTGCGCACCGGGGCACCAGCCCTGAACGATGGGCGCACTCATCGCAGCCCCTCCAGATCGGCGCGAATCGAGTTGCGGCGCGTGTTCCACAACCCCGCCTCAAGCAAGGCGCGGAACCGGTCCTGCATGGCCTGATGCGCCTTGGGGTTGGCCTCGGCCAGAAAGGCGTCGACCTCGGCGTCGCCCAGCGTGGCATCGTGGTAGAGGTCGAACAGATGCGGTGCGACGGTGCCCGACAAATGCGCGAACGAGGCCATGTGATCCAGCGTTGCGGCGATCTCGGCCGCGCCCCGGAACCCGTGGCGTTGCATCCCGGCGATCCAGCCGGGGTTGGCAGCGCGGGCGTGGACCACGCGGCTGATTTCCTCGGGCAGGGTCCGCGCGCGCGGGGTGTCGGGGTTGGTGTTGTCCAGATGATACAGCTGCGCCGAGCCGCCTGTGATTTTTTTGGCGGCGGCAAATCCGGCTTCATGCGTGGCGTAATCATTGGCCAGTAGCAGGTCGGTCTCGGTCAAATCCTGCAGGTGGACGAAACTGTCGGCGTTGGCGACGCGCTGGGTGATGCCGTCCTTGTCCTGCGCGACATGCTCGCCTTCCAAGGCATAAGAGCTGGCGTCCAGCCATGCCGCACCCGCCTGCACGCGCGCCTCGTCGGTGTAAATTTCGGACAATTGTGTCATGTTCACGCCATAGCTGCCGGGGGCTGGGCCATAGACGCGGGCGGCGGGTTCCTGACCGGCATAGGGGTTCCAGTCGGCCGCCTCATCGCGCGCCGACAAGGCCCGGATCGCCTGACCGTATAGCGCCGATAGCGTCGGAAAAACGTCGCGGAACAGGCCCGAGACCCGCAGCGTCACATCCAGACGCGGGCGGCTGAGGTCGGTGATGGGCAGAACCTCGATGCCTGAGACCCGCTCTGACCCCTTGTCCCAGACGGGTTTGACGCCCAGCAGGTGCAGCGCCATGGCGAATTCCTCACCCGCCGTGCGCATAGTGGCCGAGCCCCAGAGGTCAACGATCAGCCCTTTGGGATAGTCGCCTTCCTCTTGCAGGTGACGCCGCACCAGTTCTTCGGCCAGTTTCACGCCTTGGCTATAGGCCGCGCGCGTGGGCACGGATCGCGGGTCGGTGGTATAAAGGTTCCGCCCGGTAGGCAGTACGTCCGAGCGGCCACGATAGGGCGAACCGGATGGCCCGGCCTCGATCCGCTTTCCGGCTAGTGCGTCGATTAGGGCGTTGCGTTCAGACTGGGCGGAAGGCGCGGGGTCGAAATTGCCGGTCACTTCTGGCACCCGGCCAAAGATGTGCAGCCCGTCGCCGAACTGGCTTTCCTTGATGTCACAGACAAAGCGGTCGATGCGGGTGATCGCCTCGGCGGTGCAGGTGGCCTGATCCAGACCCAGATCGCTTTCCAGCCCGATGGCCTGAGCCTCATTCCGGATATCCTCTTGCAAACGGTCGCGGCGCTTGGGGTCCAGACCATCGGCGTTCGAGAATTCGTCCAGCAGGGACTCCAGCCGTACCATCCGATCCGGTGTACCGCTTTCTCTCAAAGCGGGCGGGATGTGGCCCAGCGTGACGGCTCCGATCCGACGCTTGGCTTGCGCGGCCTCGCCGGGGTCATTGACGATGAAAGGGTAGATCACCGGCAGATCGCGGATAAGCGCTTCGGGCCAGCAATCGGCTGAGAGCGCGACGGATTTGCCGGGCAGCCATTCCAACGTGCCATGGGCACCGATATGGATCAGCGCGTCGGTGCGCAGGCTTTTGCGCAGCCACAGGTAGAAGGCGACATAGCTGTGGCGCGGGGTGCGCGACAGGTCGTGATAATCGTCATCGCGCAGCTCGGGCGTGCCGCGTTCAGGTTGCAGCGCGACCAGAGCTTTGCCCCGGCGCAGCGCGGTGAAGTGGAAGGCACCATCCGCGAAAGCGGGATCACTCTCGGGCGCACCCCAGATGGTTTGCAGGTCGGTGCGTAGCTGTTCGGGCAGGTCGGCCAGCGCGGCTTGGTAATCGGTAAGGGGCCATGCGATCCGCGCGTCCAACAGAGTTTCAGAAATCGGTTCGGCAGAGGCGGTGTCATAGTCCTCGGCCTGTAGGTCGGACAGCATTGCCTCGGCCGAGGCCAGCGCGTCGAGGCCCACCGCATGGGCCATCTGCCAGTCCTTGCCCGGATAAGTGGACAGCACCAGCGCGGGCACTTGATCGGCTTTGGGTTTGTCCTGAAGGTTCAGCCAGCCGGTGACACGGTCGAGGATGGCCTCGATCCGTTCCTCCTCGGCCCGGTGGGCAAAGCGGGAATATTCCAGATGCGGGTCGCGTTTGCCCGGCTCCTTGAACGAGGCGATGCCCGCTGAAATCCGCCCGTCCACCTCGGGCAGCACCACATGCATGGCGAGGTCGGCGGGGGAGAGGCCGCGTTCCGCCTCGGCCCACGCCTTGCGGCGCGAAGTGGCCAGTGCGACCTGGAAGACGGGCACATTTGCAGCGTCCAAAGGCGAGGTACCCGACGCGCTTTTGCCCGAGAAGGACGTGGCGTTGATGATCGCGGACGGGGCCAGCGATACGATGGTGTCGCGCAGCCAGTCGGCGGCGGATGGCACTTTCAGGGAAGGGGCGAACAGGCCCACGGCCTGAAAGCCGCGCGCGCGCAGGCTACGGATCAGGGCGGCCACGGGGGCTGTGTCGGCCGAGGTCAGGTAAGCGCGGTAGAAACTGACCACGACGCGTTTTGAGTCACCGGAAAACGCCTGTTCCGCCGGAATCACTCCGCGATCGGGGCACCATGCGCCGCAGTCGGGCAGGGATTTAGCCCCCATCACCGGACCCGCATAGAGCCCCGCTGCCAGTGCCATCTGTGCCAAAGCGGCTTGTGCTGCAACCACGCCGCCGGTGTCACACAGGTGCGCTAAGCGGCGCAGGGTGGAGACGGGCAGGGTGGAATACTCATCCAGTCGCGTATCCTCGCGCCCGTCGGCGGGCAGCACGGCCACAGCAATCCCTTTGGTCTGCGCAAGCGATAGAACCTGCTGCAGTCCGTAGGACCAATAGGGCACTCCGCCGATCAGACGGATCAGGATGCCTTTAGCGCCCTCCAACGTCTGTTCCACATAGGTGTCAACGGACAGAGGGTGTTTCAGCGCCGTCAGATTGGCCAGTCGCAGGGTCGGCATCCGACCGTCAGGCCCGCCACCGCGGTGCCAGCCTGCCGCGAAAGCACCAAGGTCGCTGTCCGAGAACGACAGTACCACCAAATCCGCCGGGCTCTGGCCCAGATCGGTTGGGGTTTCGGATTCCTCTAACCCGTGGCTTTCGCGGAAGACGACGTGCATGGTTTACTCGGCAGCCTCGGTGACGCCCGCGAGGATGTCGCGGATTTCAGCCTCTTTGATATCGTCATGCTCGGCGATCACCACCAGACGCGAGCGGCGCTCTTCGCCGGGCTCCCACGGACGGTCATACTGGTGACGCACACGCGCGCCGACGGCTTGAACCAGCAGGCGCATTGGCTTGCCCTGAACAGCGGCATAGCCTTTGACGCGCAGGATGTTCAGCTCGGTCGCCAGGCGTTCGATCTTTGCAACCAGATCCAGCGGGTCGGTTTGATCCGGCAATTCGACGATGATGCTTTCGAAATCATCATGCTCGTGATCGTGATGACCGTCATGATGCGAAGGCCGCGCATCCATGTCATCCTCGGCGGCGGCCTCAAGACCCAACACGACGCGCACGTCCACCACACCTTCGGCCACTTCGACCACGGGCAGAGGACGCGGGGCCTCGGCGGCGATGATCTCTTTGGCTTTGACGACACCTTCGGGGCCGGCCAGATCAGGCTTGGTCAGCAGGATGATATCGGCGCAGGAGATCTGATCCTCGAACACCTCGGACAGAGGCGTTTCGTGGTCGATGGAGTCGTCGGCCAGACGCTGGGCATCCACCGCCGCGACATTCGGGGCAAAGCGACCGGCGGCAACGGCCTCGGCGTCGGCCAGCGCGATCACGCCGTCAACGGTGATCTTGGATCGGATATCGGGCCAGTCGAACGCTTTCAGAAGCGGTTTCGGCAGCGCAAGGCCCGAGGTTTCGATCAGGATATGCTCGGGGCGCGGCTCCAGCGCCATCAGCGCCTCGATCGTGGGGATGAAATCATCGGCCACGGTGCAGCAAATGCAGCCATTGGCCAGTTCCATGATGTTTTCCGCCGGGCAATCGGGAATGGCGCAGGACTTCAGGATATCGCCATCCACGCCGACATCGCCGAATTCATTAACCACAACGGCCAGACGCTTGCCCTGCGGGTTCTGCATCAGGTGCCGCACCAGCGTGGTTTTACCCGAGCCCAGAAAGCCGGTGATCACAGTAACGGGGAGTTTTTCGAGGGTGGACATGTCAGGCTCCAATCGGGGGAATGCGCGAGGCGCAGTTTTTGCGGAAATGTTCGGGGCGCTCGCGCCATTTGACCAAGCCGTCTTCGGTGGCCAGATACTTGGTCGCGCCGTCGACGATCACGTCGACATGATCGACCTCGTTCAGGTTCTCATAAACAAAGGTCCAGCGCTCGGGTCCGCCGCGCAGAACGATGGAACAGCCCTGATCGCAATTCGACAGGCACTCGACGGCTCTCAGCGTTACGCCTTCGGGCAGATCGGCCTGTTCCAGCGCCTTGTGCAACAACGTGCCGGGGCGGTCTGCGTCATCTTCAACAGGTAGGCCGCGGCGGCAGGTGGTGCAAACCAGCAGCTCGACCGGAGCGGTCTCGGTCATGTCTCTCATCCCCCCAAATCCTCATCGTGGGGGACGGGGTTTCAAGCGGGTCGCATTTGACCCGACACCGGAACACCCCGTCCGGTTTCAATCGCGGGTGCTGGCAGGTCTCCCGGCTTGCGGATGTCAGGGCAATTGCCCTGTCGGATGTCCCGCCTTCCCGGCCTGTTTGGCCAGTGGCTTGGGCACCCTCTCCGGTCACGGTCGCGGGGGCGGCTGCGTTTGGCGGATGATCCGTTGACGCATTCCCTTTTCATCCTCGTGCAGAGGACACCAACGGATCGGACATGCGGCACCGGGCAGGGGCTTGTCAAGCGAGTCGCAAGCATCTGTGAAGCAACGGTGGAAAAGCGACCTGTAAGCGTCGCTGGGCGGCATGACGAAGCCCGCAACCCCGTGCTGCCATGACCGAAACGGCGCAAACAGGGAGACGTGTCGCATGAGAGTGGGCTTTATCGGACTGGGCAATGTGGGCGGCAAACTGTCCGGGTCTTTGCTGCGCAACGGGATCGACCTGACGGTGCACGATCTGAACCCTGATCTGGTCGCGGGCTTCGTGGCGCAGGGGGCCAAGGCCGCCAAAAGCCCGGCCCAGCTGATGCGCGATTGCGACGCGGTGATCACCTGTCTGCCATCGCCTGCTGCCTCGGACGCCGTGATGCAGGAGATGCTGCCCGAGGTCGGCCCCGGCAAGATCTGGATGGAGATGTCCACCACCGACGAGGCCGAGGTCAAGCGGCTGGGTGCGCAGGTCATCGAACGCGGAGGGGCGGCAGTCGACTGCCCCGTCTCGGGCGGGTGCCATAGGGCGGCGACGGGCAATATCTCGATCTTCGCGGGCTGCGACCGCGCGACGTTCGAACGTATCCTACCCTTTCTGACCACGATGGGCCGCCGCGTGCTGCACACGGGCGAGTTGGGCTCGGCCTCGGTGCTTAAGGTGCTGACCAACTACCTGGCGACGGCAAACCTGATTACCTGCGCCGAAGCGCTCGTGACCGCCAAGGCCGCCGGGATGGACTTGAACACGACTTATGAGGCGATCAAGATTTCATCAGGTACTTCCTTTGTGCATGAGACCGAAAGCCAGGTGATCCTGAACGGATCACGCGACATTTCCTTTACGATGGACCTTGTGAAAAAGGATATCGGGCTGTTTCAGGACGTCGCTGACCGCGCCGGTGTACCGCTGGAGATCAACCCGGTCATGATCCAGATTTTCGAGGACGGAATTGCCCGCTATGGTGAACGTGAAATGTCTCCCAACATCATCCGACGTCTGGAGGACGCAACCGGTCTAGATATCACAGCCTCCGGTTTTCCGCCCGAGATGGAGGACGACGAACCGGAAGAGCCCGGATACGAGGTCATCCCTCAGGGGCGTGGGGCCGAATGACGCAAGCCGCGCGTCAGTGGAATAGTCTGTTTTGTAGAGAGAGTGGAGGCGAGTACCGGAATCGAACCGGTGTACACGGATTTGCAAGAGATATGCACAGTAAAAAACCATTATAATTAAGCTTGTTAAGCCACAGAAATCTTTGTTGTGTATGGAGATGTGTACAATATTCATTATTGGCGCGTATTTTGCGTCCTCAGCTTATTCAGATCGCCTATCTAGCAAATCAATCAAAGCTGCAGCAATCGTTTCATCAGATTTCGTCTCACATTCCCATACGACGATTGGAGCCCATCCAAGTTCTCTAATTTCTTGTAGGTTCTTAGTGTCTCTAGCGAGGTTGCGTTCAAACTTTTCTTGCCAGAAGTCCGCTCTTGTCTTGGGAGTGCTAGCTTTGCGGCAGCCAGAGTGTCTGTGCCAGAAGCAACCATGCACAAACACAACTGACTTGTATTTTGGTAGGACTATATCAGGCTTTCCTGGCAATGATTTGACATGGATACGGAATCTAAATCCATGGCGGTGCAGCCATTTTCTAACCCGAATCTCAGGACCAGTGTTCACACTACCCACGCTGCGCATTATTTTTCGTCTGATTGGGTCTGTCGCCATGAAGGTGGTCGCAGTGTTCAATGAACTCAAAGGGTTGTGAGGAGGGCAATAGGTTTTAGCATTTCCGACGCAACATATCGGTTGCTCCTTTGTTCGAATACCATATGATGGCAAGACGAGCAGGAGTGGTAGTTTATGAAGCCATCGTCAATAGATTTGTTTGCTGGTGTAGGGGGCCTGACGTTGGGCTTCAGAGCGGCTGGTATCCATACTAGTCATGCGGTCGACATTGAGGCAAGTTGTGCAGAAGTATTTCCGCGCAATTTTCCAGAAGTTGAGTTTATTGAAAGAAGCGTTGCAGAGTTTACAGATCTCGAAATTGAGGCACTGGCCCCAAATGGAATTGATGTGGTTGCTGGCGGCCCTCCGTGCCAAGGATTCAGTTTGATAGGCCTACGTGATCCTGACGATGAACGCAGCAAGCTCGTTTTCGAATTTCGGAGATTTGTTAATATTTTAAGGCCCAAATACTTCGTGATGGAAAATGTTCCTGGCATGCTTTCTGCAGAAGGTGGACGTTGGGTAGAGGAACTAATCAAGCAGCTTGGTGGTGACGGGTATACCGTCTCTGACCCTACAATCCTCAATGCTAGTGAGTTTGGTGTTCCACAAGAGCGGAAGAGAGTATTCTTGCTTGGAACTCGAAAAGATATTAGCGCGCATTTGGAAGCGCCTGTTCCAACGCACTGGTCGCCAAGGACCAAAAACAGCGGAAAAAATGGAATAAATGGCCGTGTTCCTTTTGTAACTGTGCGGGATGCAATTGGAGACTTGCCAGATATTGAAAAACACAATCATCTGATTGAAGAACATACAGTCGCTTATGATAAGGATCCGCATTCAGAATACGCAAGAATGATGCGAGGGGTGGGTAACTTTAAAAACTTTTTTGGAGTTCCACCTTCAGATTGGGATTCGTCAGTGTGTTCGAACTGTAAGAGGATTGTGCACGGAGAAGTTCTTCGTAGTAGGTTTATGGAAACGCCACAGGGTGTAACCGTTCCAGTTAGCCGCTTGTTCAAGCTGAAGTGGGACGATGTAGCAAACACCCTCAGGGCAGGAACGCCTTCTAGTCGTGGTTCTTACTCATCACCAAGGCCAGTGCATCCAGAGGAACCCAGATGTGTTTCAGTTCGTGAGGGAGCTCGACTGCAGGGTTTTCCAGATTGGTTCAATTTCCATCCAACGAAATGGCACGGATTTCGGCAAGTTGGAAATTCAGTGAGTCCCATTGTTGCTAAAGCGGTTGGTGAAAAGATTGTGGAAGCACTCGCAAGGGCGGATCACACTTCAGTGAACTTTCCTTCTGAAAACCGTGAATCAATTGCCGCGGCCACTTTTTCATAATCCGTGTGTTGTAGCCCAGGATTGCTGATGAGAGCCATTGATAGGCCAACCATATCCGTAGACAGCGTTTCCGTGAGTTCAATTGCAAACCCGTTCTGGTCCTCAACCAGGCTGTAGGAATGGATATGAATGAAGTCAGAAGGGTCTTGTTGGTGAAAATGTGCGTCAACGTTGTAAGCAGCTCTCAAGTGCTCCAAAAAATGGTCTTGAATAACTAGTACAGTATTCTTTCGCCACCGTGCGATCTGACGGGCTTTGTGTAGTAGTTGAACTAGAATTTTTTTAGAAGCGTCTTTTTCGTTCAAAGAGAAACTGTAATCATCCTTAAAAGATCCATCTAGGTAATCGTTTCTCGCATCCCAAATTGGTCCGCTTCCTCCAGTCCCGCACGCTTGAACTTCAATCCCTACAAAATCAATAACGGTTTCTTGATCATCAAGCGCAGTGAGACCAAAATCCAAACTACCTTCGGAAGAGATCGAAAGCTCTCTAACTACACGGTACTGGGGGCTTGGGTTTAAGAACCTTTTGCAGTCATTGAATATAGTTGCGTTTTGAAGAAACCTACTTGGACATACCATCCAATCTTGGACAACGCCGCCTTTCTTCGTCTTGCGAACACTGCAATTTCCAATAAGGGGGTTGGGCTTGGCTTTCCTTATTTTATCGCAGTTTGTGCCGCCGCCTGTATGGCTGTACAAACCAGAAACAGTTGCTTTGAACGGGCAAATTGCATCTTTGAATGGAATATCAGCGGTTTCAGATCGCAAGTCTGCCCAAGGCGAAGTGCCTTGGTTGCATGGTGTAAGAGTAGACTGCCCAAAGAGTTCAAGGGGGCCATTTTTTAGCATAACAAACCGTGCTTTAAGACATCATTCACGGTCAAGTTCTACTATTGCGCGAGGGAATGCAACCCTATGAAGTCATTGAACTAGTTCAATTGCATTGCGCAGTTTGCTCTCATTGAAGTCGATGTATTTTTGAGTGGTTGTAATGTTCTTATGTCGTGCTAGCGCCTGTATTACCCGCACATTCACTCCCTTGTCCGCAAGCTCCGTCAAAAACTGCCTGCGTCCGCTATGTGAGCTCGCGCCCTTGATGCCTGCCGCCGCATAAAATTTGGCAAACAGGTTCACAATAGTCTGGGGGCTAAATCCACCGCGCTTTGCGCTGAAAAACAATGGTGCGTCAAGTTTTCTAACGTGGCGTGGATAGGCCGTTGCATACTCAGAAAGCGCCCTGTTCAGCCGTTTGCTGACGAGAACTGCGCTTGCTTCATCGCCCTTGGTTTGTTCCGCCGCAAGAAAAACTGTGTCGCGCGGGTTGCCGCTGTCGTCAAAAACGTCGCCAACCTTCAATCCTGCAATCTCACACGCACGCAATCCCGCAAGAAAGCTGAACGAGAAAATGGTGCGGTTGCGGGCGCTGTAGCGGTGGGCATCAATCACGGCGTAAACGCGTTTCTGTTCCGCTTGTGTCAGCAGCTTTGCTTGTTTCATGTCTCAGCCTAAATGTGTGGTTTCACTGTAATCCATTATAAAACCACACATTTTGCCAAACGATCGAAAAAGGCGTTGTGACTAAGCCCTTTAAATCAATAGCTGTTCAGTGAAGAAGTTAGATATTATTGGAAACCTAACATTTTGCTGGGAATGCTTCGTTGCCCGCGATTGCCGCGATCTTGTGACGTTCAAGCAGATAGGCTTCTAGTTCATCCTTTACACCGTTGAGCACACGAAGGTCGCTGTCAGCTATGCTTCCAAGTTTCTTACGGCTCATGTGGGCAAAGGCGATTTTGACCTTTGTTTTATTCAGGCAGTTGATTGCCGTAGGGATTGAGAAGTCGCTTTGCTTTGTCTTCTGTACAGCAAACCAGCTTTTGCTGCGCCAACACCAATCTGTGCTGAACTGCTCCGCAGATTGCACAAACGAGTGCTCATGAAGTTCCGCAAATATTTGTTCCATCAATGACATTTGAAATCTCCTTAAGTCTAATACGATGACCTCTTTGCCACCGTACTTTGCTGCTGCTTCGCATCAGCAGCCGCTACAGCAAATCGTTTCGCTGCCGCTTCACATTTGCCGCATCAGCATTTTTGAGTAGAGCGATGCTTACAAAGTCATGCTTGGAAAATGGTTTCTTTGATGAGGCTTTTCCTAGAGCCAATGGATCAAGCCTGTCATTGTCGTGATCCATTGACGCAACTTTTCCTGTCGCGTTTTTGGCTACACTCACCAAACCACATGGGAAGAGCAGGTTTTGCGATCATCTCTTTACTGGGCTTCAACGCACGCGCTGGGGCTGGTGTAGCGAAGCTGGTCCAGCGCGATGACGGGTACTGCAATGCAGCTTGTCTTTCCGTCTCACTAAAATTCACGCTTCAATTGCGCTACCACCATTACGACGACAAAAATTTTGTCAGGTTCATTCCTGCATCTTTAAGGCACCCCTTTGGGGCGTCTGTCGAAGCGCATAACTGACAATGCGATTGCTTACCGTCACACAGCAGAACGGATTCACAGCACGATTGCGACTGGCGTGCTAACCTTGAGGTCAGTTTGTAGGGCAGGCGGCATGTGCCTTAGCCTGTTAAAGGTATTTATCATCTGCGCGCAGACGGCGCGTGATTTCCAGAGTATTTTGGCTTTTTCGGTTTTGTCGGCTCTGCAACACGCACGGGTTTAACAGGTGGCTTGGGGTCTGTTGCTGTTTCTCGCCCTTTTGCTTTACGTCGTTGGGTTGTCCTGCCGCTTTCGTTCAATTCTGTGCTCAGTTTCTGGATGTATTGGCTCGTTAGGTCCAAGAGCGCGCCTGCAATCGCCAGCCGTTCTGCGGTGCTGTTGGCGCGATGTAATTTTTGTAAGCGTTGAAGCGAACATTTTAGGTCATCAAATTTCATCTCGTTCTCCCGCTTGTATTTAGCTTTAGCGAGCTAAGGAGTATTGAGAGAGCAAGCGGTGTTTGAGCGGGGAAGCGTGTTAACACGCTTGATGCGAGGCGCTGAAATAGAAAAAAGCCCCAGCAATGCTGAGGCTTCTTAGTTATTTGACGATGCGTAGGGTTGAACATGGCGGGTGCGTTGTAGGTTCAGCGAGCATCAATGCCATGGGCACAATTTCACGCCAACTGCCGTCGCTGGTCCTGATGATCTCGTCAATTTCGTCTGTGCTCAGTTGCCGCCCTTCGTTGCGTAAGATGCGCTGCACGCGGGTGCGGATGGCTTTAGGGTCAGCCGCATTGAAATTGACTTTTACGCAGCGGCTGAGCATTCCTTTGTCTAGCTTGTCCAAGTAGTTTGTAGTCAAAACACAAACGATGTTGGGTGTGTTTAAAAACGCTTTCAGTGCGCGCTGAGCATCATCAGTTAAGTTGTCCACTTCGTCAAAAATGAAGTAGTGAAACGAGCTGGCGTTAAACGAAACTGTCCTTACCTTTGCTTCGCATGACTTTAAGATCGTGCTGATATTCTCAGTTTTTTGGCAAGAAACAAAACGTGGCTGTTCAGCGAGTTCCTCGCCGCTTCGCGCTTGTTCGAATTCGCGGCAAAAGATGTGTGCGTAGGTTGTCTTGCCTGTGCCGTACGTGCCGTAAAAGCACAAAGCAGTTTTGCCAGTCTCTGGGAACGGGTACCTGCCACTGAGAAGCGCATCTATTTGGTTTTCGGCGGTTTTGTTTGCGAAGATCATTTCAGCAGTAGATTGAGGTGCAGTGTTTGTCATTGTTAAAGCTCCTTACGCCGCTTGCTTTTCAACATCGTGCTTTTCATCATGGACGCGCTTGTTAAACCCGCTGCTTTGCTTATCAGCAGTCGCTTCCTCAGCCTCGCGCTTAGCAGTTTTCTTCGCCGCCTTTGCTTTAGTGCTGTAGAGATTTGAAAGCGCGCCAGAGACAACAGTTTTGCCTGCAATGCGTTCTTTGCTCACTTCGTCCTCGAAAACGACGTGCTTTACTTCAACATTGCCGCGTGCATTCAGCTTGCCAACAAGCACGACATATTGCCCTGTTGCGTCAGTTGCGTATTGCGCAATTTCATCGCATGCAATCTCTACAATGTTGTTGGCATCATCAGCAATGCGGCGACCTTCAACGGCGCGCTGTTTTGGCGTCTTGGTATTCTTAGCAAGTGCAGCACGAATTTCTTCGATGCCGCCACGATCAGAAATGTAGCTTGCAATTGCGTTGCCTGTGCCAATTCCTTCTTGTGCTGCGCAGCTCAATACACGCGCATAGGTGTTAACACGGCGGCTGTCAGCATTGCCGTCGAAGAAGACAAGCTTAGTGGCGAGTTGAATGAAGGTGGGCGTTTTGGCAGTTGGGATTTTGCGGTTTTGTACTTCGCTCAGCAGCCAGTCGTATTTGTCTGCATCAACGTCATTGCCGTCTTTAGCTTCCAAGTAAAGCGTATAAATGGCTCCCAGAAGTTCATATAGGCGCTCATTGGCAGTCGCATAAACTGTTGTCTGCCATTCTTCGCGTTCTGCGAAAAGCGTGTTAACACGATTCTGGAATGCAGTGAGCAGGGTTTCATTGAGATCAGTTGTCTTAGTCATCTTGTTTCCTTACATTTTTAAGAAATCACGCTTATCAACAAGCGATGACTAAGTTATAGCTCAGGCAGCCACTATTAACTTCATGCAGGGATTTATAACTTCAATGGTTGTTAACGAATGAGAAGATATTTTATCTCGCCGCACCCAACTTTTGGCAGGACAGAGATACCTGCTGCATTCAAGGTCGAATCATCGCCGTATTATTGGTGGTGGCACGCGTTGACGCTAAATGAAGGGTACATTGCGGCTTGCGAGAATAGTGGCTTAGGCTTTGACCTTGTTTACAAGGATTTTGGCGACGTTCGCTACCAAGGTAATCGCCACGCAGCATTTAAGGTTTGGTGGAATGAGCGTGTTAACACGCTTGAGGACCGTGGTGCGTATTTGTTTGCAGAGCCAGTATTGCCAGGCAAATCCGTTTCGATCGTTACGGACGTTGATGTGGCGGAAGGAGCAATAGCTGACCCTCAGCGTCTACTTGTGAACATCCCGCTTGATGCGCAGCGGAAGCACATTGAATGGCGCCTCAACAATATACTGAAGAAACACCTAAAGCCTGAATCTGGACGTGTTGTGAAGTCTGTGCGTAAGAGCAAGGCTCGCTACAGTTTGGAAAAGCCAGTAGTGCCAGACGCACTCAAAAAGACCTTTGACCTTTATGATGCAAAGCGAGCTGCGATAGCGCAGGGAGAAAAGATCAGCAATTTTGAATTGGCGAAGCGTGCTAGGATCAGGGTGCAAGAGCGCGAAAAGGAAGGCGAGATCAACACTGTTGAAAACTACCGCCGCACAGTGTCCGCCACTGTTTCACGCTATATCAAGCAGGCTGAACGAATGATTGAAAATGCTGGGCAAGGTGTTTTTCCCTAGCCGTGCAGTTTCTGAATTAGATCGCTTTCTTCGCAGAAGGCAGCAGACATATTAGGCAACTATAGGAGCCATGATATGTCTGTACTATCCAAACTCACTGTCAAATCCGTCACTCGTGCCAGCAAGCAAGATCCTGTTCAACTACGCCGCCGCAAACTTGTCGCCGCAATCGAAGAGCAGGTGAACGTGGCTGCTGCTGCGGTAAACGGCGAAACCTATGAGGTGACGCGCAAGACATGGATCAAGAACGAGCAAGGCGAAAAAGTACTCGTGGACAAACTACGCAAAGTGCGTCCGTGGTTTTTTGAACAAGACGGCGGCTGGTACGTGCAGTGCAAATACGGAAACAAGGCGCTGAAAATTGGCAGCGGAAACGCAGTCTTTGTGAAAGCGCTGAAGGATATTGCTGACGCGCTGAACACGTTGAAGGCTGCGACGGAAGTTGGAGAGTTGGACGAAGCCATAGCCGTCGCTTCCAAACGCAAGTCCAGCTAACGGTCTAGATCGAAACGTACCTAAGGACGTCGTACGTTTGTGCGGCGTTTTTTTAAATGTTCCCGTGCTCTACACTTTGACAGTAGTTTTCAAACCCAGCGAGACTCGCTGGCGTAGGTGGACTGGCGTGGAATTCAGCAATGCGATCTGGCGTCACTGACGTCTTGCCGTTCCGCAAGCTACAGTTAAAGACTGTCAGATCGCTGCAAGGTTCCACACACTTTGCTTTGTTGGTATTCAATCCCGCTTCAACTATTGCTTGCATCAATTCATTGTAGCGCGATACCAACTGAGCGGGGTCATTAGATGATAAAGATATGTCGTCAACGTATACTGCGACTGTTGTATCTGCGCTTATTCGTTGAAGTGCGCTCCCAACTTCTGAGACATCCATGACCAGCGTAGCAAGTATTGGCGATTGTACGAAGCCATAGGGTAGGGCGTAGCGAGGACTTCCATAAGGATTCCTAACACATGCCCATTTGCCGTAGTGTGCGGGCCGTGAAACAGCGACTTTTCGTAGCGCACGAACTACACGATTGCGCGCGATTGAGTAGAAGAAATTTTCACTGTCAACTTTGCAGAAATAAGTGTTTTCGCGATGCGAATGTATGGCAGCCACGTGGCCACCAGCTCTCAAATGAAAGTAATAGTCAGGAAATAAATGCGCATTCTCAACGCGCTGTTTGACGTCTTCACCAATTTTACGGCCAAGATCAGATGGCGCAAATACAGGTTTTCCGTTTAAGCGGAATGAATGCGTATAGTTCTCGAATTTGACGGGCATAGTTGACGACCTTACTCACAAGTTCTGCGGCCTCGTTGGCGATGCGAAGTAGTAGGAATACTACCAGCAGCCACGGGCGCAGCTTGTGAGCAAGGTGGTTGAGTTTAGACGTGTATTTCATCGTAACTCTCCTTCATGCATAACCAACGGCAACCTGCAGCTTCATTCACACGAAGCCGCCAACTAAGAGATCAAATGGATAATCTCAAAGCTAATACTCAAGTTTACCTAAAGGGAAACTATAGGTATCAGCCAATGTAAGCTGCGGGCTATCGCCGTTGACGAGTGGAAGCTATTTCGCGGAGAAGTTGAGCGCAAGGCAAAAAATTAGCAGCTTGGTGTTACCCATTCAGTATCCGCAGCAAAGTTTCGCCCTCTATCAAGTCATCATTCTTTGCCGCCAGCGCCTTCATCGCAATTTCTTCTGTCACCACGTAGTTCTGTCGTTCAACGCCTAAAGCCGCCAACAGCCCTGTTTCATCCAGTTTGCCCGCTGCAAGCATATTGAACGCAGTAGCCACCACGCCCCCGCCATTTGCCGCCGCTTCCTTCTTTGGGCTTTTTCGCATGTCGCGCCCGCTGTGCATTTCAGCATTCAAAATAGGGCTAAACTTGCTGTAGTGCTTATCAATCATCGTAGTGCCAGTGCCCATTTGTTTGCTCAGTGCATGTGTGCTGATGCCGCGCTTCAAGTCCCGCGTCGCATAGTAGTGCCGCAAGCTGTACAGAGTGCGGGATTTGCCATCCGCGCCCACTTTCAAACCCAAGTTATCCAGCAGTGCATTAAACGCACGACTCAAACTGGCATTGTTGGCGACCGCACCTAAACGCGTCGTGAATACATGCTCGTTGGATTTGGCTGCGATGAGCTGAGCGAAGCTGTCGTAGCTGAGAGCGGGGTTCAGCTTGCTTTGCCTGTCCAAGTAGCCTTCCACTGTGTCTCGCGCCACTGCGCTTCTCTTTCGCGTTTTCCCGTCTACGTTCACCACCAAGTAGCGCTCGCCGTCATTCTCCTGCCATTCAATGTTGCGCCAACGTAGCGGCAAAGCCTCTGTGCCGTGTCGCACGCCAGTGTTTGCCAGAAACAGCACGTAGTTTCGCAGCACTTCGCGCGTTGCAATCGCTTTCTTGTCTTTCGTCTTTTTGTGCCAACTGCGCAGCGCCGTATAAATCTTCTTGTACTCTGCGTCCGTGAAGCTGCCTCTGCTTTCGCTTTTGACACCTTTGTTAAGCAGAGTGGGGCGCATGGATTTTACGATCCAGCCGTGCAGTTCTGCTTCATCAAGCACTCTGTTCAGTGCTGCATTGTGATTGTTGATGCCGCTTTGGGAGAACGGCTTTTTGTTGGTCTCAGTACGCCACGCGTCAAAAGCCGTCAGCGCAGCCAAATCTATCTTCGCTACGTCAGTGTTTCCAAAATACGGGATGAGCCAAATACGCAGCGCTGAGAAGTAATCCTTGTAAGCTTGCTTGCCGCCGCCCTCATCAAGTTCACGCTGCATTCGCGCAATCGCATACTCAGCTACGTGCTTGAATTTGCGGGTTTGAGCGGGGAGGTGATTTTTGATGCGCGCTTTGGTCTCATGGTACAACTCAATTGCGCGTTCTTTAGCTTCCTCCAAGTCGTCCGTCTTTGTGCTTTTCACAACACGTTTGCCGTTGTCCAAAGTCAGCCGCACGTACCAGTTTTCGCTGCCCTGGCGCTTGTCCAGCTTGAGTTTTTTGTGCACATTTACAGTGGTAACGCCGTAGCTCATCGCGTGCTGCTTCGCCTAGTTGTCTGTTTTTTCTCAGTATACGGCAAAAGGTCTTAAAATGCAGTCGAATCTGCACGCGGACTGTGTACGAATTGTGTACGGATCGTAGCGAACTAGATCTTGTGTTAATTTTTTGGGATTTGCGGGAAAACCACAATATGTTGGAGGCGAGTACCGGAATCGAACCGGTGTACACGGATTTGCAATCCGCTGCGTCACCACTCCGCCAACTCGCCTTTTCAAGTAAAATCAAATACTTGCTGTGGTGTGACAGGCGTTTTAACAGCTTTCTTCTGGGGCGTCCAGAGGGTTGCGGCGAAAATTCAGCAAGCGCAGGCGTGCCATATCGGAAACAGGTTCACTTTCTTGTTCTGCAACAAAAGTTTCGATGCCTGAGCCGTTGCCGGTTTTATCCGGATATGGCACAAGCCCAGCATCCAAGGGAATAGAACGAGCGATCCAATGACAGATTTCGCAGCCCGGCGCCGCACTATGGTCGATACGCAAATCCGGCCTTCTGATGTCACGAAATTTCCGATTATCGATGCGATGCTTAGCGTCAGGCGTGAAAACTTCGTGCCCGATGCGCAGCGCGAGGCAGCATATGTTGAAGGGCTGCTTGATCTGGGGAACGGTCGCTGCCTGCTGGAGCCTCGGACGCTTGCCAAAATGTTGGATGCGCTGAATATTTCCAATTATGAGGTCGTGCTCGATATCGCGCCGGCGATGGGGTATTCTACTGCTGTTGCCGCAAAGATGGCGCAGCTTGTGGTTGCGGTGGAAGAGGATGAAGAACTCGCCACCGAGGCCCAAACCGTTTTGATGGAAGCAGACGCAGATAACGCAATCGTGCATGTCGGGCCTTTGGAGCAGGGTGCAACCGAACATGGCCCCTACGATGTCATCCTGATTCAGGGCGGGGTCGAGCATGTGCCTGACGCGTTGCTCGCGCAGCTCAAGGATCATGGCCGGATCGCATGCCTTTTCATGGATGGTGAATTGGGAACTGTTCGGATCGGCCACAAATCCGGCGAACGCGTGACTTGGCGCCACGCGTTTAATGCCAATGCCCCGGTTTTGCGCGCTTTTTCCACAGATCGTGTATTTTCGCTATAATTCCGGGACAGATTGTCCTGCCACCTTGATTAGTTGAACATAAACGCGCAAACTGTCCGCAGGGCTGCGTAATTTTGGTTTGAGAGGATTTCGTGATGAGTTCTACGGCGGGAGGAAAACTGGTCAAGGCGTTGGCGCTGACGGCTGGTATCGCGCTTAGTGTTGTGCCAGGTCGGGGCGCATGGGCAGACAATCTGACAGACGCGTTCATTGGTGCTTATAACACCAGCGGGCTGTTGGAACAAAACCGGGCCTTGCTGCGTGCTGCCGACGAAGATGTGGCGATCGCATTGGCCGCGCTGCGTCCGATCATCAACTTTGCCGCTCAGGTCAGCCAGGATTATACCCGCTCGACCATTGACGATGTGACGGTCCGAAATGAACCATCTACGTTCTTTGCTGGTCTGACGCTTAGTCAGCTGATCTACGATGGTGGCTTTTCGGTTCTGGGCAAGCAATCGGCGCAAGAAATCGTTCTGTCCACACGTCAAAGCCTGATTGATGTGGAACAGGCCGTGCTGTTCCGAGCCGTAAATGCTTATTTGGCCGTTGTTCTTCAGGAAGAAACCGTTCAGATTCAATTGAACGATGTGGAAGTTTCTGCCGAGGAACTCCGCGCTTCGCAGGACCGTTTCGATGTGGGCGAGGTGACGCGCACGGACGTGGCGCTGTCGCAGGCGCAGCTTGCTAGCGCTCAGGCGGAACTGTCCGTTGCGCGCGGGAACCTGAGCACGGCGCAGGCCGAATACGTTAACGCCGTAGGTAAAGCGCCGGGCGCGACGGCTGGTCAGCCCAGCCTGCCCAACCTGCCGCGGTCAGAGGCGGAGGCGATTGCCCTGGCTCAACGCAACCACCCGGCGATCCTGTCATCTCAGCATGAGGTTCGTGCCTTTGATCTGGCCGTTCTTCAGCAGCGTGCAAACCTTGGCCCGAATGTTACTTTGAACGCGGATGCCGGGATTACCGAAAGCTACGACAACGACGATTCAATCGAAGACGCGACGGTCGCTTTGACCTTCACTCAGCCGATCTATGCTGGTGGCGCCTTGGCCGCGCAGGTCCGTCGTGCAATGGCGACCCGTGACGCGTCCCGCGCGAACCTGCTAAACGTACAGAAAGATATCACGCAAGGCGTTTCCGTGGCTTATGCCAACTTCCAGGCTGCATCGGCCAGCCTGCGCGCTTCGACCGAGCAGGTGCGAGCTTCTCAAGTGGCCTTTGACGGCATCCGGGAAGAGGCGACCTTGGGCGCTCGGACGACGCTGGATGTTCTGAACGCACAACAAGACCTGCTGGATGCGCAGCTCAATGAGGTTGCATCGCGCACCGAACGGTCGCTGGCTGCCTATCAGTTGTTGCAGGCGCAAGGTCTTTTGACGGCCGAGCGTTTGGGGCTGGCCGTGCAAATCTATGACCCGACGCTGTATTACAATCTGGTCAAGAAAGCACCGGCACAGGTTAGCAAGCAGAGCAAGGATCTGGATCGGGTACTCAAGGCCCTGCGCCGCGACTAACCCAGGACACAGTCTGTTGTGAGGGCCGAAGTGTTTGGCTACACTCGATTCTGAGGAAAGAGTGGTAGAGAAGAATGACGGATAAAGTCGTAGACGGGAGAGTAGAGGACGTTTTGTCCTCTATCAAACGCCTGGTCGGTGAAGAAGGCCGCAAAATCCCCGATCTCGTTCCGTCTTCTTTGGCACGAAAGCCCGGTAGATTGGTTTTGACGGACGCACTGAGAGTCGGGGATAATGAGGACGGTAAACCCATTGCAGACCCGGTGGTGGATGCGTCAGTCAAACCTATGGTTCTGCGCGCCCGGGATGCAGTAGAGAGTGAGGCGTCGCAACCCGTCCCAACCCCAGAGAAAGTTCCGAGTTTCAGCCTGAGTTCCAAGATAGAAGCGCTGGAGGCGGCGATTGCCCGCACCGAGGATCAGTGGGAACCCGACGGTGATAGCGATGACGCCTATTCTGGAACTCCGACCCGTGCTTTGGGTTGGAGCGTCGGGAACGAAGCCAAAGAGGATGAAGTGGTGGAAGAGGGGCTCTCGGACACCAAAGCAACCTTCATCCGTGACCCTGAGGTCATCGCGGCGACCGAGGCTGAAGAACAGCCTGAACCTCCTGCGATGGATGAAGACGCGTTGCGCCAGCTTATCGCGCAGGTCGTGCGGGAAGAGCTTCAGGGCGTGCTGGGCGAACGCTTCACCCGCAACGTGCGAAAAATGGTCCGGCGCGAGATTTATCGGGCTTTGGCTGAGCTGGAATCCAGCTAGACGCTAGGCCCGGCAGGGCTGTTGCGCCAGTTCCAAAAGCTGATCCAAATCCATATGCTGCTCAAGATGGTCGGCCAATGCGTCCAGCGTCTCGTCCACGCCGTCCTCGTAATTGATCTCTGAGACAGCCCCCAATTCCGACAGGTAACGCGCGCGGAACGCATCGGACGAAAATATCCCGTGCAGATAGCTGCCGCGAATACGTCCAGTTTTGTCTGCGGCACCCTCGGGCCGACCTTCAACCTCCAGCCAAGCGCGGGCGCAGTCGGGGCCCTCGGTCCGGCCCATATGGATTTCATAGCCTGACACCGGTTCTTTGCCGGGAACCGCATGCGCCTGCCGCAACGTGACCTGCTTCTGGCCAGCCATGATGGTATCGACGTCCAGCAAGCCCAGCCCATCGACTGTTCCTGGTCGACCATCGACGCCGCCGGGATCGGAGATGGTATTGCCCAGCATCTGATACCCGCCACACAGGCCCAAAACATGACCACCGCGCCGCACATGGCCATAGAGGTCCACATCCCACCCCTGCGCCCGGAAATAGATCAGGTCGCCGATAGTGGATTTACTGCCTGGCAGCAGCACAAGGTCAGCATCGCCGGGCAGGGGGCGCCCCGCAGGGACGATCTCGACCGTGATGCCTGGTTCAGCCGAGAGCGGGTCCAGATCGTCAAAATTGGCCATCCGCTCAAGTTGCGGCACCACCACTTTGCAGGTCCCGCCCTCGTGAGAGCGGATGTCCATCATATCCTCGGCAGGCAGTTTCCATGCGTCGTTGAACCACGGCACGACACCCACGCAGGCCCAACCGGTCCGCGCTGCGATATCGTCACGCCCTTCATCGAAAAGGGATACATCGCCTTTGAAGCGGTTCACCGCAAAGCCCTTGATCATCGCTAGATCGCTGGCTTCTAGCACTGCCTGCGTGCCTACAATCTGTGCGATTACACCGCCGCGGTGAATGTCGCCGACCAGCACGACCGGCACACCTGCGGCGCAGGCAAAGCCCATATTGGCAATATCTCCCTTACGCAGGTTGGTTTCAGCCGGACTGCCTGCGCCCTCGACCAGAACCAGATCGGCATCCGCACAGAGCCGGTCAAAGCTTTCCAGCGCAGCCCCCAGCAGCTTGGATTTGTCCTTGCGGTAGTCACCCGCCTTCATCGTTCCAGCCCGCTGCCCCTGCACGATGATCTGCGCCCCCGTGTCGGTTTCGGGTTTGAGCAGAATCGGGTTCATATCCGTATGCGTCGGCCTGTTCGCTGCCCACGCCTGAAGCGCCTGCGCGCGCCCGATCTCGCCGCCGTTTTCGGTTACGGCGGCGTTGTTTGACATGTTCTGCGGCTTGAACGGAGCCACGCGCAGCCCGCGTCGTGTATAGGCGCGAGCCAGCCCGGCCACCAAAACCGATTTACCCACATTGCTGCCGGTACCCTGAATCATGATGGCGCGAACCATGCTTGTTCTCCTATAACCTGACGGGCACATGACCCGATTTGATGGCAGAGGAAAAGCCCCCGATGAACACGCCAGCCCATCTTTTGATCGGAGCCGCCGCCTTTGCGCGCCCGTCCTATGGCCGAACTCTGCGTGCCGTTCTGATTGGGTCGGTGCTGCCGGACCTGTCGCTCTATCTGATGGCGGGGGTGTCGCTGTTCATTCTGAACATCCCCGAGCAGGTGGTGTTCGGGCAGCTTTATTATTCCGACGCGTGGCAGACCGTTTTTGCCATCGACAACTCGTTTCTAGTCTGGGGGCTGGCACTGGCCATCGGGGTATTGCTGGGCGCGCGTTTGCTGGTGCTGGGCGCCTCGGCCGGGTTGCTGCATCTGGGTACCGATTTTCTGCTGCATGCAGGGGATGGACGGGCGCAGTTTTGGCCGCTGAGCAATTGGGTCTTTCACAGCCCGATCAGCTATTGGGACAGCGCCCATCACGCACAATGGGTCGTGCTTGTGTCGATTACAGCCTGCGCGGTGTCATATATCGCGCTGTGGCGGCGCGGGTTGACCCTTCCGACAAAGATCTTCTTCGCAGCTTTGCTTGCAGCCGAAGTCTGGGTCGCTCGGCAGTGGCTGTTGTTTTTCTGACGTTGGTTTAGCCAAAAGAAAAGCGCGCTCTGGCAGTCAGAGCGCGCTTTTTCTCAAAGGCAGCAGTTCAGATCAGGCGGCTTCGGCCTGCTGAGCAGCGTTACGGCGTTCGCTTTCCTCGCGCGACAGCGCGACCGAGGTGCGCACACCGCGCCCCACGAATTCCATCAGGCCGCTGACAACCCGCTCATTGGGGTCGATACCCGCGCAGGACAGCACCTCGCGGCCATCGCGAGAGCGGGCCCAGCGGGCGATTTGTTCGGGGCCATTGCCGTATTTCTTGTCATCGGCAATTGCATCATCCAGCGCAGCCAGAACGACGGCTGCAAAAAGTTTGCGCGCACGGTTGCCTTGCTCATTGTTAAAGGCGGTGCCGTCAACGAAATCTCTCATCTCGTCTTCCTTGTTGTTCTTGCTCTTGCATTTTCGGCGTGACGGTCCTTATGACCTATAAAGTGTGATTCGGATACAGCTAATATGCATAGTTGCGTTGCGTCACTCGCATAGCTTGCTGCATGTGCAGCACTAGGTCTCGTTGTCTTGCCAGGTGTGGTCACGCCAGATATAGGAAGCGCAACTGACGCATCAACCGTTTGTGAAGGATTTATGTCATGCCCAAGATAAATGGGAACGAAATTCGCCCCGGCAATGTGCTTGAGCATAATGACGGCCTGTGGGCAGCCGTAAAAGTCGATCACGTAAAGCCCGGAAAAGGCGGTGCTTTTGCACAGGTCGAACTGCGTAACCTGCGCAACGGGTCGAAATTGAACGAACGGTTCCGCTCGGCGGACAAGGTCGAGCGTGTGCGGCTGGAACAGAAGGATCAGCAGTTCCTCTACGAATCCGACGGCATGCTGGTGTTCATGGATTCCGAGACCTATGAGCAGATCGAACTGCCATCGGAACTGCTGGGCGAACGTCGCCCGTTTCTGCAGGACGGCATGACCATTGTGGTTGAGTTCTACGAAGCGGAGGCCCTGAACGCCACGCTGCCCCAGAAAGTGACCTGCAAGATCGTCGAAACCGAGCCTGTCGTCAAAGGTCAGACCGCTGCGAACTCGTTCAAACCGGCCATTCTGGACAATGGCGTCAAGGTCATGGTGCCGCCCTTCATCGGTCAGGATGAGATGATCGTAGTGAACACCGAGACTATGGAATATTCCGAGCGCGCGTAAGCTGCACTGAAATCACCAAGAGGCCGCGTTAGCCAAGGCTACGCGGCCTTTTTTATGTGCGGCGCTTGATACGGCGGTATTGCTCGGGGTGGGGGCCGAACAGTTCCAGCATCAGCTCATACTTGATGCGGTTGGCGCTGACCTGGCGGTAGAAGGCGATCAGAAACGCGGTCGGTCCCTGGATCCGGGCCAGCCCGCTTGTTGCGGCAACCACGGTGCCGACATCGGTGCGCCCTTGCAGAACCAGCCAACCGCCCAGCATCAGTATGCCAACGGTGCCTGCGCCGTTGATGACGCTGAGCAGGAATTTGGCAGACAGCTTCCAGAGAAACATCCGGCGGCGGGTTTCATAGATGTCGTCGAACTGCGCCTCGACCTCACGCGCAGCGGCGTCGATCTGGGCCGAAGTCAGCCGGTCCGTGGCGCTGCGCAGAATGCGCACGCGTTCAGCCACAAAGACATTCACTTTGCGTTGCGACACCAGCACGATGACGATCTGCGGCACGATCATCGAAAAAGCGATCAGTCCCAGCCCCGGCTGTGTGGAGGAAATATATCCTATCACGCTGATCAACGTTCCGATTTGCACGACCGGGTCGGAAAACGCACCACCTGCGAATTTGCCGAGCTCTTCCGCTTCGGCCGAGATGGCGGTGGTCATGGTCCCCTTGCGCACGTCTTCGCCCGTTTCGTTCAGATCAGCAGACCTGACCAGCAGCCGCTGACGGATAAGGCGGATCATGTCTTCGCCCAGCGTGCCCGAGCGGTATCCCAGCACCCATTTCAACCCGAGGCTCAGCAGGATAACCCCCATCATCCCCGCGCCCAGCAACATCAGGTGATCGGCATCAATATTGGCCGAGGTCAGGTGGTTGACGATATCGCGTTGAAATTCCAGTGGGACGGCGGCAAGGGCGGCCACCGCAATGGACAGGGCGATCAGGATGATCTGTCGCCCGGCGCTGGCGCGCCAGATCGCTCTGTATAGCTTGAACATACCCGCACCCGTGTTGGTCCCGTCGGCATTGTGACAGCGCCAGGGTAGGGGTGGCAATCTTTACTCGCGGTGACGGGGATCAGCCGTGCCGATTGCGCAACAATTCAACCGCTTAGCCGAACCGTCGCTGCGTCGGCCTGCATATCGCCGGTTGCGCGATCCAGCCGCAGATACGCGATGGCAGCGCCGCCCGACTGAGTGAACAACGTCCCAACAGGTTTGCCACCTGCGTTGATTTCCGTTCCGACCGGGGCGCTGCCGTCGATCAGCACCCTGCGCAGACCTTTGCGCAACTCGGTCTTGTGCTTCATGCGGGCGGTGACCTCTTGCCCGACATAACAGCCCTTCTTGAAATCGACGCCGTTAAGCGCTTCGAACCCGGATTCGAGGATGTAGCTGTCTGGGGTCAGCTCAACGCCCGTCTCAGGGATGCAATTTCGCACACGGATGGCGTCCCAATCGGTGCCGTCGTCGCTTTCAGAAGCAGCGCTATACGTCCGCCAGCCCATGTCATTGTGGCGTGGGTCGGGCAGGGCGCCGTCGGGCGCAGGGCCGGTGCCGCGTTGCAGATTCAACCCGCTGTCCGCGATCGTGACGTCCGCGCGCAGCTTGTACATGCTCAGACGCTTGACCAGCCCGTCCGCCAGAGTTTCTGCCACGTCCAGCAAGACAGCGTCGCCCCGACGCGTCAGAAAGAAATCGGCAAGGTATTTGCCCTGCGGCGTCAGCAGCGCTGCATAGACCAACCCGCCCTCCATCCCGGCGATATCGTTTGTCACCAGCCCTTGCAGGAAACTGTCAGTGTCCGCGCCACTCAGGCGCAGGATGCGGCGATTGGGCATGGGGGTGTCCTCGTGCTTTCCCTCGGCTTCGTGATATAGGAGTTCGCGCCGACAAGACCAGAGGGTAATCCACGTGCCAGCACCGATCTCGATCGTCATCCCAACCCTGAACGCGGCTCAGACCTTACCCGCAACGCTTGAGGCGTTGATGGAAGGGCTGCATACCGGCCTGATCAGGGAGTTGATCGTTTCGGACGGTGGATCGACGGACCAAACCCTAGAGATCTCGGATGAGGCCGGGGCTGAAATCGTGTCCTGTGCCGCGTCGCGCGGTGGTCAGTTGCGCCGGGGGTGTACCGAGGCCAAGGGCGAGTGGCTGCTGGTTCTGCACGCCGATACCGTATTGCAGCAGGGCTGGACCAAAGTGGTTGGGGATCATCTGCGATATGGCACCCCGGGGGTCTTCCGGCTGGCGTTTTCTGCCTCGGGTTTTGCACCGACATGGGTGGCGGGTTGGGCCAACCTGCGCAGCCGGATATTTGGCTTGCCCTATGGCGATCAGGGGTTGCTGGTTCCGCGCCGCCTGTATGAAAAGGCGGGAGGGTTCCCGGATCAGCCATTGATGGAGGACGTGGCGTTGGTGCGTCGCCTTGGCCGCATCACTCTGTTGCCGGTCCGGGCCTTTACGAGTGCGGACCGATACCAGAAGGCGGGTTGGCTGCGTCGAGGGACGCGGAACCTTTGGACTCTGACACGGTATTTTCTTGGCGCGGACCCGGAGCGGCTGGCTCAGGCGTATCGGCGCTGAAGGCGGTGCGTAGTTCTACAAGCGATTTGCCCAGACGGAACGGTGCAGCAAAGCTGACCAGACATAGGGCAATGATCTGCAACACCAATATATGCGCGTTGGCTTGTAGATATTCCCATTCGTCCTTCAACTTCCCGACTTGCGCAATCAGATCCTCGTAGCTTCGGGCAAGGATCAGATAGTCACCGGCAATCGCAGGCACCTTGCGGCGCATATTGTCGATGGCAATCTGGGTTTTGTCGTCCACGGTCGTAAAAACCAGAAATTGGTCGATATCGAAAGCGCTGGCTTTTTCGGCCATCGCGCGTGCGTCGTCCATTTCGTCCTTGGCCTGACGTCCGAACAGGAAGTGCAGTCCTTGCAGCGGCGCGACCTCGTTGGTCACGGCGATAAACAGGGGCAGGTCAGCGTTGCTGGCCGTAGACGCTGACAGGAATTCCACCTTTTCGCACAGAACGCCAATGTCATCATCATAGGCCGGGTCGCAAAACCGCAGGCGAAAGCGGGCAGCGTCTCGGTCAAAGGCCAGTGTAGCGGCATAGGCCACGTCGATTTGTCGGTCGAGACGAGAACTGTCTGCAGTGTAAAGACCTGCCAAAACGGCAACCAATGCGCCGATGCCACCCAACACGACCCAGACCAGATCGGCCAGTTTCCACGCTCGATGCCCCGCAGGTTTGCGGAACAGAAACCCGGTGCCTACGAGTCCGATCAGAAAAAACAGGATCAGAAGCGGCAGTTGATTATCGGCGACAAAACTCATGCCCATAAAGTGAACGCGCGGCCCCGCAGTGGCAACACTGATCACGGGCAGTTGTAAATTATAGCAATTTCAGATGTTAAGAACCCGAGTTTTGACCGAACTTGCGGAACAGCTTGGTACGGTCAAAGGCGGCCTCAAGTTCGTCGGTGCGGTCTTTGACCGAATCCCAAAGGCGTTCCTGAACCTCGGCGATGGCGCACTCCATCAGCGTCAGGATCGACGCCATCGAATCCCACGCTGACGGTACCGCAATCCGTGCGGCAAAGGTATGTTTGGCCAGTCGGTGAATGGGCGAGCGCCACTGGTCTGTGAACAGCACAATCTCGGCCCCGCGTTCCTGACAGAGCTGCCCGATCAACATGGTTGAGTTCTCGTAGCGCCGCACGTCCAGCGCGATTAGGACATCATCCTTGCGTACATCCAGCAGATCATGTGTCCACGACGCAGCCACCGGTAACATTCGGACGTCGGGACGGATCATTTGCAAATGCAGGTACAGGTACTGCGCCATTGTACCTGTGATGCGTCCTCCGGTGATGAAAATACGTCGGTTGGGATCGGATAACAGGTTGCAAAAACTGTCAAACTCGGCTGGATCGACCTCATCAATCGTGCGCTTTTGGTTGGCGAGGGATTGCTGGGAGTAGCGGTTGAGGATGTGTTCTTCGGGCAGATCGTTTTGCCAGACATCACGCTTGGCGATGGGGCCCGAGATCATCTCTTTTACTTCGCCCCGCAGGGCGGCCTGAAATTGCGGATAGCCGTCAAATCCGGTCTTTTGCAGCATCCGTGCCACCGTGGTGGTCGAGACCGAGGCGGTGCTGGCCAGTTCAGTAATGCTGCCCAAGCCTGCCATGGGATAGTCATCCAGGAGCACACTGACAAGTTGCCGTTCCGAAGGCGTCATCTTGTCCCGATGGGCCAGCAGCCTGTCCGTCACCCGCACTAAACGATCCTCCTGTATGCGACAAAGGCATAATGTGAATAATTTTTCATCAAGATCAAGTCTGGAGAAAATTGTACAGGAAAATTATTGACAGGTGATCGACGTGTGTGGAAATTTTTCCACAAAGAAGATTCTGGGAATCGCGGGGCGATAGGTTGGATTTCGGCACAGTTGTTCACACTGACTTGGCAGGCAACGCCCCGAAGGTGGTGTTGGTCTGCGAACACGCGTCGAACCGCATCCCTGCGTTTCTGGGCGACATGGGCCTAGGCGCCGAGGCGCGCGACAGTCACATCGCATGGGACCCCGGCGCATTGGCCGTGGCCCGGATGATGTCTGCCGAACTCTCGGCACCGCTGGTTCATGGTGGTGTGTCGCGGCTGGTCTATGACTGCAACCGCCCCCCCGAAGCGCCGGGCGCCATGCCCGTCCGGAGCGAGGACTACGACATCCCCGCAAATGCCCAGATGTCGGATGAAGAAAGGCAGGCCCGTGTCCACGGGGTCTATGACCCGTTTCGACAAGCCTTGTCGGCTGTGATTGACCGCAACCGCGCCTCACTGGAGTTGCTGGTGACGATCCATAGCTTCACGCCAATTTATCACGGACAAAAACGTCAGGTCGAGCTTGGCATACTGCACGGAGTCGATGATCGGTTTGCCGCCGCGATGATGGCAACGAAAGCCGTTGAGAACCCGTATATCACGCGACTGAACGAGCCGTATTCGGCCAAGGACGGCGTGGCCCACACATTGGATGTGCAGGCATTGCCCAATGGTTTGCTGAACGTGATGATCGAAATCCGCAACGACTTGATCCGCACGCCTCAGCAGCACGCAACCGTCACCAACTGCCTTGTACCGTGGATCAAGCGGACCTTGGCGACCTTCGAAGAAAGGGCGGCCGAGTGATCCGGGCGATGAGCATATATGTCCGAGTCGTTGACGCGATCAACTACCGGATCGGGCGGGTGATGATGTGGGGCCTGTTCGCGATGATGGGCATCCTGCTGTGGTCGTCGATCTCGAAAACCTTCTTTCTGCCGTCGCTGTGGACCCTGGAAATGGCGCAATTTGCCATGGTGACCTATTACATCATGGGCGGGCCGTATTCGATCCAGCTGGGTTCGAACGTACGGATGGACCTGTTTTATCACAACTGGAGTCACAAGAAGAAAGCGTGGTTCGACGCCTTCACCGTGCTGCTGTTGATTCTGTATCTGGGCGTGCTGTTCTATGGCGGCTTGGGCTCAACTGCCTATAGCCTTGGGTATTGGGGCACGGAACCCGTGGCTTATTTCACTGGTCTTCTGACCGGCAGTGAAGAGGTTGGGCGGCTCGAGCGTTCCTCGACCGCGTGGCGACCTTATATCTGGCCGATCAAATCGATCATGACGCTGGGCTTCTTCCTGATGCTGCTGCAGGCGATATCGGAATTCTTCAAAGACATAGCCCGGATCAAAGGGCAGGAAATCGGGGTCGCTCGGGCATGAGCCAGGAATATATCGCCATTTTCATGTTCGCCTCGATGATGCTGATGCTTTTCACAGGTCAGCGCGTCTTTGGCGCAATCGGAGCGGTTGCTACCGTTGCCGCGCTGGCCCTGTGGGGAACAGGCGGGCAGGACATTACATTTTCAGCCGCCATGAAGCTGATGAAGTGGTATCCACTGCTAACGCTGCCGATGTTCATCTTCATGGGCTACGTGTTGTCAGAAAGCCGTCTGGCCGATGACCTCTATCGGATGTTCCATGTTTGGATGGGGCCGGTGAATGGCGGGTTGGCAATTGGTACGATTGGCCTGATGGTGCTGGTTTCGGCCATGAACGGGCTCAGCGTGGCGGGGATGGCGATTGGCGCGACCATTGCGCTGCCGGAATTGCTGCGGCGGGGCTACGACAAGACGATGGTGACGGGGGTCATTCAGGCGGGGTCCAGTCTGGGAATTCTTGTGCCGCCTTCGGTGGTTCTGGTGCTCTATGCGATGATCGCGCGGCAGCCGGTAGGGCAGTTATGGCTGGCAGGGATCGTGCCCGGCCTGCTGATGGCAGGAATGTTCATTCTGTATATCTGGATCCGCTGCCGCATTCAGCCGCATCTGGGCCCCGCAATGGAAGATGCGCATGAGGTCCCGCGGGCCGAGAAAATCCGCCTGCTGGGCGCGGGTGCGCTGCCGCTGATCATCTTTGCCGCTATGATGGTGCCCTTTGTGAATGGCTGGACCTCGCTGGTCGAAAGCTCGGCCATCGGGGCGCTGACGGCGCTGGTCGTGTCGGTGCTGAAACGGCGCATGACGTGGAAGATTTTCGAGGATTGCACCAAGCAGACGTTGGCGATTTCATGCATGTTTATGTGGATCATCCTTGCCGCCCTTGGCTTTGGCGCAGTGTTCGACGGGCTGGGTGCGGTGAAGGCCATCGACAACCTGTTCACCGATCAACTTGGCCTGTCGCCATGGATGATTTTGATCCTGATGCAGCTCAGCTTTATCGTGATGGGCACGTTTTTGGACGACACGGCGATGCTGGTGATCGTAGCCCCACTCTATGTGCCACTGGTGGGGGCGCTGGGCTTTGACCTGATCTGGTACGGGGTGCTGTATACGATCACCACACAGATCGCATATATGACGCCGCCCTTCGGCTATAACCTGTTTTTGATGCGCGCGATGGCCCCGCCCGAGATCACGCTGCGCGACATCTACCGCTCGATCTTCCCGTTTGTGGCGGTGATGGTGCTGGCGCTGACGATTATCATGATCTTCCCGGAACTGGCCTTGTGGCTGCCCGGATATGTTTACGGAAACTAACAAGAATGCCGATGAAAAGGCACGAGAAGAACTGCAACAGAGAGGAAATGACATGACAACAAGACGTAAGTTTCTGCAAACCGCCGGGGTGGGCGTTGCCGCTGCCCCTCTGGCCGCGCCCGCGCTGGCGCAGAGCACGATCACATGGCGGATGCAGACCTATGCCGGTCCAGCTTTGGCGGCCCATGTGATCGACCCGGCCATCGAGATGTTCAACAAGATCGCTGGTGACCGGATGCAGATCGAGCTGTTCTATGCTGATCAGCTGGTCCCGACCGGAGAGTTGTTCCGCGCCATGCAGCGCGGCACCATCGATGCGGTGCAATCGGATGATGACTCGATGGCATCTCCTACCGAAGTCACCGTGTTCGGCGGATATTTCCCGTTTGCCTCGCGCTACTCGCTGGACGTGCCGGTGCTGTTCAACCAGTACGGCCTGAACGAGATCTGGGATGAGGAATATTCCAAGGTCGGCGTCAAGCATATCAGCGCGGGCGCTTGGGATCCCTGCCACTTTGCCACCAAAGACCCGATCAACAGCCTCGCCGATCTGCAGGGCAAACGCGTCTTTACCTTCCCAACGGCGGGCCGCTTCCTGAGCCAATTCGGCGTTGTGCCGGTCACTCTGCCGTGGGAAGACATCGAGGTCGCGGTGCAAACCGGCGAGTTGGACGGCATCGCTTGGTCGGGCATCACAGAAGACTACACCGTGGGTTGGGCTGATGTGACCAACTATTTCCTGACCAACAACATCTCGGGCGCATGGGCAGGATCGTTCTTTGCCAATATGGACCGCTGGAACGAACTGCCGGAAGACCTGCAGACCCTGTTCCGCGTTTGCTGCGACCAATCGCACTACTATCGCCAGTGGTGGTATTGGGGTGGCGAGGCCAGCCTGCGCGTGAATGGCGATAAGATGGAACTGACCTCAATCCCGGACGCCGAATGGGCGCAGGTCGAAGAAGCAGCCGTTGCCTTCTGGGATGAAATCGCAGCCGAGTCCGAGACCAAAGCCAAGGTTGTCGAGATCTTCAAGCAGTATAACGCCGACATGCTCAAGGCCGGACGGCCTTATCGCTACGGCTAATTTCAATGCGATTACGGCGCGCGGCCTCGGTCGCGTGCCGGTATTGGACCTCTGGAACCCCGATCCCCGATGCTAGGCTTGCCTCTGAAACAGACAAGAACACTCTGGTCGCGCCTTGGCGTGAACCGGGTCAGAGGGGTATAGGCCAATGGCTATTGCGGGGTTCCTGATCGAGATTTTTGCGGCGACCATGTTGCTGCTGTTTGCGGTGCGGCTGGTCCGTACGGGCATCGAAAGACGCTTTGGCGCATTGTTCCAGTCGCTGTTGACGCGACACTCGAACACCTTTGTTGCGGGTGCGGCCGGAATGGTTCTGGCAACGATCCTGCAAAGCTCGGCTGCGGTTACAGTTTTGCTGACCGGTTTTGCCGCGGCAGGCATGGTCAGCTTTGGCCTTGCGTTGGCCGGGGTGCTGGGCGCGGATCTGGGTGCAGCGCTTGTCATTCAGGTTCTATCTTATGATTTGGGTTGGCTGCAGCCCGTGCTGCTGGCGCTGGGCGGGTGGCTGTACCTCAAGTCCGACCGCGCCAATGTGCGGCTGATAGGGCGCATTGTTCTGGGCATCGCGTTCATTCTGGTTTCATTGCAGTTCTTGCGCGATGCGGTTGATCCGATCCGCGAGAGCGCCTTTTTGCCCGCCATCGCGGGCTATCTGGAAAGCGACTATTTCAGCGCCTTTATCGTGGGCGCGGTATTGGCCTTTGTCATGCACAGTTCGGTTGCGACGATCCTGATGTGCGTGACACTGGTTCAGATCGGAGCCATCCCTTTTGCTGCCGGGCTGTCGCTGGTTCTTGGGGCCAATCTGGGCTCGGCCTTTATTCCGATCTGGCTGACCCGTGACCTTACGGTTTCCGCGCGTCGTATTCCACTGGCCAACCTTCTGCTACGCGGCAGCGCGGCGCTGGTGATGCTGATTGTGGTCAACGTGACCGGCACGCATCAGACGTTGATGGTCGCAGGGGCAGGGCAGTCGTTGATCTTGGCCCATATCGGGTTCAACCTTGCCGTTTTTGTGCTGGCCACAGGGTTTGTGAACTGGATGGAGCGTCCGGTGACACTGCTGCTGCCCGAGCCCGAGGTTAAGGCGCACGCGATGGACCACTTCTCGGACGCGCTTAGCCCACTGAACGATCCAAGCGCGTCGGGGGCGAACGTTGCGATGTCCTCGGTCCGGCATGAGCTGTTGCAGATGGTCACACAGGTTGAGCGCATGTTCCGCCCGGTTCTGGATATTTATGAGCAGGACGACAGCGATGCGATCTCGGCCCTGTGGCAGCAGGATGAACGGGTGAATGCACAGCTGACCGAAATCCGACGCTTTGTCGCCCGAATGCCGCGCCAAAACATGAGCAAGGCGCAGATCAAGGCGGCGCGCGGCCTGGTCGAATACGCGATCCGGCTTGAGGCGGCGGGCGACGTGGTGTCAAACCGCATGACCCGAACCGCGCAGATCAAACACACTGAACGCACCGAGTTTTCGGCGCAAGGCTGGAAGGAACTCAAGGACCTGCACGCGGCTGTACTGGCCAGTTTCTCGCTGGCTCGTCATGTGCTGCTGGTGAATGATGTGGACTGCGCCCGCCGTCTGGTGCTGGACAAGGCCGAGGTCAAGCGCCTATCGCGGAACAGTCGTAAGGCGCATTTGAAACGGCTTGAGAGGGGGCAGACCGAGAGCTTTGCCTCAAGTGATCTGCATCTTGAGACGTTGCGCGCCATGCGTGACCTGCACGGGCATATCGCCGCCATCGCCTATCCGATCCTCTACCAAAGCGGGCAGGTGCTGGAGACACGTCTGGTGATGGAAATGGATAGCGAAACGGTCGAGGACTAGGGCCGCTGGGAATAATTTGGGACGACGGTCCCAGAAGATGACAAAGGATGAACGGGATGGGCAATGAAGCAAGATTGAACGATCTCAAAGCCAAGGCCGAAGCTGGTGAGGTCGACACCGTGCTGGTCTGCATGGTCGACATGCAGGGGCGTCTGATGGGTAAGCGGTTCCACGCGGGTCATTTCGTGGCGGGCGCTTGGGAAGAAACCCATTGCTGCAACTATCTGTTGGCCACCGACCTCGAGATGGCGACGCCCGATGGCTATGCTGCCACCAGCTGGGAACGCGGATATGGCGACTATGTGATGAAGCCTGACCTAAGTACTTTGCGCCCGGTTCCGTGGCTTGAGGGCACCGCCATGGTGATGTGCGATGTGTTGGATCACCATACGCATGAGGAAGTGCCCCACGCGCCTCGGTCCATCCTGAAAAAGCAGGTGAACCGGCTTAAGGCCATGGGCTATGACGCCATGTGCGCCACCGAGCTGGAGTTTTTCCTGTTCGAGAAGAGCTTTGACCAGATCCGCAAGGAAGGGTTTCGCGATCTGGAGCCGATCTCGGGCTATAACGAAGACTATCACATCCTGCAGACCACCAAGGAAGAGCATGTGATGCGCCCGATCCGCAATCATCTGTGGAACGCCGGGATTCCGGTCGAAAACTCGAAAGGTGAGGCTGAGACCGGGCAGGAAGAGCTGAACATCAAATACGCCCCCGCGATGGACACGGCCGAGTATCACTCGATTGCCAAGAACGCAGTGAAAGAAATCGCGTGGCAGCATGGCCATGCGGCGACGTTCCTGCCGAAATGGCATCATGAGAAAGTGGGAAGCTCGTCCCACGTGCATCAGTCGCTTTGGGCAGATGGGGTGCCAATCTTTTTCGACGAAAAAGATCCGCTCGGGATGTCTGATGTCATGAAGAACTACATGGCGGGTTTGCTGAAATACGCCGCCGACTACACCTATTTCATGGCTCCCTACATCAACAGTTACAAGCGGTTCATGAAGGGCACGTTTGCGCCAACGCGGATCATCTGGTCGGTGGACAACCGCACGGCGGGGTTCCGTCTGTGCGGGGATGGCACCAAGGCAGTTCGGGTGGAGTGCCGTATTCCGGGCTCGGACACGAACCCGTATCTGGCGATGGCAGGGATGCTGGCCGCTGGGATTGCCGGGATCGAGGAAGCGCTGGAATTGCAGCCCCCGACACAGGGAGACGTCTATCAGGGCGAAACGGGCATGATCCCCGGCAACTTGCGCGCGGCGCGGGATGCGTTGCATGGGTCGGCCATGTTGCGCGCGGCCATGGGGGATGATGTGGTCGATCACTATGCCCGTGCGGCGGAGGTCGAGATCGAAGAGTTCGAGCGTGTAGTGACGGATTGGGAAATTGCGCGCGGGTTTGAGCGGGCTTAGAGGGCGGGAGCGAGGGGCCAGCCCCTCGCGCTCCCCGGGATATTTTGGGCCAGATGAAGCAGGGA